>JABJPE010000034.1 GCA_018664045.1 Legionellales bacterium | reverse complement strand
CTAATGTTTTAAGTGAAGAGTCTTTAGAGAATATTTATCAGGTTATGAGTCGCGTTTTTGGTTTTAACGAAGTATCTGGCGATACAGCTCTAACTCAGTTCTCTATGATGCGTTATTCTGATGGTAGTTATAATATTGTTACTCAGCATGCACTTTATAGTGGTATGCTTTTTAAGCCAGCAGACCAATTTCAGTCTCTTAAGGATGTTGGTGAAACAGCTAAAGGTATGGAGTTTAAAGTTTTTGCGAAGGGCAAAGAAGGTGAGCAAAAAATAATTGATTTAGAGCATAGCTTAAGTTCAAGTAAAGGAGCTCCCACACCTTTTGATACGAAGCTAGCACCAGGTAGTGCCAAAGGTCAGTAATTATTTGCCAAGCAGCTAAAAAACCACCTTTTAAGGTGGTTTTTTATATGGTATTGTTACTTTATAATATTGAATATATTTTAATCATAGATAGTAAAATATATAAAGTTTATATTTGAACAAATGGCTACTCATGTTTTTCATTTGCCTAAAGTTATCTATTTTTTGTAAAAATAGGTGGCGTATAATGCCAGTGCAATGTGGCGTAGATGGTTTAGACTACTATAGCTTGTTCTTGTCATATGGAGATGTTTCATTAGAAAAATCTAAGCTGCTAATAAATATAGTTCAAGAGTTGTATCGAGATTTTTCTGAAATTTATAAGGCAGAAAATATATCTGAAAAGAAACGCAATTCTAATTTTAATTTAAAAGAGAGCGTAAATACAAAGATGTTGTTAGAATATCCTGTTACTAAAGGTTAATATTATGGTCCGCCACAAAGTAAAGATTTTTATTTTTTTGGCGATGTCGTTAAGCCACTATATCCAGGTTATGCTAAAAAGGAATATGAGTACATGAAAAAGCTGCATGAGGTCAGGGTAGAGCAGTTTTCGTGTTTAGATACTCTTTTATTAAGTGATGTTATTAATTGTACTTATGCTCCTGTTAAAATTAACTAAAAATTTTAATGATTTGGTGTTTAGGCGTTCTGGTTTTATGTTTTAAACGAAAGCATTACCTTTACATTTATCAGTAATATTATGCAGTAGAATAAATATTAGTGTAGTTATAATGTTATTTTGTATATAATATTCTCGATATTGAGTTTGTAGAGATTGTTATGTTATTGCGAAAAAACAGATTGTGTGCGATTGCTTTTTGGTTTGCTATTAGTGCTATAGTAATAATGCTAGACCAATGCAGTAAGGCTTGGGTGTTGGCAAATTTGAGCGAAGCACATACTTACTCTGTTGCGCCGCACTTTAATTTGTTTCTAACTTATAATAAAGGCATTGCATTTAGTATGTTTGCAAATTCTGGGGATGTCGCTTATTACGCATTATGCTCACTAAGTATAGCAATCGTTTTGCTATTAGCTTTTATGCAGTATAAAACAGAATTAAATAGGTACCTACTCCATTGCGCCATCGCATTTATAATTGGGGGAGCTATTGGAAATTTATTTGATAAAATTTTGCTAGGGCATGTAGTTGATTTTATAGATTTCTACTGGGGTGGTTGGCACTTTGCGGTTTTTAACTTAGCAGATAGCTTTATTAGTATAGGTGGTGCTTTATTCTTGTTAGATGCTTTTATTTATGACCCAGCTAACTAGTTTTTGATTGCGTATGCAGTGAGCTTATTTTGTTGTTAAGTTCTTTCGTGTGTTTGGTTATGCTGTGATAGCTTGAATTTGTGAGTTTTATGAGTATAGCTATTATAGTAAATACTACAATTAATTCTGCCATAATAAACCCTTTGTTTTTGCTCATGTGCGTCCCTTGTTATTTATCTAAGCATAATATTTCTTAAATAAAAAACAATACAGGGTATTCATTAAAAATTAAATTTGTCTGAATGGGTGTCTTTAACTATAATAATAGCTTGAGTGTTGAATGAGGTGCATATTATGTGGCAAGAACTATTAATCATAGCCGTGAGCTTTATTATAATGGTATGGAGCTCAGATATATTTGTAGATGCTGCAGTGGCAATATCTGATAACTTCAATATGCCTAAGGTAATAATTGGTACTGTTCTTGTTGGATTTACTACTGCTGTGCCTGAGCTTTTAGTTTCATTTGATGCGGCTATAAACAATGGACCAGGCATTGCGATTGGAAATGCACTAGGTTCATATATAATTAATATAGCTTTAGTTTTAGGGGTTACTGCAATTGTTTGCCCAATAAAAGTATCTAAATTAATTCTAAAGAGGGAAGTGCCTGTGATGGCTCTATCTTTATTTATAGCTTTTTTACTTATGTATAATGGTTTCCTTGGGCCAAAACAAGGGTATGTTTTATTGGCATGTTTAGTTGTTACAGTTGTTTCCTTTGCTTTTATAATACTTAGAGCAAAGAAGCTTAATCTTATTATTCCAGAAATCAAAATAGATGTTAAATATGGAGTTTATGAAGCTTGGTTTTACTTTGCGCTAGGTTTATGTTTATTAATTTTTAGCGCCAGGATTTTAACTGGTGCTTCTATAGATCTTGCTCATTATTTTGGGGTGAGTGATTTAATTATAGGTCTTACTATTGTGGCTATTGGAACTAGTTTGCCAGAGCTTGCAGCATCTATATCTGGTGTTAAAAAAGGGGAGCATGACATTGCTATTGGGAATGTTATTGGCTCTAATGTACTTGGTATGTTTGCGGTTTTGGCTATGCCAGCTATTTTCTCTCCCGGAATTATTCACAAGTTGGTTATTTATCGCGATTTTGGTTTTATGGCCATCACTACACTATGTTTTTGGGTGGCATGTTATTGTTTCGATGGTGATAAACTACTCATTAATAGGCGTGAAGGCGTTCTAGGGGTGCTGTTGTTCTTATCATACCTTTTTGTTTTATATCTTTACCCAGCCTAGCATTAATTCATGTTGCTTTAACTTAACTTAACTTATATTTATTACTTTTCTTTAATTTAATTATGGGCCCAAACTTGGGGCAGAATTTGATTTGGTTACACTTTTGTCAGGTTCCAATGATGCAAACCCGGGCCTGACAGAATGTTTGTCGCCATTATGTAATTCTATTTTTATTTCGGGGCCTTTTTCGTCTTTTGTTAGAGAAGCATGTTCATCAAGTTTTTGCTTTATTGTGTTAGGGCAAGTGGTTTTTAGCTCGCCAATTTCAGCGCTTTTTATACTATTTTCATCTATATTAAACTCTATCTTTCCTTCTGATTGCTTTTGTGAGTCTTGTTTAGATTCATTATGTTTGTCAATAAAGGTTTCTTTAAATTGTTGATGCTTAGATAGTTGTTCGTATGGACCCTCTTGTGGCATCACTTTTGTTTTTCTTGCAAAAAAGTTTTTAATTCTATGAAACAATCTCTCTGATTTTCTTGCAAAAAAGTTTTTAATTTTATGAGACAAGGTGTTTCTCTCTGCATTCGGGAAAATTATGGCCTTTCTCACATAGTCATTTTTTATGTGATCGCGGAAATTAAAACCAGTCTTGTCACTATTTGGTGATGATATATTTGCTAATTCATTGGCCATTGCATTTTTTTGGTTTCGGTATAAAAAGCTCATTATACGTGTAGTTGGTGATTGATATTGTTGGTGTTCCAGTGTCATACGAGAATACAGCCCATTCTCCTCTTTTTTGTATGCAGATCCTCCATCGCGAACGGATGTATAATAAGCCATGTCTAAGTGGTTTTCAGTTAGATCTTGAATATTATCTTTATTGTAAATAATGTTGCCTTTATTGTCTTGTACAATAGCTGCATTCTTCATGAATTTTTCTTTATATTCTATTTGCTTTTCTATTTCCATATAATTTCCTCATTAATACTTGTTTATATATAGTATATAAATCGTATTTTTTCTTGTTTTTTTTATGAGATAGGATTAAACCCAGTATTTTAAAAACACAATTATGTTTCCTATTATTTTTTTGTGTACCTTCCTTTTTGGTATAGAGCTAAGTTCAGTTGTTTCAGAGTTGGCTTGATCTTGTTTAAATTGAGAGATTACATCTTCTTTTGCCTGTTCAGACTCTATTTTAATATCAATTTCTAAGTCGTGAAGTAGGCTGCGATGGTTGAGATTGCTAGAGCCAAGTACCACCCAGTCATCTATTATTATAGTTTTAGCATGTAGCATGCTTGGAGAATATTCATATATTTTCACCCCTGAATTCAATAGTTTTTCATAAAGGCTACTGGCAGCCCACTGCATACTTGGGATATCTGATTTTTTGGGAACAATAATGCGTACATCTACCCCGGCTCTTGCAAGCTTCTTTATCTTTTTTAAAAATAGGTTGTTAGGGATAAAGTAAGCATTTGTAATCCATACTCTATTTTTAGCTTTTCCTAATGTTTTTAATAAGTTTCTGTAGAGCATTATTCTTGTTTTGGCAGTGTTATTTAATCTTATTTTATTATTTATGTTATTTACTAGTTTGTCTATTTTTGTTTGCCAAATGTTATGATCCCAGGCCTTATTAAAAGCGACGCTGATATTTTTCAAGTCGCATCCTTTCAAGCGCACTGCAGTGTCGCGCCAATTTTGGCCGCCATTTTTTTTGCTTAAATGGCGCTGATCAATATTAAGGCTTCCTACATAGGCGATCTTATCATCTATTATTATAGATTTTCTGTGGTTTCTAGAGTTTATTTTTAAAATCATATAAAAAATGTGGAGTAAGAATGGCATTTTAGATGATGAGCGCCGCCATTGCCAAATTTCCCATGGAAGAGGGTTAAAAACCTTGGTTTTAATCCCATATTTTTCTAGTTTTCTTATAAGTTTTCCACCCCAAAATGGGGTGCCAGCACCGTCAACTAGTAATCTTATTCTTATTTTTTTTCTTTTTGTTGCAGCAATTAATTCTTTTAGTATTTTTTTTCCTAAATTATCTTTGCTGAATATATATACCTCTATATCAATAGATTTTTTTGCTTTATTTATGTCTTCCAGTAGGCTTTGAAAGTATGTTTCACCACAGTGGAAAATTTTCTCTTGTAATTTATGCTTTTCACTCATTGGTTTTTATCCGGGATACAGTTTTTTTGATATACCCAAGTGCATCGTCAATAGAATCTGTTAAATAAAAGCAATCCAGTTCTTCTTTATAAATAGTTCCATTGGCAACAAATGTGTTATCTAGGTAGTCGATCATGGGCTGCCAGAACTCGGTTCCAATCAAGACAATAGGGAACCCAGGAATTTTTTCTGTTTTTACGAGTGTTGCCATCTCAAAAATTTCATCCATGGTGCCATAGCCACCAGGTAGAGCAATAAATCCTGAAGAGAATTTTGACAGTATAAATTTACGTGCAAAAAAATACTTAAATGTCACGCCTTTGTCAACATATGGGTTATTCCTGCTTTCACAAGGGATAATAATGCTGCAGCCATAGGATTTGCCGCCACCTAATTTGGCGCCTTTGTTCGCAGCCTCCATAATTCCTGGGCCACCACCTGTCATTACAGCTATACCGTTTTTTGCTAATACTTTGCCAAGTTCAATGGCTATATCGTAGTATTTTTGGCCAGGTTTAAATCTAGCTGAGCCATAAACAGTAATTGTAGGCCCAATATTTCTGAACGCTAAGCATCCATGTAAAAATTCTTTTATAAATTTTGCTGCTACTATTATGCCTCTAGACATACTGTTTTTTTTCATAATTGTTAATGTGTTTTTCATCATTCCCTCTGATATCTATACAAATATTAGCTTATTACCTAGCAGTATATTTTAACATGAAACTGTTATTATTGCACTAATATCATTATGATTTGCTAATTATTTTGCAATAAGGACTTTTTCATATATAATTTCAAGGAGTATTTGTTTTATAAGGAGCTTCACTTGAATAGTAATGTAAAAGCCAAGGGTATATATTTCCTGCCAAACTTATTGACAACAATGGGTTTGTTTGCTGGTTTTTTTGCTATAATATCCGCAATTAACGGCAATTTTTCTATATCTGCTTATGCTATTTTTATAGCTATGCTACTAGACGGTCTCGACGGTAGGGTGGCTAGGCTTACAGGTACAGAGTCTGCTTTTGGGGGAGAATTTGATAGTTTAGCCGATATGGTTTCTTTTGGAGTTGGTCCTGCTTTAGTTATGTATAGTTGGAGTTATAGCTTTTATGGCAAGCTAGGTTGGGCTATTAGTTTTTTGTATGTGGCAGCTGTTGCACTTAGGCTCGCTAAATTTAATAGCCAGGAGCAAGACAAAAACTTTTTTAAGGGTCTGCCATCTCCCGCTGGTGCTGCATCTATGATGAGTTTTTTATGGGTTATTGAATATTATGAATTAAATAATCAGTTTTTTAGTGTTTTATCATTGGTTTTTGGTGTGATTGTAGCTTTATTGATGATTAGTAATGTACCATATGCTAGTTTTAAGGCGCAGGATGTAAATAAAAAAATATCATGGTTTTATGCTTTTTTAATAGTTGCAGCGTTTTGTCTAATCGCAGTCGCACCAGCTATTATTGTTTTCTTGTCATTTATGATTTACATTTTGTCTGGAGTTTTTATTGCCTTTAACAAAAAAAGTTTTATTAAGCGCATAAAAAAATTAACTAACATTATTTGAGAAAGGTTTTGAATTTTGCAGTTGACAATAAAGTAGTTAAATTGATGGTAACCAATGCCTTGCAGGAAGACATAGGTCCAGGTGATGCATCAGCTGTAATGATAGCCGATGATCAAGTTGGAAATGGTCGTTTAATCACCCGTGATGCTATGGTTCTTTGCGGTAGTGCGTGGGTTGATTCTGTTTTTAGTGAGCTATCTTCTGATATTTCTATTTCTTGGAATTTTAATGATGGTGATGTTTTGGTTGAAGGCGATGAAATATTTAGTATAGCAGGCCCTCTAAAGCATATTTTGACTGGTGAGCGTGTAGCGTTAAATTTTATGCAGTTATTATCTGCAACAGCAACTCAAACTTTCGCATTGGTTTCTATAATTCAAGGTTGTAGAGCTAGGTTGCTAGATACTAGAAAAACCATCCCATTATGGAGAGCTGCTCAAAAATATGCTGTAGTTTGTGGTGGTGGTGCTAATCATCGCATGGGGTTATATGATGCTGTTTTGATAAAAGAAAATCATGTTATCGCTTGTGGCTCTATTTCTGCAGCTGTTACAGCAGCAAAAGTAATTCATGGGGGCTCTCTTCCTATTATTGTTGAAGTTGAAGACTTTGCCGAGCTCCAATTAGCATTGGAATTAGACATAGATAGAATAATGCTTGACAATTTCACCCCTAGTCAATGCGCAGAAGCTGTAGAACATACTGTAGGCAGAGTTCCTCTGGAGGTTTCTGGGAATATAAGTATTTCAAATATAAAAGAGTATGCTGTGAGTGGCGTTGATTATATTTCGGTGGGGAGTATGACTAAAAATATAAAAGCAATAGATTTAAGCTTAAGATTATTGAGGTCTTAAGCAATGCGCAAAGTAAAAAGGCTAGATATAAACTGTATCAGTATAAACTCTGTGCTAGCTTTTGTTTCAGGCCTGCCACTGTTGTTGCTAAGTAGTACTTTGCAAACTTGGTATAGTCAAAAGGGGCTTGATTTTTTTACTATAGGTTCATTAAGCTTGCTAGGTCTGCCGTATGCCTTGAAGTTTTTATGGTCGCCATTTTTAGACTCATGCAGCTTGAGCTCTGACTCTCCGCGTAGAATTTGGATATTAATTACCCAGTTTTGTGTTTTTACATCGTTACTTGTTTTGTCATTTTTAGACCCTATTAGTTCCCCTTATTTGATGATTGTTTTTGCATTTATCGCAAGTTTGTGTAGCGCAACTCAAGATATGGCTGTGGATGCCTATAGGCAGGTTATAACCCCTAAACGATTGCGGTCCTTGGTTGTTGGCTTTGCAACTACATTTTATAGACTTGCAATGGTTGTAGCAGGTGGTTTTGCTTTAGTTGTTGCTGATAATTATGGCTGGAGCACTACATATAAATTTATGACACTTATATTAATGATGGGTTTTATGTTTACATGGTCTATGCCAAGGCCACAGGAGTATAACTTTAAAGACACAACCCCTGGCGATATCATTAAAAATTCATTTGCTAATTTACTTGAGATAAAAAACATCAATATAATTTTGGTTGTGATTGTCTTTTATAAACTTGGCGATGCATTTTTGCTTAATTTCTTGCAGCCATTTCTGCTGCAAGGTCTTCATTATAGCCTAACTTATGTTGGTTATTTGGTAAAAGTTTTCGGTTTGCTAGCTACTATTGGTGGCGCATTATTTTCTAGTTTTTTCATGAAAAAATGTGGTTTTTATAACTTGCTATTAGGCCTTGGTCTATTACAGTTAATATCTATGTTGATGTTTGTTGGCGTTACTGTTTATCCTGCTGAATGGTTTGTTATAGTTTCTGTTTTTTTAGAAAGTTTTGCAGCTGGTGCAACTAGTTGCTTGTTGGTAGTATTGTTTATGAGCTTATGTGGGAATGCGCGTTACGCGGCCACCCAAATATCATTTTTAAGTGCATTAAGTGCTTTGCCTCGTATAGCTTTGGGACCGTTTGCAGGTTATCTTATTGGCCAGTTAGGTTGGTTTGAATTCTTTATAGTAGGGGCGCTAGCAGCTGCTCCTGGCATTATTATTTTATATTATTTTAGAAGTTTTTTATGCGATGATGTAACTGTGATTGATAATAATTTAACAGCTACATCATAGCCATAGAACAAATTTTATTTTACAAACCAATTATTCCAGTCAGTCCATTGACTCCATGAATTTTTTTTAGTTTCCTCTTGTGTATTAGTGTTTTGCCAATTTTCTGTGCTTAGCATTGTATCATCAAACAAGTCTGTTTCTAGCTGTCTTAGCTGCATTAGGGTTTTATTAAAATTGTTGCTCATAATTTCATGCTGTTTTTTAACTTCTGCTATTGTTGAATGATATTCATCTACTGCAGTTTCATCTTGGTTGGTTGTTGTTGAGCCAGTTTTTATTTCTGATACTGATTTAAAGGTGCCGTTTGTATTAGTTGTGACTTGTTTTATCCATATATTGTCTTGTTTTAATGCTTTTTTTAGTTCTTCTTGAGTAACCCAGCCAGCTTTATTACTTTTGATATCTACAATTTGTACCCAGTTATTTGGTAGGATAGTTATGCCTGTGCTTGGGTCTATGTTAGCAATTACAGCAGAGCTTTCACTGGGTGCTTGATATACTTTTAGGGTATTACTAGCTTCCGCTGTATTATGATGCAAGTTTTCAGTAGGGCTTGTGTTTGCCATAGCACAAGTTATAAGTATTGCGGGTATTAAGCGTAATTTAGCCATGTGTTTTTCTCCAGTCCTTGATTAAAAAAGCTAATTTTATTTATATTATTATTTGTATGAATAAGCAAGATTTATTTATGCGGTTATTATTTGCATTTCTTTTATTCTGGATATGGTTCTAGGGATTGCGGATATAGTTGCATCCTTTGCAAAAAGGTTATCTATAGAGCAGGATGATTCCATAACTAGTCTTATTTTTTTATGATAGCAGATATCTATAAAGTGGCAGAAATTTATAATTAGATCTTTTTCATTGGCTTTTAAAGGCCTGACTTGGCTTATGAGTATTGCATTATAGCGCTCACATATTATGATAAAGTCGGCATGAGTTCGAGGCGATTTAATTATATTCATATAGTTAAACCAAATGCATTTTGGGTTGTTAGCTAAGGTGGTTATATCTCTATTATTTATATTAATGATTTTATTGCCAGCGTTATTACCATCACTTAAAAATGTAAACATATCAGCCATGAGTTTTGCTGTGGTTTTTGTATTTGGATGAAAATAATTATGATTATGGTCATGATTTAGATTTCTGTAGTCTATATCTGAATCCAGTTCTATTACAGCAAATTCTTTTTCAATTGCCTCCACGGCAGGATTAAATAAGTGCTTGTTTATAACTCCTTTATATGAGTCTTTTGGCGGCGAGTTCGCGGTGGTTATAATGAATATTTTATATTTAACACATGCACTTATTATCTTTTTTAGAATGGTTGCATGGCCTATGTCATTTACCAAGAACTCATCTACAAATAATATGTCTGTTGTTGCAGCTAGCTGCTTAATTACTTTTGTTACAGGGTCTTTTTGGCCTTGAAGTTGGTGGATATCTTTAACTGTTTTAGTTATAAATTCATGGAAATGTAGACGTTGTTTCTTTTTGCTGGTACATAGGTCGTAAAACATGTTTAGCATAGTTGTTTTGCCGCTGCCAACACTTCCCCAAACATATATTCCATGTTTCTTACGCCTGTATTTTTTCAGTATTGAATTAGCATTTAAGTATTTAGTATAGGCGTCTAGTTGTTGCATTAGCTTGTGTTGGGCTGGGTTTTTTTCCCATGCATTATTATTTATGTTTTTTTGGAATAGCTCAGATGGTAGCATGTTATTTCCCGGGTGGTTGTATAAGGGGGACAAATCTAACACCTATGCTGTCAGACTCAGATACATCCGAATTTACATCTTTGTTTATAATCTTTAGTTGTTGTGGGTGCATTTGTTTTCCTACAGGGATGACTATCTTTCCTGCTGGGGCTAGTTGTTCTATAAGTTTTTCGGGTATAAATGGGGCGGCAGCTGCAACTATTATTCTATCATATGGTGCGTTTTGCTCCCAGCCATTATAACCATTACTATTTTCTATAGTTAAATTTTTAATTTCTAACTCAGTTATTTTTTGTTGTGCTGATGCAGCTAGTTCTGGAATTATTTCTATTGACGTTACCTGTTTTGATAGTGCTGCTAGTAATGCCGCTTGATAGCCACTGCCAGCACCTATTTCTAACACATTGCAGCTAGGTGTTAGCTCCAAAATATCTAGCATGAAAGCGACTATGTATGGCTGGCTTATGGTTTGGCCATAACCAATGTGAAGAGGCGCGTCATCATATGCGTGCTCTTGAACATCTGCGGCGATAAATAGCTCGCGAGGGTATTTAAGCATAGCATTTAGTATATCCTGGTTTTTAATGCCGCGCGCAGTTATTTGCTCTGTAAGCATGTTGTTTAGATTGTTCATCTATTTATCTCCATCAATGCTCATTATATGATTTTTTATTGGTCTTGTCATATTTATTGATTTACAGCAAGGTGTATAGTTGTCCTGCGTCAGGATATCTAGTTGTTTTACCCTGTTATTTTAGTTGGCGTGGCCGCGAATTTATAGTGTGCTTTTTGTGTGGCATTATAAATGATTATGCTTCTGCAACTAAGAGTACTAAAACTGATGGGATAGATGTTGAGCTAGGACTGCATGCTGGGCTTACCTCCTGATTATTATTTGATAACGATATAGGTTCGATGTGCCTACATAATATAAAAACGTTTTTAGATTAGCTGTTTTATAATTTTCTCCCTGTTATACTAAAATAGTATTAATTTTAAGAGAATGAGATGAAAACAAAGGTTTCCTATGCTTGCCGCGATTGTGGTGCTAATTTCACTAAGT
Organism: Legionellales bacterium; assembly: GCA_018664045.1. Classification (GTDB taxonomy): domain Bacteria; phylum Pseudomonadota; class Gammaproteobacteria; order Comchoanobacterales; family Comchoanobacteraceae; genus JABJPE01. Next base: position 61,964 of record JABJPE010000034.1, on the reverse strand, counting down.
GGACTGGGCAGTGTGGTAGTTGTTTGGCTTGGAATAGTATTGTTGAAGGTGCTGGTGTTGTTAAAGGTAAACATGAACGTTTTTCAGGATATGCGGGTAGTGGCGCTGCAGAGATAACGGCTCTTGGTGCAGTAACTGTTAGCGAAAAGACCAGAATAAGTTTAGATTGTGTTGAGTTCGATAGAGTGTTAGGTGGTGGCTTAGTTGCTGGATCGGTGGTTATGCTCGGTGGTGATCCTGGGATTGGTAAAACCACATTGTTACTCCAGACATTATCAAATTTAGCGAAAAGACCGTTAGATGTGTTGTATGTCACAGGTGAGGAATCACTAGAGCAAATAGGTTTGCGTGCTAAACAAATTAAAATTTCAGAAGATAATATGTATTTGTTAGCTGAGACTCAGGTTGAAACAATAATATCACAGGTTAAAAAGCAACAGCCCGCAGTTTTAGTAGTAGATTCTATCCAGACAGTCTATAGCTCTGAAATTCAAGCGGCCCCAGGCTGTGTGTCTCAGGTTAGAGAAAGCGCAATGCGCTTAGTGCAGTTCGCGAAACAAACTGGCACTACAATCTTTTTAATTGGCCATGTAACGAAAGAGGGTGCATTAGCGGGCCCACGTGTTCTAGAGCATATGGTAGATACAGTTTTGTACTTTGAGGGCAATACTAGTAGTCGTTTTAGAATGATTAGGGCTGTAAAAAATCGATTTGGCGCTGTAGGTGAGCTTGGGGTGTTTGCTATGACTGACGCCGGGTTAAAGGCAGTATCGAACCCGTCTGCTATATTTCTATCCCAACATAAACAGGATGTGTCTGGCAGTGTGGTTATGGTAGCATGGGAGGGTACTAGGCCTCTGCTTCTAGAGGTGCAGGCATTGGTAGATGATAGTAATAGCTCTTCATCACATGCAAGGCGCTTGGCATTAGGTTTAGATAATAACAGGGTTGCTATGCTGCTGGCTCTCATGAATCGTTATCTTGGCATGCATATGCATAGTCAGGATATATTCGTGAATGTGGTCGGTGGTATGAAGGTTGCTGAAACCTCAGTGGATTTGGCTATAATTGCAGCGTTGATATCAAGTGAAAAAGATAAGCCTATACCGCATAATGTAGTTATTTTTGGTGAGCTTGGTTTGGGTGGTGAAATTCGTCCGGTGCAAAATGGTCAGTTGCGTATTATGGAGGCGGCTAAACATGGTTTTGTTAAAGCTATTGTGCCTGAAGCTAATGCTCCTAAAAAAGCTATTCCTAAGTTTGAAGTTATAGGCATATCAAACATTCGGCAAATAGTAGATCATATATAGTTTTATTGGTATTTTGTTGGGTCTGGAATATTCGCATCAATAAAGCTTTGTTTCCTTGTGCTGCAGCTTAGGCAGAGACCGCAAGCACGACCGTCATTGTCAGCTTGATAGCAAGTTATAGTGTTGCTATAGTCTATGCCTAGTTCTGTCCCTATGGCTATTATTTGGCTTTTTTGCATATTTAAAAGCGGCGCTGTTATTTTAATTGGATTACCTTGAACGCCACGTTTATTTGCGACATTGGCCATTTGTTGATATTTTTCAATGTACTCAGGGCGGCAGTCAGGATAACAGGTTCTATCGTCATCATGCACCCCTATATATATAATCTCAGCATCAAGCGCTTCTGCCCAGCTTAGTGCTATTGATAAAAACACAGTATTACGAGCAGGCACATATGAGGTTGGTATTTTATCATCATGATCTTTTGTTTTTAGCTCGATATTGTGGTCTGTTATTGCAGAGCCACCAAAGCTGCCTAGGTCAGTTAAGTTAATAATTTTATGTTCTTTAACATTGCTGATGCTTGCAATGATAGCAGCTGCATTTAGCTCTATTTGGCTACGTTGGCCGTAATTAAAGCTAAGCGCATAGATGTCAAACCCTTGTTGTTTTGCTATAGCTAGGCATGTTGCGGAGTCTAGTCCCCCAGACAATAATACAATGGCTTTTTTTTGCATGGTCCTACCTCTGGTTTTTACTCAGGTCTTTGCTTATGTTTGGGCTAGTGAGAGTTGTTGTTGTTTTAGTTTTTCCAGCTCTTGTGATTGTTGTATTTTCAAGGATTGTTCTTTTTCTACAATCTCTTGAGGTGCATTGTTAATGTAATTTGTATTTGCAAGGCGCCCGGATATTGCTTGTAATGATTTTTCTAGTTTGCATATGGCTTTATTCAAACGCGCAAGTTCAGCATCTTTATCAATTAGGCCTGCAAGTGGGATGTGGATTTCTATTTTGCCTACTAAATAGGTTGCACTCGCGGGTATAGTATCGCTTGCATTTTTGGTGCTGATAGACTCAAGTTTGGCTAAGTCTGTGAATATAACTTCATGTTTAAAAACTAAGTCTAGTTCGTCTTTATTGTTGGCTACTACTATTATTGGTACTCTTTTGTTTGGAGCTATATTCATTTCTGCTTTTATAGTTCTAACTCCAGTTATCAGTTGTTTTAAAATATGAATTTCTTTGTCTACTACTGAATTTTGCTGCCATGAGTTAGCTTGTGGGTATGCGCTGTTAGTTAATAATCCTGGCTTTACTTTGGCAAGCGGTTGGATTTGCTGCCATATTTCTTCAGTTATAAATGGAATTAGTGGGTGTGCTAGACGTAATATTGTTTCTAGTGATTGAATTAATATATATTTAGTTTCAGTTACTGTTTTTGGGTCCCCAGATTTAAGTAGTGGTTTTGTTAGTTCTAGGTACCAATCACAGTACTGATTCCAGATCAGATCGTACAGAGTTTGCGCAAATAGATCAAACCGATATGTTGCTAGATTTTGCTCTGCAGTTGTTATGGCTTTATTCATCTGTCCTGCAAGATAGATGTTAATGGGGTGATCTATAGTTTCAGGTTTTACTGGAGGGGTGTCTACATTCATCATTATATAGCGCGTTGCATTCCAAATTTTATTACAAAAGTTACGATAACCAGTAAGCCTGTTACTATCGAACCTAATGTCGCGCCCTGGAGTTGCAAGAGCTGCAAAAGTAAAGCGTAGTGCATCAGTGCCATTTGCTTCTATGCCCTGAGGGTATTCTTTTTTTGTTTCTTTGATAACTTTGCTCTTCATCTCAGGCTGCATTAAACTTGCAGTTCTGCTGCTAATTAAATCATCAATGCTGGCGCCGTCTATTAAATCGATAGGGTCTAGAATATTTCCTTTTGATTTTGACATTTTATGCCCAGCATGATCACGAATTAGCCCGGTGATATAAACATCTTTAAATGGCACCTCGCCTGTGAATTTTAGTGAAAACATCACCATTCTAGCGACCCAAAAGAAAATTATATCAAAGCCAGTAACCAGCAGGTCGGTCGGGAAAAAATCTTGCATTCTATTTGTCTTTTCTGGCCACCCTAAGGTTGCAAACGGCCATAGAGCTGAAGAAAACCATGTGTCGAGCACATCATCATCTTGTCTTAGGACAATATCATCAGCTAACTTATAATGCTCTTTTATTGCGGCAATAGATTCGCCAACATATATGTTTTCATCCGTGTCATACCATGCAGGAATTCTATGTCCCCACCACAGTTGACGGCTGATACACCAGTCTTCTATATTTTCTAGCCATGAGAAATATGTGTTTTCCCAATTTTCAGGGTAAAATTTTAATTTACCGGTCTTTACAACGTCTATTGCAGGTACGGCTAAGTCTTTTGTGGCCACAAACCATTGTTTGGTGAGGTATGGTTCTATTATTGATCCCGATCTGTCGCCTTTTGGCACTACCATTTTATGTGTTTGTTCTTTTACTAGCAGTCCTGCTTCTTTTAGCTTTTCTAGTACTAGTTTTCTTGCGGCAAAACGGTCTATATTTTTAAACTCTTTGGGTACATTATCGTTTAAAGAGGCATCACTATTGAATATGTTTCGCATAGTAAGATTATGTCTTTTGCCAATTTCATAGTCATTAAAGTCGTGTGCTGGAGTTACTTTTACGCAACCGGTGCCGAATTCTGGGTCGACATGCTCATCTTCAACAACTGGTATTTGATGTTCAGTAAAAGGTAGTTGTATTTTTGTACCAATTAAGTGTTTATATCTTGTGTCATTTGGTGCTATTGCAATAGCGGTATCACCAAACATAGTTTCTGGCCTGGTGGTGGCAACTGTTACAAATTCATCCGTGCCTACGACTGGGTATTTAATACTCCACAGTGTTCCTTGCACTTCTTCGCTAATAACTTCTAGGTCAGACACTGCCGTTTTTAACACAGGGTCCCAGTTAACGAGTCTGCTGCCGCGATATATTAGGCCATCTTTATATAATTTTATAAATGCATGGCTTACAGCTGTAGATAATGATTCGTCTAAGGTGAATTTTTCGCTACTCCAATCTACCGAGGCTCCTATGCGTTTAATTTGTGTTTTTATTTTATCTCCAGACTCATGCTTCCAATCCCAAATCTTTTCGATAAATTTATCTCTACCTAGGCTTTCTTTGGTTTGGTTAGATGCAGCTAGTTTTCTTTCTACAACCATTTGTGTTGCAATGCCTGCATGGTCAGTTCCCATTTGCCACAAGGTTTTTTTGCCTTGCATTCGTTGGTACCTAGTCATTGTGTCCATAAGACTTAATTGAAAGCCATGCCCCATGTGCAGGGTTCCAGTGACGTTAGGTGGGGGTATCATAATGCAATAGCTTGAACCATTTCCTTTAGGCTCGCCTATATTTTCAGCTAGATATTTTTCGCGCCACTTAAGTTCTATTGTTTTAGGGTCGTAACTTTTTTCCATGATTCTTCGCTTTAATTACAATAAACACGATGAGTATTCTAACTTATTGTGTATCTATTTCCTAGTTAAAAGTTAATTAAAACAATGATGAAGTGTGCGTAAGCATTTTTTTTAATTTAAATTATATTCTCTTGCTTAAGTTGTTATTAATTATTTGCTCTGTAGTTAAGTTATGTTAGTATATACGTTTAATTTATGTTGTAGTCTATATGTTGCTAAAACACTATATTTTAAAGCAAATTTTTCAGTGCGCTATGGTGGTTTCTATAGTTTTAATTGTTATATTTAGCGGTGTTGAATTTTCTACTATTATGAAAAGTTCCGTAAGCGGTAGTATCCCTCATGGATTATTAGGCAAGGCCTTAATATTACAAATGCCTTTTTTATTATCATTATTGCTGCCATTAGTTCTCTTGTTGGCAGGAATTTTAGTTATAAATAATTTGCATGAAAGTGGCGAGCTTACTGTGGTTAAAGCATCTGGAATAGATACTTTTCGAATAAATATATGGATTATGAACATTGCTGTGTTAATGTTTTTTTTAGTTGCCTTAACAAGTTTGTATCTAGAGCCAAAAGCAAGTAAGGCTAAAAGCCAAATGTTTAAAAATATAGATAAAGATTTTGCTATTAGTAATTTTCAGCCTGGCCAGTTCTATCCTATATTAAAAGGTGATGCTGTAGTATTTGTTGGTAAAAGTTTAAAGTCTGGTAGTGCATATGGAGATATATTTATTGCACATAAGGAATATAAAGAGGGTGATAAAAAGCCTATATGGAACATAGTTACTGCAGAAAAGGCTGCTAAAAATAATATGGAAGCAAGGGAGTGGGGCCTGCATAATGCATGGAATTTTGCTTTTAAGCCAGGAGATAAAGAAGGTGAGATTATAACTGCAAAAGACTTTTTTGTTAGTTTCCCGGAAGAAGCTAAGCAACAGTTAGAAAAATCTAATTTTGAGGAAATGAGTTTACGTAAACTATCGATGCAGCAGCATAGTATGTTAGCAATGTCGTTACTGCAGTGGCGTTTATCATTGCCCTTAAGCGTTTTGATTTTAGCTTTATTTATTATCCCATTCAGTTATGAAAATTTCTTTGGAACACAGTTTTTACGTTTATTTGCTGCGGTTACTTTCTATGCTGTTTACTTGTCGATTACTTTGGTTTTTAGATATTATATATCAGTTGGTAGCATATCTTTTTTATATGGGCTAGTTATGCCTCCTATAATTTTTTCTGGTATAATTGGGTTGTATTACTGTAGGGATGTTTTATTTTATTGCTGGAGTAGTCTATGGAGGTAATATATACATATATTCGCAACTCTATAGTAAAAACTTTTTTTATTATTTTATTTATGTTTTTAGTTATATCTAGCTTTATGCAAGTTTTGAGCCAGTTAAAGTTTTTAGGCAAGGGTGGTTATGATTTTGTCCAGCTCTTATTTTATGTAGTTTTGCTAATGCCAAGAAACTTATATACTTTGTTTCCTATGATAGCATTAGTCACAGTTACTTTTGTTATGGGTAGACTAATGTTGCGGCATGAGCTAGTAGCGATTGGCTCGATTGGCGTTGGCATATTCGACTTACTTAAAATAATTTTTAAAACCATGTTTTATATAGTTTTGTTAGGCGTACTAATTGGTGAAGGTTTAGCTCCAACATTATCTGACTTTGCTAAAAATCAGAGACTGTCGTCATTCTATAGTGGCACTGCTGTTTCTGTTAAGGGTGGTCTTTGGCTACATGAAGATAATTGGTATGTAAATATAGGTTCTATTAGAGATCAAGAGACTCTGCAAGATGTATATCGCTATAAAGTAAACAGCGATGGCATGTTAACTCGTGCAGAATATGCGAAAACCGGTACATATGTAGATGATGACTGGGTTTTACATGACGTTAGCTGGAGTAATATTAGTACCAATAAAATTGATTCAGGTTTTTCTGATGCAGTTCCTTGGAGTACTATGCTCGATAGAAAGCTATTGAACAACTCATCTACTAGCCCTGCACGCCAGCCTTTATGGGTGTTAATACATAGCGTTATGCATTCTGCAAAACTAGGTTTGCAATCAGCCAATGATAGTTTGGTGTTCTGGCAGAGAATCCTGCAGCCTTTTGTTTGTTTGTTGATGCTTGCTATTGCAGTTATAATATTTTTTGATTTTGAAAGAGGTGAGAGATATGGAATTAATATTATTAAAGCTTTGTCTTTAGGTCTTGGTTTTTACTTTAGTAGAGAGTCTATAAGCGCACTATTTTTGCGATATGGCTTTAGCCCTTTATTTTCAGCAGCATTACCTTTAACTATTGGTATTGTTTTATGTGTCTTATTATTAAACGCATATTTACAAGAAAATATTTTAAAAAGGCTTATAGTCAGTCTAAAACTAAGGAATAGTAATGAATAAAAAATTAATAGGTGCTGTGTTTTTTATTGCAGGCACGTCAATTGGTGCTGCTGCGCTAGCATTACCTGTGGTAGCTTCGACACTTGGTTTTTTTGGAACATTTTTTGCGTTTTTTATCAGTTGGTTAGTAATGTATTATGCAGGTCTGATGGTGGTAGAAGTTAGCTTGGCATGCAAAGAAGAACATAGCTTTATTTCAATGACTGAATTTACTTTAGGACCTTCATATAAGTGGCCAATAGCAATAGCATACTCAATATTGCTTTATAGTTTATTAGCCGCTTATTTCACAGGCGGGGCGGATTTAGCCAAAGCTTTTTTTTCAGCAGTAGGTTTTAGCAATTTACCGCTTATAGTCGATACTATGCCATTTATGCTAGTTACCGCATTAGTTGTTTATCTAGGAGCAAAGTATATAGACTATTTAAACCGCTTGATGGTCACAGGCTTGATACTGTCTTTTTTATTATTATTATTTCTATTGATAGATAATGCTGACTTTACTTTTAGTATGTCTAAGCAAAAGTTTGAGTTTTCCTCATTTGTAGCAATGATGCCAGTGATAATTACTGCATTTGGTTATCAAGTTGTCATCCCCAGTGTCAGACATTATTTGGCAAAAAGTGTCGAGTTATTGCCAAAAGCTATTTTTTTGGGGAGCGCTATACCATTTATTCTATATTTTATTTGGGCAATTGTTATTTTTATGGTGCTGCCAGCTACTGGTACATATAGCATAAGCTCTTTAGTTCAAAGTTCGCAGCCAGCAACAGATTTGCCTTTGTTTTTAAGTGCATTATTTAATATTAAAATTTTAACTGTAGCGACTAGTTTGTTCGCATTTTTTGCACTATCTAGCTCTATTTTAGGTATAGCTTTTAGTTTGTTTGATTTTCTTGCTGATAAATTAATTTATGGAAAAAACCAATTATCTAAGAGTTCAGTTCTTATGATAACTTTATTTCCGCCTGCTTTATTTTCGGTTTTTTACCCAGATGGGTTTATCCTGGCATTAAGTTTTGCTGGTATTTTTGTTGCGATTCTTAATGGCATTTTGCCAGTAATTATGTTGTACAAGCTAAGAGTGGCTACGGCAAAAAAAATAACTATGCGTGATTATTTTGCAATGTTTTTCGTTGTTGTTGTTTCTATACTACTAATTCTTTCGTATTTATATTAGAAGGTTTGTCATTGGGTTCTTTCGAAAGTACCTCTATATTCTGAGCAAATTGTGATGAGGTTGCATATTCAGGTTTAGCTTTAATATCTATTTTATATCTATCTTTCGATGAGGCTGAGATAATTGCTGCTACTGCTATTGCTGTTGCAGCTATAGCTACTGGTGGAAAAATTGCAGATACAGTTAATGCTAGGGCAACTCCAATAGCTGTTGGTGTAGCTATCCCAGCTACAATAGCAGTGAGACTTCTATATACTTCTCTTCTTTGTGGGTTTAAACCATAGTATAGTGAGCTAATAACTAGAATGCCAGTGGCGAGCATAGCTACAGCAGGTAATAGTGGCGCAATAAATACAAGTCCTGTAACTACACCTGCAAAAATAAATATGCCACCAAAAAAAGGATGATAATTTGGCATTATTTTATTTGCGATTACGCAACAAGCAAATAGTGGTGAGAGTGCCAGTTCTAATATTGCTCCAGAAACATTTGATAACCAATTCAGGAATGGACTTTTATTTAAACTGTTTGGATCTACATGTTTACCATTAAAACGTTGTGATTCATTTTGCGCTGCAATATCTGGATTTTTCTTTAAAATATTTTGGAGTATGTCATCAGGCAAAAGGCAGGTGCTTTTAGGATCAAGAGTTCCAGCTAATATACATAATGGCCATGGCCTTTGGATTAGAATATTATTTAAGCCAAATGAGCCATGTTGGTTTTGGTTGGAGTTTTCCTGTGCAAGTCCCTGCATAAATAATTCTACGTAAATATTTACAAATTTTTCTCTATCATTTTTATTTTGTTCAGCTGCTACTGGTAGTTTACCGTGCTGGATAAAATATGCTTGCATTGCCTGTTCATAAATTTGGACTACAAAAGTTCGGTCTCTGCCGCTTTTACAGTGAGTTTCGACTCTTGAAGAGCTACCAGAGCTGGCGTTTACCATCATGTTAGCATAAGAGGCTAGTAGTATTTGCTCATTTTCCGGGATGTTTTGCATAGAGTTTTTATAAAGTTTAATATACTCAGTAATTGATTTTAAACTTAGCTTTAGATTGCTATCTAACTGAGGATTATTTGGCACATTTTGTTGTGGCTTTAAAAGATTTTCTAATTCAGTGATATCACTTTTAATTAATTTTGTTAAGTCATAATAATCATCAGATAATTCACATGTTTCTTTTATTTTTTTATATGCTTTTATTAAATTATCTGTTTCTTGACCTGCATGAGCTAATGCAACAATATTATTATTTAACACGCTTAAAAGTAGGTCTACACTTGCGTGATTATTATGTTTATGAATTTTATTCCCAAATCCTGATATTGCCATGCGGCGATAATCATTAGCGGCGAAATTTATGCAGTTTATTTTTGCACCTCCAAGCAGTTGCGCGCCATCTGTTCTTTCATTAATTTTACTAATAGCTGCTAGCTTATAGAGTAGCATTTTTTTGTTATTATCAGCACCAAATAATCTACTGCCAATAGAATAGCTGTTTTCTATGCAATCAGGTAGGGGGCTTAGTAAGCTAGTTGAGTGAAGGATTGGTTTAAATCTAAAATATCCCCCATCTAATTTTTCACCAGTATTTAGGCCATTATGACTGAGGAACTCAATATATTTATCATCATACTTGCCTGTATTATCTGGATCTTCAGTTAAAAAATCTGCATATATTTGTTCTACTACTGTTTCAGTTGTTTCTATTATATTTTTTGTTGGTGTATATATGTCTGGTGTATATCTGTCTGGTGTATATACAAAAGACCATAGTTGTTTTAGATGAAACTTTGTGTTTTTAAATGTAGAGTCTGTAAACAAATCAATGAAAGAATCTATAATAAGTGCAATAGGGATAATAATTAAATGTGGTAAAAAAGAAAGATAAGTTAAAGATTTATCAAGATTTGACTCTTGCCAAATTGGGCTACCTTTACTGTTTTTCATGACACTATAATCAAACGGATTATTGCTAAAATCTGGACTTTTTATAATAACTTCATTGCTTCTGACATAAGTTATGTTCTCAGATATATTAGCAGTTTCATTTCCATCTCCATCTACTGCTACTTTAGTCACCGTAGTTATTACTCGAACATGATTCGATGCTAGCGGCGCATATCTATTCGCCGATGATTTTGGCATGCTCAGCATATACCATGGGTCAGAATCAAGTAATTGTTTTTTATAATCTTCAAAATTAGCATCCCCAGCCCTAGCTAAATGGTATGTTATTTCAGTTTTTCTATGATCAGATAAATCTGAGGTCGATATTTCAGCTCTGAAAGCATCTGTATCTCCTGCTGCTTTTAACTTATCTATAAATCCGCCTGTTTCAAATTGCATTGCATCGCTAGCATATTCGCTATAGCGTTCTTGGTGATGTTCAGTAAGCATGTTATACCATGATGGTTCATTTCCAGGGCTCGTAACAATAGTGCGCCACTCATTTTTTTGTGCATCAGTCATATTAGTAACTGGCTCAAATCTTTGTTTGACTTCAGTTCCATCGCCCATTATATGAGTATTTACCACAATAGGCCTGATAAAAGTTGCAATATCATCAACCTTTAGCAGCTCTTTATTTTTAATACCTAGGGTGCTAGCTAGCTTGCCCTGGCCTTTGGCAAATATATTTTGCAATACAGGTAGCATATCTTTGCGATTGTCGCCTATTGCTGCTCTATACCTGTTTTCTGGATTATATATCTCTTTGCCATGATCAGCTAAAATATTTACTATTGTTTTTTTTGCATCATCTTTTTTTGCATTTTTACTAGTTTCAAGGTATTGGAGGGCGGCAATACTATGGCTTAGCAGTCTATTAAAAGTACCTGTGTGCTGGTCTATTATTAGTTTATCATCTTTTTTATTATCATGGACCACTATTTTTTTAGTGCCAGGTGGTGAGTTAGGGTTATAGAGGTTACTTATTGTTGTGGGCCCATCATACTTAAATGCTTCTAAGTGCTGGAGGAGGTCATTTAATACAACTATCTGTATATCTAATTCTAAAGTATCTATTTTTTCAAGATAAGCTTTTAAGTCCTTAGGCAAAAAACTATAATTTTTTAAAAACTGCCATTGCATAGCGCTCCCCAAATAAATCTATTTACTATTATAGTATAAATTTGATTTATTTGGGTTTTTTATTCTGCGTTCATCGTGATTTATTTATTCTTCCAGGTCTTTTTTAATTTGCTGGTAGTCAACCTTACCTGTAGACAGAGTTGGTATTTCAGTTAATGTAATGATTTTTGCAGGAATATTTAGCTCAGAAATATGATTGTTTTGACAATAATCTATGACACTTTTTCTATCTGCACCAGGGTTGTTTGTAACACATATTATCTTCTCGCCTTTTTTGTCGCATGGCATGCTAATTACTGCTTGTTGATACGAAGGCCAGGTGAAATTTAACATGTTTTCTACAGCGGTTAGTGAGATCATCTCGCCCGCTATTTTTGCAAAACGTTTGGCTCTATCTACAATTGTTACAAAGCCAGTATCTGATACAGATACAATATCACCAGTATCATGCCAACCATCTTTTGGTGGTTCAAGCACTCCAGGCGCGCTTGGGTGGATATAACCCATCATAACATTGCCGCCTTTTACCCAGAGCCTGCCAGCATCAGTTACGCCTTCATGTGGGGTTAGCTTATAATCTATTCCAGGTAGAATTCTGCCGGCTGTGCCTTGTTTATGATGCATAGGCGTATTTATGCTGATTACCGGGCTCGCTTCAGTTGCGCCATAACCTTCAAAAATACGAACACCAAATTGTTCGAAATAAAACTGTCTTGTTTGTAAGTTTAGTTTTTCAGCGCCTGCAAAAACATATCTAACATTACAAAAATCATAAGGGTGGGCGAATTTTTGATAGCCGGTTAAGAAGGTGCTAGTACCAACTACTATAGTCGCATCTGTATCATAAATCATCTCAGGAATTATGCGATAATGCAGGGGATTTGGATAAGTAAATACTTTTATGCCATTCAGTATTGGCATAATAGTGCCACATGATAGGCCAAAAGAATGAAATATTGGTAGAGGGTTAAATAGGGTGTCTTTTATATTAAGATCAATCGATGAGGTACATTGGTGCACAGCTGTTTGTAGATTTTTATGTGAAAGCAACACCCCTTTTGGCAAACCTTCAGAGCCAGAGGTGAAAAGTAATACAGCTGCTTTGTTAAGGCATGGCGGCACTTTTTTATATAAAAACTTTGTGCTTAAAAATGGCCATATTGCAGCCGAAACCTTTTGTGTTTTTGTAATGTTATCTGCTAATTCTTCAAGATATAATATTTTAATGCCTTGGCTTGATAGGGCGGTTATAACTTCTTCTAATTTTGCTATTTCTATAAACTGTTTAGAGGTTAGTACAGTTTTTAATTTTGCAGTTTTACAACATGAAGCTATGTTAGGAATGCCTGCGGCGTAGTTAAGAAGCGCAGGTGCTTTGCCTATTGAAAAGAGACTGAATATAGTTACTATAAGGCCAATAGAGTTAGGTAGCATAACGCCTAATATTTTATTATCACCAGTTATTTCTTGCATGGTGTGGCGAAGTGCTAGAGCTTTAGCAATAATGCTATAGTAATTTTCAGGTTGACGTTTCATATCTTCGCATATTATATGACGATAACCATAAAATTTACAGGATTCCAAGAGGCTAATAAAAATGTTTTGATGAAACTCACGCCCTTCATTGACCATGTTTATCATGGTGTCATATACAACCTGAGCTAGGTACTCGCGTTTTTTCTTGCCTTTTAAATTTTCAGGGGCTAGTAAATGCCTCGCTGGCGATATTGTAAGTGTTATTTTAGGAAACCAACGTATTTTAAATTTACCACGCATATAAGAAAATGGGGTGTACTCTGCGCCGTCTATAAATACAGGCAAGATTACTGCGTTAGCGTTTTTCGCGATAACTGCAACGCCATCATACACTTTCATTAGTGAGCCTGTGGTAGTTATTCTACCTTCTGGAAAAATAATGCATCTATTGCCACTTGCTACTTCTTGAATAAGTGACTTTGTCTTTATAGAACTTCTTGGGTCTATGCTATAAGTTTTAGTTAGCGAGCAAGCTATTGCTACTCCCCACCTTTTTGCTATTTCTGTATTAACTGCATACATGTATTTACCCGGTAGACATGCTCCTAGCAGAGGCACATCAAGAAAGGATACATGGTTTGCAATTACTACAACTCTTTTGCCAGCATTAATACAGTGCTCGATACCTTTAATTTCAACTCTATAACAAAGCTTTAGTAGTGCTCTTGCAATTAACTGTATTGCTTCAAATGATAATATTTTGAATAAGTAACACGCAGTTAATGCATTTAGCATAACAAAAACTTGGATTATTTGAATTAAAGAGAAAGAGAACTTGCTTAAGACCATAGTTATTACAGACCCAGCTAGCATGAAGATAGCGCTGATCATATTGTTGCACGCTACCATTCTTGCACGTAAATGTTCTTTAGTTTCGTGTTGAATTATTGTATAGAGCGGAACTATAAATATACCACCTAAAATTGAAAATAATATTATATCTATGTTTAAACGCCAAGCTAGCCACATGCTAAGAAATTTTTGCAATGAGAAATTCATTCCATGTGCTACCAAGCTTAGCTTTTTTATGGCGTGAGACAAGTCAAATAGTACAAAGCTCATAGCAAGTAGGCAAAAAGGTGAAAATCTACTATCTATTTGTTGGTGTAATATTCTGTTACAAAGTAGGCCACCTATCCCTATACCAACAGAAAATAGTCCAAGCATTAGAGTTATTACTGAGCTTCCACCACCTATCATGCTGTTGATAGCCGGAAGTTGGGTTATTATGAATGCACCGATCAACCAAAACCATGATATTCCAATTATTATTTGCATCATCTTCTTTTGTTTGGAGCATTTTTTTAGGATTGTAATAGATGCAGTTATTGGGTTTTTTTGTACAGTAATTTTTTTTGAAGTTGGTTCTTTGGGTTCTATTTTAAGACTACTAAGATAGCCACAACATGCTATTGTTAACAATGTTATTGAAATAACTATGCTTGCATGTGACTGATATGGAATAAGGCTACCTACAATTGTTCCAAATAGAACTACCATCATGGTGCTGCTTTCAACAAGCGCATTTCCAGCTAATAGCTCTTCTGTTTCCAGGTATTCAGGTAGCATTGAGTATTTAAGGGGGCTATAGAATGCTGATTGTGTGCCCATTAAAAATAGAGTTAGCGTTAGCAGATTGAAATTTTGGAGATAAAACCCTACCGAAGCAATGGACACGATTAGGATTTCTAGTAATTTTATTTTTCTCACTAGCTTGGCTTTATTATATTTATCAGATATTTGTCCAGCTATTGCAGAGAATAAAACTACAGGCAATATAAAAAGACCTGTCGATAAGTTAGATTGCCAAGTTAGCTCTGATATCGATGTTATTTTTATACTGAAGAATATAAGAAGAGCGTTTTTAAAAATATTATCGTTAAACGCACCAAAACATTGCACCCAAAATAGTGGAGCAAACTTGTTTTTTGACATTAGCTGTTTATACATAAATTAACCTTTATTTTTTTAGATCGTGGTTAAAGGGAGTTTCTTTGAAACTAATATGTTTTTGAGTCTAGCATATTGTGGGAGACCATTCGTGCCGTATGGAGGGTATGATTCACCTTGGATTAGTGGGGTTAGGTACGCGCGCGCCGCTGCGGTTATATGCATTTTATCTTCGCTCATAAATTCTTTTGGCAATTTTTTTTCAAAGTTAGCAACATCGTTAAGGCTTGCCGTCCCCGTACTCCATTTATAGGGACTGTTTGAGTCACGTTCAATTGTTACCATTAAGCCTGATTTACCTGCAATTGCCGATTCAACTGCAACTTTACCAAGTTCTTCAGCCTGCTTAACATCAGTTTCTGAGCACAAGTGGCGAGCGGACCTTTGTAAGTAGTCAGCTACAGCCCAGTGTGTTTTAAGGTTTAATTCGGAACTGGTAATGCTAGCAAGCCAAGGTGCAACCCCACCTAGTTGTTGGTGTCCAAATGAATCTTTTGAGTTGGCTGCTGCTAAGAAATTGCCATCCTTATCACAGATGCCTTCCGATGCAACAATTACGCAGTGCCCATGTTGTGCCACACAATCGTTAACTTTTTGTTTGAATTTTTCTTTTTCAAATGGAACCTCTGGAAATAATAGAAGGTGAGGTCCCTCGTTAGTTGCACTTGCAGCTAGCCCTGCAGCTGCTGTTATCCAGCCTGCATGTCGCCCCATAACTTCTAGTACAAATACCTTGGTTGAAGTGCTAGACATAGATTCAACGTCTAGACTAGCTTCTTTTGTTGAGACAGCTATATATTTTGCGACTGAGCCGAATCCTGGACAGTTGTCTGTAATAGCAAGATCATTATCTACTGTTTTAGGTATGCCTATACATTTTAAGTCGTAGCCTAATTTTTGACTCATTTGCCATATTTTATTTGTAGTATCTTGAGAATCGTTACCACCGTTGTATAGAAAATAGTGGATGTTATGTGCTTTGAATACTTCTATTATTCGAGTAAATTTTTCTTCGTCATTTTGGTCTAGTTTATACCGGCATGATCCAAATGCACTAGCTGGCGTATGATAGAGACGATCAATGTCTTCATCTGATTCTTTGTAAACATCTATTAGCTCTTCCCTAAGGGCACCAAGAATGCCATTTTTACCCACAAGAACTTTATTAATTTCATTATGTTTTTTAGCAGTTTTTATTACAGATGCTGCAATAGTATTTACTACTGCTGTTACCCCACCTGAATGTGCAAAAAATATATTTTTTTGCCGCATAAGTTAACTCCTACTATACTAAGGCCTATATTGTATATTTTTTTTATAGAAAAGCCAAATGATGTTTTTGTTTTATGTTATTGCAATTTTGCTTTTTATATTACATAGTGATAACGTTTTTATTGTGTTGATAGCAAAGATGGTTTTAATGAAGTTACGTCAGTTTTTATTAGTCTACGCATGCTCTTTTGTCTGTGCACACGCATATGTTGGCCCGGTTAAGCTTGTTGTTACAAACGAAAGCAATTGCGACTTGCATCTTGCTACTTTTGATTCTTCTGGTTTCACTGGCTGGGACAATAGTTTATATAGTTATTTTCCAAGCTTAAGTACCAATGCTATAGAGCTATATACAAATGCAAATGACCTTAATGATAGACATGCTTTTTTACATGCAAAGTACAACGTAACGTGCAGTAAAAATAGTTTTTCTGTGTTGTTTTCTATCTATAATAACTACAAAGGTAAGCAGGTATCTGGAGAGTCTGATTCAGAAAGTTATGTAAGTTATTTACTTGCAGGCCCATTTCCAAAACAAGACCTTAAAATTTATCCTGAGCCAAACTCTTCTGGGTATGGGGTGCTTGGAATTCTTGGTGATGGTAGGTCTTATAGCTTTATATTACATTCGGATGAGAAGAAATAGAAAAGGGTTTTGTTTATGCATTTAAACGGTAAAAGAATACATATATTAGGAATATCAGGCACTTTTATGGCTGGTATTGCACTGTTAGCAAAGCAAAGTGGTTGTAATGTCACAGGGCATGATACGGAATGTTACTCACCAATGAAGGAGCAGCTGCTAGATAACAGCATCAAAGTGTCTCTTGGATATGATGATGATTTACCCACAGCTGATTTGTATATCATAGGAAATGCTATTAAGCGTGGAAATCCTTTACTTGAAAAAATATTAATTCACGGTTTTGCATATTGTTCAGGTCCTGAATGGTTATACAGAGAAATTCTACAGCATAAATGGGTTATTGCGGTTGCAGGTACACATGGCAAGACAACAACAACTTCTATGCTTACCTGGATATTAGAAAAAAATGGTAAAAACCCTAGTTTTTTAATAGGTGGAATAGCGGATAATATGGGATGCAGTGCTCGTTTAACTGATAGTGATGTTTTTATAATTGAAGCAGATGAGTATGACACAGCTTACTTTGATAAACGTCCAAAATTTATGCACTACCGACCAAAGACACTTATTTTAAATAACTTAGAGTTTGATCATGCCGACATATATAAAGATTTAGATCAAATTTCTACTCAGTTTCATTATCTGATAAAAACTGTTCCAGCAGATGGAGCAATTATATACCCGGAGCATGATGTTGAAATTACAGATGTTTTTAGCAAAGGGTGCTGGTCCAAGCAGTATACATTTGGATTGAAGAGAGATTCTACCGGTTGGTTTTATGATGGTTCTGATAAATACTCTCAATTTTCTATAGGTTATGGGCAGCGAGAGTTAGGGTCAATATCTTGGGATTATATAGGCGAGCATAATGCAAGTAATGCTGCTGCAGCTATAGCTGCGGCAAATCACTATGGAGTTTCAGTTCATGATTCTATAACTTCCTTAAACAACTTTAAGGGTGTTAAAAGGCGTCTTGAATGCAAGGGAACTTTTGCAGGGGTTACTTGCTATGATGATTTCGGTCACCACCCATCTGCTATATCTAAGGTTTTATCAAGCATGCGAGCTGCGACTTGTAAAGAATCAAAAATAATTGCTTTAGTTGAGCTAGGTAGTTATACCATGCGCTCAGGAATTATGGCGCCAGAATTAAAAACTGCGTTAGAGAGTTGTGATTTAGCTGTTATTATGCTTCCAAAGGATTCTACTACTGACTTTGATTGGCAAGAGTGGTCATTGCCCCTAGAAAATATAAATATGGTTAATGACATGGATTGTATCTGTAAAATAGTTGTTTCAAATGCACTTCCAGGTGATACTGTTATTAGTTTTAGCAGTAGGAGTTTTAACAAGGTTCATAACCAGTTAAGACAGAGTTTTTTGCAAACAAGTTAGATGTATTAGTTAATTTAAGGAGAGTGAAATGGTAAATAAAATGGGTTTTATAAGTTGTTGTGTTTCAATTTTTATATTGTCATCATGTGCAGAAGATGCCTCCAATCGTGATATTGGCACGATTACAGGTGGTGTTATAGGTGGGGTTTTAGGTGCGCAGTTTGGAAAAGGTGATGGCCAAGTTGCGGCAGCAGCAGCAGGTGCTCTATTAGGTGGTGTTATAGGTGGAAATGTTGGTGAGAGCATGGATGAGCTCAACAGAATGAAAATGGCAAAAGTTTTGGAAAACACTAAAACTAATCATTCTCACAGTTGGATTGACCCTGATTCAAAGGCTAAATATACAGTTAAACCAACCAAAACCATCCATAAAGCAAGTACAGTTTGTCGAAATTATACTATGAGCGTTGTTATCGATGGTAATTTAGAGACTGCACAGGGCGAGGCTTGTCGAGATGCTAATGGTAATTGGAACATAGTTGATTAATTAATTGTGTTGTGCCCTGGGCAGGATTCGAACCTGCGACCTATCCCTTAGGAGGGGATCGCTCTATCCAGCTGAGCTACCAAGGCAATATTCGTTATGATAAATTAGTTTTATTTTATTGCCAAGGTTTAATTTGTCTATAGTGCTATAAAATCAATAAATAGTATTATATGTTGAGAGTTGTATATAAGTTAGAGAAAAGGAATGTATTATTGGCAGTTATCATTGATTTTTATTATGTTTGTTTTGTTAGCTTTAACTAAGGTCTATCAAAAAAATATAACTGGTTTCATTGCTGCTTTTTTTAAGAAAAAAGAAAAGATAAAAGGTTCAGATATGGCTATAGCAAAACAAAGCAATTGTTTGTTAACTGCATATGTTTTGGCCGATAATAGTAACTATGCTGGTTATGATTTACTCCAAACCTTAACTATTTGTAATCTTGAGTATGATAGTGATCTTCGAATATTTCATAAATATAACGAAAAAAATGAAAGATGGTTTAGTTTGGCATTAGCAAGTGAACCTGGGACTTTTGACCTAGATAAGCTAGGTTCTGCTTCATTCACCGGTGTGGCTTTATTCATGGAGTTAGCAACATTAGGTGCCAATGCAAAACTAGCTCTTGATGATTTTCTTGTTACACTTGAGCAAATACAAGAAGAGTTGGGCGGTGTCATTGTTGATGCTAGGCGTAATCCAATTAGTAATTCTTTAAAAGATAAATGGAATAATTATGCTGATAATATATGTAGGCAGCATGGTACACGGGATTTATTTGACAGCTGAGGGTTTATTGTGAAAAGAATTTTATTGTTATTTATTGTGTCATCAGCTTATTGTGCTGATTTACAGACAATGGTTGAGTCTAATTTCAATGAAAGTGTTGATAAGGCTCCAAGTGGGTTTAATTTAAATTCTTATGGCAATGCTCATGTTGCAAATAGCGTAGTTTTATCATGGTATAATGAATCTATTGTTAGTACTTTTTCATATGACTCGGTTAATTATCAGCAGACATTCCAGTTGGCATCTAATTATTATACGCCTAAAGGATGGCTTGAATTGGATAAAAGGCATGGTGAAATGAAAGACTTAGAGCAGGTTAAAAATCTAAAGCTGACTATGTCTGCAGTTGCTGTAGGTCCTGCTAAAATTGTGTCTCAGGGCGTTGTTGATGGAGCTTATAGCTGGGTTGTAGAAGCGCCGTATTTAATAACAGCATCTGATATATCACATGAGAATAAGCGTAAAATTTTAGTAAGGTCCCTAGTTGTAAGGTCTGATCCAGATGTTCATTATAGGGGGCTAGCAATTGACAAGATAGCCATTAAATACTTGCTGGATTTACCAGATAATAAAAAATCAGCAGCGCTACCTGATCTTCCTGTTCAAGGCTTGGATAGGCCTGTTCCTATGGGTGTTTTATAATGAACTCTCGGGTTGATGATCTGAGACGACTAATTTCGCAACATGATCATGCTTACTATGTTCTTGATGACCCTAAAGTTTCAGATGCCGCTTATGATGCTTTATTTAAGGAACTGCTTGAGATAGAAGAAGAAAATCCAGGCTTAATTACTCCTGATTCCCCAACGCAGCGTGTCTGTGGCAAGGCGATTACGTCTTTTAAAACAATAGAGCATAAAAAGCAAATGTTGTCTTTGCAAAATGCTTTTACTGAGCAGGATTTTATTGCTTTTGATGCTAGAATTAGAGAAAACCTACAAATAGATGTTGTTGAATATTCTTGCGAGCCTAAACTAGACGGTGTTGCTATAAGTTTGCATTATAAAAATGGTATTTTATCTCACGCAGCAACCCGAGGCGATGGATTGGTAGGTGAGGATGTAACCCATAACATTAAAACGTTGAAGTCTGTGCCGCTTAAGTTGTTAGGGAATAACTATCCAAAGGATATTGAAATACGTGGAGAAGTTTATTTTCCTAAGCATCAATTCAATAAATTTAATAAAGTTTTATTAAGTGATGGAAGAAAACCATTTGCAAATGCAAGGAATGCAGCGGCAGGAAGCCTGCGTCAGTTGGATGCTAAAGTTACAGCAGCAAGGCCTCTGGCTTTATGTTGCTATGCAGTAGGCTATAGTAGTGCTGATTTAGCCGAGCTTCATAGTGATATCTTGGATTCTTTCATTGATTGGGGTTTACCAGTTAGCCGTTATAATTCTATAGCTATAGGTGTCAGTTCTGTTATGGATTATTATAATAATATGTCTCGTCAGCGTGATACTATTCCATATGAAATAGATGGTATAGTATATAAGATTAATTCAATAGCCATGCAAAACGAAGTAGGATCTATTGCAAGATCTCCTCGATGGGCAATTGCCCATAAATTTCCTGCGAAACAGGAGCATACCACTGTTGCTGCAATAGACTTTCAGGTTGGTAGAACAGGGCAGGTGACCCCAGTTGCAAGGCTTGATCCGGTAATGTTGGGTGGAGCTATTGTAAGAAATGCTACTTTGCATAATATGGCTGAAGTTTGGCGTAAGGATATTCGTGTTGGTGATACTGTTCTAGTAAGGCGAGCTGGTGATGTCATACCTGAAGTTGTTAGCAGTGTTATTACAAAACGAACTGATTTAATGCATAAAGTTGCATCTCCATCTATTTGTCCTAGTTGTGATAGGCGTTTGGTAGAGGTGAGTGATGAAACCCTACGTTGCCCCGCTGGCTTATGTTGCCCATCCCAATTAAAAGGAGCGCTAGAGCACTATGCTTCTAAGCCAGCTATGCATATTGAAGGAATGGGGCCGAGCACAGTTTCTATACTGGTTGATGAGGGCATGCTTAATTGTTTTTCTGATATATACAAGCTTGAATATGAAAAGTTATTAAAGCTTGAAGGTTTTGCTGAATTATCTGCAGCTAAGCTTTTAGATAGTATTAATAGCAGTAAAAAAACGACTTTAGATAGATTTTTATATGCATTGGGTATTGCTGAGGTTGGTAAGGTTACAGCTAAGGAGTTAGCACAAAGTTTTACGAGTTTAGGTGCTTTAATGTTAGCTGATATTGCTGAGCTTGAGTCTATTGCTAATGTTGGCCCTATATTAGCGAGAAATATCGCCGACTTTTTCATTGATTTGGATAACTTGGCTGAAATAAAATCTATTCAAGATTTAGGCCTTGTAATTAGCCGACCGATACTCAAGATAGATATGATTAGTCAAATCCTTGAAGGCCGAGTATTTGTTATTACTGGTAAGTTTGAAGATTATAGTCGAGACGAAATAAAGATGCAGTTACAGCAGCATGGTGCTAAAGTTGCAGGATCAATTAGTTCCAAGGTCACAGACTTGATAGTTGGCAGCAATCCTGGCAGCAAGCTTGAACAGGCAGCAAAGCGTGGAGTTAGAATTATAGACCTTGAGAGTTATGAAGAGTTAATCAAATAACTTTATGCTCTATGTTTTTTCTTGTGGTAATCTAGATACTGTTGCTTTCAAATCTCTGCTCAATATTATTTTTTATAAGTTCAATTGCGGTTTTGTTTTTACCGCCTCCTGGGACAATTAAATTTGCAAATTCTTTACTTGGTGATACAAATTGCCAATACATCGGTCGCACAGAGTTTTGGTACTGCTCTAGAATTAAATTTGTATCTCTTTGTCTTTCTTCTTGGTCTCGCTTTAGACGTCTTATAAGGCAGATGTCTAATGGTGTATCCATGAATATTGCAATATCAAGTAGTTTCCTAATTTCAGTTACAGCAAGAATTAAAATCCCATCTATTATAATAACCTGGCCAGGTTGCTCAGACCTAGTTTCTTTGGTTCGCAAATGCGTTGTAAAGTCATAGCATGGCACGTCTATTTTTTTGTGGTTTTGGAGGTCTTTTATTTGTCTCTCCATTAAATCGTGCTCAAATGCATTTGGATGGTCGTAGTTTAGGTTGTTTCGTTCTTCTAAACTTAGGTCTGAACGATCGCGGTAATAACTGTCTTCTGACAATACTGCAACATTAGTTGTTTGTGGCAGTGATGCTAGTATATTTTCAACAAGCAGAGATTTTCCTGATGCTGATGGCCCAGATACGCCGATAATTAATGGTTTTTTTGTGTTATTGTTCATCATTACTCCTTTGTGACTTAATCATAATGTATACAGCTCCAGTGCCCCCATCATATGGTTTTGCGCTGCAAAAAGCTAGTATAACAGGGATGTTTCTTAAGATATTATTAATTAGGTTTTTTATTGCAGGTAGTGCGGGCGTGTTTGATGAGATACCTTTGCCATGAATTATTTTTGCATACTTTAGGTTGTTTTCTTGTAAATATTCTATAAAGCTGATTACTGCTGTTTTTGCTTCTCGTTGTGTAAGTCCATGTAGGTCAAGCTCTTCTTTTGTATTCATTTGACCTTTTTTTAGCTGTCTAAATTCTTTTAAACGAACCCCAGCCCGCATAAATTCAATTGAGTCGGTGGCAGTTAGTATTTCTTCTTTATTATAGGAGTCAATTATTTCTATTTTTATTTTTCTTTCTTTTTTATGATTTCTATTTATTTTGAGGTTATCAATGGCATCTTTAAAAAGATTGTGGTCGTTGTTTTTGCTGTCATTAGTCATGTTTATCCCTGGTTTTTGTAAGATTACATAGGTTTTAGAGTCTATGCAAGTTCAAAGTTGGTTTTATGCTTGAGTTTCATGTTTTTTTTTGTTAATATATTATGGTATATTTAAGGTTTCCTTAAGCTTATAGTGCTATAATGATAAGTATAGCTAATGAATATTAGAGGTGCGCCATGACTAAAACATATATTAATTACAATGAAAAAGGGCTGTTAGAGGCAGGAAAAGGCTATTCTTTCGTAGATGGTGAGTTTTCAGTGAAAAGCAATATTGTGTCTTTTGATAAAAATCAAAGACAACAAGCGCAAGCATTGCGATCTGGGTTTGATTTCAAGGACATTGATCCTAAAACAGTTTCTGCAAATGGTGTGGAGCCTACTGGAGCTCTTACGGCAAGAGAAATGCAAGCTGCAATGGCAAAAGTAAATGATGCACAAGAAAACAATGGTAAAAAACCAGGTCCTGGAATTCAAATGCCATTTTCACCACCACCTATGCCAACCAGATAAAACGATTTATGCGCCTACTTTAAAAACCCAGCTTAGCTGGGTTTTTTTTCATTGTATATACATGTATTTTTTATAGAAAAAATATTTGCTGGTGTATTGTTGAAAATAGGGTGTTTATTCTTTGTAATTTTAGATGATATTGGGTATGATATTGTTAGTTTTGTTTGTTGGAGATCCATGAATATGAAGAGTCGTATATTTGGAATATTTAGCCTGGTACTATTGTTGGTTGCATCACAATTGCAGGCAGCTTCTTATTATGGGCCAACTGTTAAAAATGATAGGTTATACAGGGTAGCTATTTCGCTTAAACCTAGTGATCAAGTTTCAGTTGGGCAGACCATGGTTGCCATTTTTAAGCAAAACCCAGATGCTTTTGCAAATAACAATATTAACAATCTATTATCTGGGTCTTTGTTGGTTGTGCCTACTACTGCAGATATTGCTGAAGTTGACTCTAGGTATGCTACAGATTTAATAAAGTTACATAATAATAGTAAGAACAAGCCAATGCCAGTATTGACATCTGCGCCAACACCAGCAACTAATAACTCTTATGAAACTAAATTTTCTAGTGTTGACGATAGTAGCACCAGCGATACATCCTCTCAGAAAAATAGTAGTGTTATTACAAAATCAACTATTAGTACTCCAATTGTTCCAGCTAGCGTATCTGTAGTTACCGAAGAAAATGATAATGCTGTTTTGTCGGAGAGAGATCTGTATGAATTTATAACCAAAAAAATTGATATGGCTATAAGTCAAAGGGTTAGAGAAATCGGGCAAAAAAGAACATATGCTATGGCTTCTACTGGCACCATACAAGGTTTTGGGAAAAGCTTGGAGAGAACATCCATTCCTGCTGAAGTTAAAACAGCAAGCATCCCTGCTATAAATTTTGATTCAATAGCTGCAAACAGAGGTGTTGCAATTGAGTTTGCTCCAGGCATAGATAATGCAGATTTTACTGCTGTAAAAGATAAGTTAAATAGTCTCCAAACCCAGCTTAGTAGCATTATCCATATCCTTGAAAAAAACACAGATACTTTTGCTGATAATGACAGCATAGAGGCGAAATTTGCAGAAACTGGTAGTTATGCAGTTAGTCACTATTTAGGTAAAACATTTGATTTGAATGCAAGTTATGTAGTAAATCCGCATTTTGAAATTGGCTTGGCATTGACAATTGGCTTGTTATTGTTCTCGTTTGTGTTAGATTCCAGGTCTCAAGGCTCTAGGCCTGCTACCGTAAATAGCAAAGAAATTTTGGATATGGATGAAGATGAGTATGATTATATTGGAAGTGAAGAGGCTATCCCGGCTAAATTAAATCTAGCCCGCGCGTACTGCGACATGGGACTTCCAGACAAAGCTAGAAAAGTATTAACAGAGATTACAGCTAGGGGCGATTCCAAGCAAAGAGAAACTGCTCGAAATATGCTTATGGATATGGATAAATAGAGCTTACACTTTTTTATCTGGGTTATTATAATAAAATAATTGTTTAGAAATGGTCTTTTTGTATGCGTTTAGCTATTGGTGTTGAATATCTTGGTAAAAATTATTGTGGTTGGCAGTCCCAGATAAATGGCATTAGTGTTCAGAGCCTTTTGGAAGATGCAATTACATATGTTGCGAGTCATCCTGTTAAGGTGCAATGTGCAGGAAGAACTGACAAGGGAGTGCATGCTCTTGAACAAGTGGTTCATTTCGACACAAGTTCTAAAAGAGATAATTCACAATGGCTATTAGGGATAAATTGTAATCTTCCACAAGATATAAAGGTAAAGTGGGTAAAGCCTACAGAAGATGAATTTCATGCGCGTTTTTCTGCAGAATCTAGGACGTACCATTATTATATTTATAACAACCCAACCCCTAGTGCCATTTTAGCTGACAATATGCTTTGGTTTCCCTATGGCCTTGATCTAGATTTAATGCAGCAAGCTGCTTTAAAAATGATTGGAGAACATGATTTCTCTTCATTCAGATCAAGCAAATGCCAGGCTAAATCTCCAATTAAAACAATATATAAGCTTGATATCATAAAAAGAAACGACAACGTAATTGTTGTTGTTATAAAGGCCAATAGTTTTTTGTATAATATGGTTAGGAATATCTTGGGGGTATTGCTTGCAGTCGGAAAAGGAAAAAACAATTTAGACTGGGTAGATTCAGTTATTGCTTCTAGATCAAGGTCTAGCGCGGATGTTAAAATATCAGCAAAGGGCCTTTATTTTATAAAAGCTGATTACCCTGATTGCTTTAAGTTAGAGCAATGTGTTGAAAAATATTTATTTTAGTTAATAAAATGTGTTAAAATAATTATTATTTGTTTTAATGGATTAAGCAATGTTTATAACTAAGGTGAAAACCATGTCTAAGAAATTTGTAAGTAACAGCTCTGATGAGGCGCTCATGTTTCCAGTCATTAGTGCACACCGGCTGCTTTCACAGGCTGGACATCAAAAAATTATTAATAACATAAAAAAGCATATAGCTATAAATGAACTACGTTTCGAGATTCTTTATGAGCCACTAATAAATAACTTTGTTGAATATGTGCAAATTTTGCCTGATGTTGGCAAAAGAAGTAATGAGCAGCTTATGAATGTTGGGATAGAACGTGCTTTTTATATTACTTCGCAGTATATAAAAGATCATGGTGAAGACACTGATTATGCTTATGTTTTTGCTTTATTTTCAGCAGCTCTATTGTTGGACGTTGGGCGTGTTGATTATAGAAGAAACATCATGATCTGTAATAAAAACGGAGTTTTTTTAAAAGAATGGCAGCCTCTTATTTGTGGTGGTTTATTTGTCGAAGGTGATTTTTTCAAAGTTAGAGAATCTGTTAATTATTCAGAAAGGCTAATAAACACAATTACGCCATTATTAGCACAAAAAATTGTTTCAGATATTGGAATTATTTGTTTGCGAGAGCAGCCAGACCTATTGTCATCATGGTTGTCAATACTTGCAAGGGATGACAGTGATGATGGTGACTTAGCTTCAGATATAAAAATATATAATAAAAAATTCCATGATAACAGAAAAAAAATTCTACAGGATGTTTTGGTAGATTCTATTTTAATTGAATCACTTATGGCTGGTGAAGAATTCTGGAAATGGTTGAAGAAGGGCTTAAAAGACAAAACTATATCTATCAATAAAAAAGATAGCCATGTGCATAAAGTCGATGGTGGACTTTTTATTGATTACAACTCATTAGCTAAAGAATTTTCATCTATATACTCAGATAAATTCCCTTCTTATACTGTTGTAGTAAGGCAATTTAATAGTTTGGGTATTGCTAAAATGTCAGGGCATGATTATAAGTTTGAGCAATTCTTTGGTAACAGAGGTAGGCATTCAGCTGGATCAATGTTTTCTTCTGGCCTAGCTGGTAATAGAGCTGCAAACTCAGTTAAAAGTCCACAAGGAGTAGTTGTAGAGGATGTGCGTGGATTTATAGGTGATAGTGGTCATTCTAATTCAACACATATTAAAAGCTCAAATTCACTAGATAAAGATAAGGCTTTGTTAAGTAGGGCTGGGTCTGTATCTGGCATCGCTAGCGCTAATGATAAAACATTAGATCCAAATAATGGTTAGTTTAAAGGTTGTATATGAATAAGTTAATTTCTTTTCTTTATGTTTTTTTGGTTGTCTTAGTTATAGATTATGTTTGGTTAAGTTTCATTGCCTATGATTTTTTTCAGGATAACTTAGGGCATATGATGCGAGAAAAAGTATTTATTCCTGCGGCCTTAGCCTTTTATGTTGTTTTCTCTGTAGGTTTACTGGTTTTTGTAATATTGCCGAGTCAAGATTTAGGTAGTTGGGTGCATGCAGCAATAAAGGGTGGCTTTTTAGGTTTTATATGTTATTGTACGTTTGATTTTACTTGTTATGCAATTTTTAAAGATTTACCTGCTAAAATAATGTTACTTGATATAACATGGGGAGCATTTCTAGGTGCTGTTAGTTCCGCTATCGTAGTTGCTAGTACAATATAATGAATTAAATATTTATATAGTAGGTTGTTTTAATATGAGTTGGATAAAAAAAATATTACCATCAGTAGTCTTTTCTGAGAAAAAAAAGGAAGTTCCTGAGGGGGTTTGGAGTAATTGCCAGGCCTGTAATACTTATCTCTATAAGGACGAGTTTAAACGTAATTTATTTGTTTGTCATAAATGTGGGCATCACCACAGAATAGGCGCTAGGTATAGACTTGACGGTTTTTTAGATCAAGATTCACGTGTTGAGATTGCAGCTTCAGTTACAGCAAAAGATATTCTTAAATTTAAAGACACAAAAAAATATAAAGACAGAATATACGATGCAAAGAAAAAAACTGGTGAAAATGAAGCTATGGTAGTGATGGCTGGTAAGTTACGAGAAATGCCGGTTGTTGTTGCTTGTTTTGATTTTTTCTTTATTGGTGGCTCAATGGGCTCTGGTCTTGGTGAGAAATTTGTGCAAGGTGTTGAGTATGCAATTACTCATAACATTCCATTTATATGTTTTACAAGCAGCGGTGGAGCTAGAATGCAAGAAGGCTTGTTTTCACTAATGCAAATGGCAAAAACATCTATGGCTCTATCACAGTATGCTAAGAAGAACTTGCCATATATTGTAGTTTTAACTGATCCTACTACAGGCGGGGTTTCAGCAAGTTTAGCTATGCTTGGTGATATTACTATTGCGGAACCAAATGCTTTAATTGGTTTTGCAGGTCCTAGAGTAATTGAGCAAACAGTAAGAGAAGTTTTGCCTGAGGGATTTCAAAGGAGTGAGTTTTTGCTTGAAAGTGGTGCAATTGATATGATTGTGCCTCGTAATATGATGCGTGATAAAATATATAGTATATTGCATAAAATAACTGTTAAGAAGATATAATTTACAATGCTCAGCTTAAATGATTGGCTGGCTGTATTAGAGAATAGAGTTAGCCCAGACAATATAAATTTAGATCTTGAGCGAGTAAAGCTAGTAAGTTCAAGGCATGAACTAGCAGATTTTAATGCAAAAGTAATTAAAATAGCAGGCACAAATGGCAAAGGTAGCTCCTTAGCCGCTCTTAATCAAATATATACATCTGCAGGCTTTAAGGTCGCTTGTTACAGCTCCCCGCATTTATTTAAATTTAATGAACGTCTTAAAATAAATGATGCCTATGTAGATGATAATTGGTGGTCTAGAGCATTTTATTATTTAGACAATAGCGCTAAAGAGCATAACTTAACTTATTTTGAGACAATTACTCTTGCTGCATTTTGGATTGTTAAGCAGCATACAGTGGACATTGTCCTATTAGAGATTGGTTTGGGCGGAAGGTTGGATGCTGTAAATGTTGCTGCAGCTGATATTGGCTTGATTACAAGTATTGGTATGGATCATCAAGATAGATTAGGTAGTACTCTGAATGATATAGCTAGGGAAAAAGCAGGGATTATAAATAATAATATGAGTATTGTTTTTTCAGGTAGAAACAATAGAGATATAATAGAAGACAAGGCCAATGAACATAATAGTAGTTTTTATGCTTTAGATATGGATTTTTCTTGGAAGATACTAAATGAAAATTGGCTGTATACTTGTTGTGAAAAATCCTATTCAATAGGAATTCCAAATATACATCCTGATGTTGCAGCTGGAGTAATTAAGTGTATACATTTATTGCAAAATGATTTTCCAGTGAGCAAGCCACATATATATAGTAATTTAACAGCAATAAATCAGTATGCTCGTTGCCAGGTTATAAAAAAAAATTATCCAATTATAATTGATGTGGCTCACAATAAAGATGCTGCTATGTATTTAAAGAAATTTATTCAGTTTAATTTTGCAGAAAAAAAGTTGCGTATAGTTTTTTCATGTTTAAATACTAAAGATCATAAATCTATGATAGAGGTATTTGATTGCGATGACGTTATTTGGTACTTGTCTGATTTGAATGTTTGCAATGGTGTGCAAAAAGAGTTTTTAAGAGATGCGGTTATCTCAGATTCATTTTTATTATCTAACGTTAGCTCTGCCTTTGAAAAAGCTTGTATTGATTGTAAAAGCAACGAGGTTGTTGTGGTATTTGGATCTTTCCATATGGCAAAAGAAGCTCTTTTATCTTTAGGAGATAGCCATAATTAAATTTTGATTATTAAGTGTATTAGTAGTATTATTTTACTATGGATGTACCAAGGAGGTTTTCATGGAAACTAAATATGTTATTAGAATTGGTGGATTATTAGCTACTGTAGTTGTATTTTCTACCATTTCATTCTTTAGAACTGGATCAGACCCTTATTTAAATAGTGATAAGATTACTGCTAATAATAAAAATATACCCCCATATGTTTCAATTTTTAAGAATGTCGGTGATTTTTTTAATGCAGAATTGCATGGAAGATCACAGTATCAAATGAATAACCATCTTGCGGCTACGACAACTGTATCTACGACTGCAAGGAGTCTTAATGCAGCAGCTACGCCAGTGACAACTAGTGTAACTGTGGCACCGACTGCATCTACTACTACAACGACTCTTAATGCAGCAGCTACGCCAGTGACAACTAGTGTAACTGTGGCACCGACTGTGGATGCGACAGCATCACCTACAACTGCAACGAGTCTTAATGCAGTAGCTACGCTAGCTGAACCTACCATAAGCACGACACCAACAAGTCTTAGCTCAGCAGCTACGCCAGCGATAACTAGTGTAACTGCGGCACCGACTGCGGCACCGACTGCGGCACCGACTGTGGCTACGACAACTTTATCTACTACTGCAACTAGTCTTAATGTAGCAGCTACGCCAGCTGAACCTACCATAAGCACGACACCAACAAGTCTTAGCTCAGCAGCTACGCCAGCGACAACTAGTGTAACTGCGGCACCGACTGCGGCACCGACTGTGGCTACGACAACTTTATCTACGACTGCACCGAGTCTTAATGCAGCAGCTACGCCAGCTGAACCTGCCATAAGCACGACACCAACAATTCTTAGTACAGTAGATACGCCAGCGACAACTAGTGTAACTGCGGCACCGACTGAGGCTACGACAACTGTATCTACGACTGCAGCTACGACACCAACGAGTCTTAATGCAGCAGCTACGCCAGCTGAACCTGCCATAAGCACGACACCAACAATTCTTAGTACAGTAGATATGCCAGCGACAACTAGTGTAACTGCGGCACCGACTGTGGCTACGACAACTGCATCTACTACCGCAACTAGTATTAATGTAGCAGCTACGCCAGCGACAACTGTAACTGCTGCATCGAAGGTAGCTACAACGACAGCATCTACTAATGATACGATAACGATACCTACAGATCGAGTAAAAGCAAATACAGAATCAAATGAGCCTAAGGATATAATTCCAGGATTAATGGATGATAAAGCTACTTGGAATGTGAAAATTGGTCCTTTCCGCGATGTTATCTATGTGCATGAGTTGACACGTTATTTATCATCAAATGGTTTTAAAGTTCTAGTTAAAGCAGATATAAGTGAGTCTAGTAATGACTTAGTTATCTTGGTTAACCCTGCTACAAATCGCAGTATAGCTGAACAAACTATCGCAAATCTTAATAGTAAATACCATATATCAGCAGTTCTTATTGAGCACAAATCTTAGGTTACAATTATGAATGTTATTGATTTTGCTATTATTACAGTTATGTTCATTTCATGCCTAATAAGCTTGTTAAGAGGGTTTATAAAAGAAGCTGTAAGTCTTGCAAGTTGGGTGTTGGCATTTAGTTTGTCCTCAAGGTATGCAGCTGATTTTTCTTCTATTTTTTCAGGGTCGATATCTAATCCTACAGTTAGGTTTGGCTTAGGTTTAGTTGTTATTTTTGTATTCGTACTTGTTATAGGCCTAATAATTAATAAGACTTTAGGTTTAGTTGTATCTAAAATTGGCTTGGGACCTTTTGACAAGGTTGTTGGTATCTTTTTTGGTTTTACGCGTGGAGTAATAATTGTTTGTGTTATTGTTTTTGTTGGAATGATGACAAGTTTTAAAAACGACAACCTCTGGAAAAAATCAGAATTAATCCCAAACTACATTCAAGTTATTAAATGGCTTGATGTTGATGCTTCTGATTTACCTGATTTGAAAAAAAGTAATTTTGACATAATAAAAATATAATATATTAATTATTATATAAACGCTCAGTCTTTATTATTTCGTATACTTTTTCATTAATGAGATTTTTCATCTCTGTCTTTGTTGACATTTTATCTCTAATGTATGAAGAGCTTATGTCTTCGTATTGCTTTCGTAAAATATAAATTAGGCCATGCCTTGTTTTTGCTAACTCATCCTTACATGCAGTTATTTGTGTTGAAATTTTGGTACAGGGATTTATTTTATGGCCATTTCTTGGGGCTACTATAATATTCGCTAATTGTAGTATTTGTAGCCAGTTTTTCCAGGTATGAAAATTATTAAGGCTATCTGATCCTATAACAAGAATAATGTTTTCAGATTTATTTTCTTCCTTAATAGACTTGAGTGTATCGATCATGTATGATTTTCCTTTTCTTTTTATTTCTCTATCATCTATTTTTATATAGGGATGTCCTTCAGTTGCTGCAGTTAACATTTTGATTCGTTGCTCAGCAGTAGTATTTACATTTTTATGTACAGCAATATTACAAGGCAGCATATATATAGTAGATAAATTAAATTCATGCAGTATGTCGCTTGCTATTTCAAAATGGCCATTGTGAACTGGGTCAAAAGTTCCACCAAATATTACTCTATTTTCTAAATCCATAATTTCAATTTAATAAATCTTTATTTTGGGTTGCCATGTTTATGCAAAGAGTAGTTAATAGCTGCCAGGGGTCCCCGCTCTTCGCTCCTTTTATTGTTTTTTCTATATCTCTAATTTTATATACTATAGTAGCTAGGGTTTGTTGTGTATATTTTTTTTTCAATGTCTCAAGCCTATTTATTTTGCTTCTTCCTAGATATGATTTTTTTTGAAAGTCATTTGCTATAGCTTCTTCTATTTCCTGCAATATTATATATGTAATAATATTAATTTGCTGTGGATCTGTTTGTAGAACTTTAATTATTTCTAATAATTTATCTGTATTGCCTTGCACTAGGGGGTCTAGAAGGTCAAAGCATGAAAATTTATTTTGTTTAAATAAAATGTTTATTAGATCATCTTTGGTTATGTTTTTTTTATCAGTAGTTAAGCTTAATTTAAATAATGCTTGATCTGCTGCAAGCAGGTTATTTTGTGTGTAATTTGCCAAGATATTTATAGTTTGGTTGTCTGCACTAAAGTTGTAGTGCTTTAACCTACTATTTATCCAAGCGGGAATTTGATTGGGAAATAACGGCCATATTTGGAGCACAACAGCATTTTTATCAAATTTTTGCACCCATGATAGTTTTTTTTCACTAGCTGATAATTTAGGGCAAATAATTATGATAATTGTATCATTGTCATTGCTGCTCCAGTACTGTTCTAATATTTTAAGTGCTTGCTTAGATATTTTGTTTTTGGTTAAATTAATTTTATATAAGTTTTTATTACTAAATAGGGATGTGTTATTAGATTTCAATGAAAATTGTTGCCACGCATCATCTTTGTCTAAATGCAGAGTTTGATTTATTTGAAATTTGTTTTTTTTTGCGGCGTCTGATATCAATTTAATACATTGTTGCTGTTGCCATATTTCATCACCAGTTATTAGATAAGAGTTTTCAAGCTTATTAGCTATAGCTTTAGCTAGTTCTTCGAATTTTATTTGCAAAACATTTACCTCTAATAATGGCTTAGTTTGTTTATTTTTACACCAATGTAAGTAAGTTGCAATTTATTTATTATTTAAATGGTTATAAGTATAAAAAACATTTTATTGTATTATAATCCGTCCTGAATAATAATATAGGTAAGTTGGAAATATTTATTATGGAGGATAATTTATAATGAAGCTTATAGATATAAAAAAGCTGCAAACAATTATAAATAAAGTTGGTCTATTAAATTTTTTTGATACTGTTATAAACAGATTGGAACATGATTTTAAAAGATGGGATAGTTTTGAAAAAAATGCTCGTCATGCGACTCACTCTAAACATGGTGTTATTGAGTTAATGCCTGCTAGCGATAGTGAGTTCTATTCCATGAAGTTTGTCAATGGTCACCCGATTAATCCTAGCTTTGGCAAGTTATCAGTAATGGCTGTTGGTTTACTTGCCAGGGTTGAAGATGGCATGCCCCTTATGTTTTGCGAGATGACACTGCTTACAGCTATTCGGACTGCTTGTACTTCGGCATTGGTTGCAAAATATGCAGCTAGACCTGAATCAAGTGTGTTAGGGTTTATTGGTACTGGAGCTCAGTCAGAGTTTCAAGCTATTGCCTTTAGTAGGATTTTTAATATAAAAAAAGTATATGGCTATGATATAGATCGTAATGCTGCTATAAAAACAAAAAATAATCTTGCAAAATTTAATATTGATTTTACTGTGGTAGATTCTATTGCTGATGTCTTAGTTAATTGTGATATTCTAACTACAGCAACTGCATCTAAAAAACAAGATGTGCTTGTCCACTATAAAGATATACCTCTAGGTTGTCATGTAAATGCTATTGGTGGTGATTGTCCTGGCAAAACTGAGTTGAATATAAATGAATTCAGCAATTCGAATGTTATAGTGGAATATACTCCGCAAACTAAAATAGAGGGAGAAATTCAAAATTTAAAAAGTAATTTAGATGTACTTGAGCTGCACGATATAATAAAATCTAATGTTAAGGCTAGGGAAAATAATGACGAAATCACTTTATTTGACTCAGTAGGGTTCGCACTCGAGGACTACTCAATTTTGAGAGTGTTATATGATGCTGTATTAGAGCAAAATATAGTTGCATCTTCTGATTATATCCCTAAAATAGATAACCCAAAGAACTTGTTTGAAATGTTTATAGAAATGGATTGAGTATGGATAATATTAGCTACAGCGAAGACAAAATAAATATTATGCCTTATATAATATGGTCAGTTGCTGTATTTTGTTTATTATTTCAATTTTTGTTACAGTTTTCTTCGGGCATAATGACTAATCAATTAATGGAAACATTTAATTTAACTGCATCAAGAGCAGGTTTTTTAGCCGGATCTTATTATCATATTTATGTGTTACTACAAACCCCCGCTGGTTTTTTAACTGATCGATATGGTCCTAGGCGCTTGCTATCATATGGCTCTGTAGTTTGTTGTATAGGTTGCTTAGCCTTTTCCCACTCAAACGTTTTTGTGCAGGCTGAAATAGGGCGTTTATTAATGGGCGGAGGATTGTCATTCGCTTTTGTTGGAATGGTATATATAACTGCAACTGTGTTACCTTCTAGCATGTTTTCTTTGATGATTGGCGTTGCAGAGACACTAGCAATATTAGGGACTTTAATCAGCGAGTTGTATTTATCTAGCTATATAGACATAATTGGCTGGAGAATTTTTATTAATTTAGCTGCTGTAGTTTCTTTAGTGCTGGGGGTATTATGTTTGTTTTTGATACCTTCAAAAAATGATGGTAGTGAAGACAATGATGTTGCTAAGGATGTTTTGTCCTTTAAGGATGTGTTTGAGCAGTTTATTGATTTGTTAAAAAAACCAGTGGCTTGGGCAAATGGATTATATGCAGGCTTTATGTTCGCTGTGTTGACAACATTTCATGGTTTATGGGCGCAGCCTTTTTTAATTGAGGCTTATGGCCTAAGTGTCTATGATTCTGGTCATTTTTGTTCATTAATGTTGGTGGGTGCTTCAATCGGATTCCCTCTAGCTGGCTGGTTAGGTGGTAAATTAAGAGAAACAAAATATTTGCTTGTTTTTGCAGCTATTGCTGAAGCAATTACACTGTTAGCTATTTTGAGTTTTACGAGTATTCCGCATTATGTATTAGCAATTTTATTAATTTTAGCGGGTTTTTTCACAGGCGCATATATTTTGTGTTACTCTATATCTCATAATATAGTTGGTGCAGGCTCAAAGAGCACTAGTATTGGCTTTACTAACACTTTAGCTGTTGTTACAGCTCCTTTGATGCAGCCATTTGTTGGGTATTTATTAGATCACATAGCAGGTGGGTCAAAGTACACAATTATAGATTTTCAGCTTGCTTTAGGAATTATGCCGCTATGTTTGATTGTGGCTGCTATCTTGGCATGTTTTTTGCCTACGGCAAATAAAAACATCCAAAATTAATTCGAAATATAAAAATGTAATTTTGAGTCCTGTTCTAGTTTATCATACTTGTATATTTATATTATGGTCTATACCTTGTTTTTAACGGTATAGTTTCACCCTTTATTTTCATGCATATTTAATGTGTTGTAAATAAAAGGAGAAGACGTGGACATTGACTACTTAAAATGGAATAACTTATTATCCTTAATAGAGCGTGATCATACAATTCTTCGTGGCTTTATTGATAATCTTAAAATATTTATAAGTTTAGAAGGTTTAGATGACCGCTCACTCAGTAAAAGTTGGAAGGATATTAGACACTCTTCTAATGAAAAAGATATGTTTTTTACCCGTTATATTGAAAAACTTACATATATAAATAGAAAAAGAGAAAATCTACTCGGTATTAAAAATAAATATAGAGATATTGTTGTTAAAGATGAAATTTATTTACATGGTTTGCTTGATTCATACATAAAATTTGAAGCTATGGAAAATGACGGCATGGATAATGTGGTATCATTATACTTAAATATGGCTAAATATATAATTAAATTAAAAGTAAAGGCCAAGTCATTGTATAGATCTGATAGCTCAAATGAAAATTATCGAGAGCTCCTTAAACTTATACAAGAGTTTTATAATTATATGGCTCTATATAAAAGTGAAATTACTGAAAACATATTATATAGATTCGAAAGCCTATCAGAGCATGGCTTTGTAAATCAACCATTATTATCCATAGTTAACCAATTTTCACCCTCATCGGAGAAAATAACATTAGATGATTTTTCTGGTGGATGGACTAAAGATAGGTTTAATCTATATTTTAATTTTATAACTAATGGCATCTCTGCTGACCACAAATCACGTATGGCAAATATAAACTGGGGCTTTGGCATAATTCTGAGGCGTGATGATGGGGTTTTAGCTGCATTCCCTAGTATTTTTAAAAGTAATGAGTTACTTCTAATAAAGCCGTGGTTTGGTTTTATATTTAGGGGGAGGATGCTTTTATACACGCTGTTTAGTGATTCTTATTTACAATTGTCAATTTATCATAAACATAAGAGAGCTAGTGATTTTATAAATCAGATGTTAGATATGGAGGCTGCAAAAAACAATGAAGGCATTGCAGATGGATTAAATAGTATTTTAATTGCTATAGACTCATTAGAATCTGAGTTTGCTAGAGTTGATAGTGAGTATCGATCTCTTTGGTGGATATTTAGTGCTCATGCAATTGATATTTGTAAAAGATGGCTTTTACACGTAAATTCTCAAAAAACTATATTGCTAAATTCATCTATTAAGCTTGCTACTAAAATACTAAGTGAAAAAGATATTATGTTAGATTTAATGTCTTCTAAAAAAGGGCATGATAACTTTATTAAAGTAGTAAAAGTATTAAATGATTCTAAGCTACCAGATTGTTATGATAATTTTTCTGGCGTAAATAATGTCATTGCAATCAACATATTAAGAAACATTTTTGAGTGTTTACTCTACTCTAGTATTAATAAGAATAAATCAAAGATATATCTAGATTTTATTTTCAAGAGTGATTTTAAAAATATATTAATATCTATTTTAGGATCTGAGGACTATTATTATCTTTCTAAATTAAATAATATTTTACAAGACACTTCTAATTTTCCAACTAAAGATATCTATACTTTGTTGTTAAAATTATATACTAAGTTTAATTTTGAAAATGTGATTTGTGATATAGACCCTGCTTTTGTTGAAAATAATTCTGCATTGTCAACTTTGTTACAATGCGTAATTAATAAAGAGTATGTAAAAGATGGATCTCTTACTGATTCTAGGTTTAATGAAGCTTTGCAAAGTATGTCATTAGGTTTAAAGGGTGGGTTAAGGTTTCCTGGGATAACAAACTGCCCTAAGGTTAAAGCGCCAAATGTATGTGCTGTCATCGATTCTCTTTTGCAAAAAAATGAGGTGGGTCTAACTACTATATTGTCTAGCTTAGCATTTAGAGACAACTTCAATTTTGAGTTGTTTCTATACCCAAAGGGACACCAGAAGCTAACTAATGCGATTAATGTATATAGGAAAAGCCAGAATAACATCTGCCCATATTTGCAGCAATTGATTTTAGATTATGGTGATAACGGAGCTAAGATAAGCTATGGCTTTGATATTGCCATCAAAGATTTAGATATGGGCAAGTCACTAGTGATGGTTTTAGAAGAAAGTTATGTAAAGATCCTAAGAGAGATTAATATTGAGTTATCGAGTGAGCTTACATCACTTATCCAGCAGCATGCTTTTGCAGTGTTAGAAAATGCAGTTGCTGATGATGATCTATGTAGAGTTAATTCTTTATTAGAAGGGTCTAATATGCGGGAGAGTGTTTTTTATTCGGGCACTATATTGCATGATTTAGATTTATATTTAAAAGAAATTTCTGATAATAATTGGTCAAGATCGTTAATTAAGGTTATGTCAGTTTTAGCCACCCGTGAGCAGTTACAAAATTATTTTTGCATGATATTTAGAAGTTTAGCTTTATACGATGAGAGTTATGACTTAAGTGATATTCTGTTATATTTAAAAGAAATGGCTGTTACAAATGAATATTTTTGGTCATGCTTTGGTCTATCTATAGCTAGGTCTAATCATCTTGAACATATATTATCGTTATCAATAAAATCTTCTTATGATGGGTTTGAAAAATATGAGTTTTTAGAGCTTGTGTTGGGTAATAATAAATTTTGTGATTTCCATAACCTGCTTGTTTTGCAGCAGCAGTGGCAACTTGTTAAGCTTCAGTGGCAGTGTCAAATTGAAATTGATTCTAGCATATGCTTTCTTGAGCATAATATGCATTTTATAGAAAATGCTAATGATAAACTATGCTTTATTATTTCTTGGCTTGAAGATAATGTTCAGGTTAAAAACTATGAAATATATTATCAAGAGAAACTGAAAAAGTTAGTAGAATTAATATGGCATGACTTTGCTAATATGGTGAAATCTAACTTATTATCGAGCACTATGTTTTCATTAAATAGTTATAAGGATGTTATAGAGAGGTTACTTTGTTTAGAAACTCTGAATTCAGAGCTTAGTTTGCAGCTTAACTTTTTATTGTGGGTTATAAGTGTTGAGCCATATATTTCTACAACACCTATACGTGTTTTTCATAGTATACAAGATGGCCTCTCTACATCTACATGGATGAATAGTTTAAGTTTATATTTGCTATTGTTGGGTGCTTACCCTGAATCATTAAAAGATAAAGTAATTTTAATACTTGGTGACTATAAGAGTTTAATTAGTATATCTGGGGTAGTGTTTTTTTGGCAGAAGCAGATACTTAATATACATAATGATAATGATCCATTTTTGTTACTACCTGCATTGCAAGATACTGTAGATAAAGTAGTTATACCCGTAAATGATAATGGCATTCGTGATGAAGTTTATGTTCAATTAGAGCATGAGTTTCAGCGTATTGAAAAATTATATGTTAGTAAGCGTATAGAGCATGATGATATTCAGTTTTTGAAAATAAGTTTAAACACCTTGCAAGTTAGCGCATTAGGGGCAACATCTGCATTCAAAGATAATGTTGATTTATTAATATCTAGGATTAACTTACTAATTACAGCAATAGAGATGAATGATCCATTTAGAGAAAATCCCGAGCGTGGATTTGTTGGAATAAACATATTCGCTACTATTTTTAATTCACCAATTTTAAAAGAGGAAGATTTATGCAAAACTCAAATATCCCACTGTCCATGTTAGAAGCTAATAAAAGCTATCATATGCGCTTAAATAATGGTTTAGATATGTTTCAGCAGGAATATGAGCTGCGAAAAATAGAAATTCCTAAAAATATTATAAGTGATATTGCAACGCTTAGAGATCTTATACAAACGACAGTAGGTGAAGACTTTTTATATGAGCGCTTTAAGAATGCTGTCACAAAGATGTGGACATGGGAAGATGTCTTTAGTTATTTTAATAGTAATGATTTAACTACTAAAAACTATATGTTTATTGTGCTTAACTCTTTAAGTAAAGATCGTATAATTACTGAGTTGAAAAAAGATAAGTGTACTTTAAATAATTCAATTACTAGTATTGAGAAACAACATGCTTCAAAAATTGATTTAATAAATTCGCTACATAAAGAGGAGTTAACTGCTATGCAGAAAGCATTAGATGCAAATACACATGATCAAAAAAAGATGGTGCTAAACTCACAGAAAGAAATTATGTTATTAAAGAAGCAAGTAAATAGTTTGCAGGAACGGTTAATGTCAGGAGATAGTAGTGTTGTTGTACAGCTAACTAAACAGAACTCTGAGCAATTGACACAAATTGCCTTGTTGCAAAAAGAAATATTGAACTATAGGAATAAAGATAGATTATTACAAGTAGCAGAAGCAAAGCAAAGTATAAGACAGCATCCACAAGGTCAAGTTCAAGGGCTACTAAACGGTGAGTCCTCGCTTAAAAGGGTAGTAGATAGTAAAGAAAGCACTTTAACACAGGCAATATAATGCTAACTTTTATTGGCAACTAAATGTAAGGGGTTAGAGAATGTTGTTGTTTATTTTGTTTATACTACTTGTTATGTATTATGTAAGATCATTAGTGCTAAGTTATATTTATAATATCGGGTGTAATTTTACTAATACCATTTTTGCATATTTGCCATTTAACGATACTACTAATGCGACAGATAGTACTTCATTTAAAATAAGTGAAGCTGCAGCTATCAGAAGAGACTGTGATAGGCTTGGTGTTTTATCAGATAATTCAGAGTATGAATTATACTTTAAGGGTTGTGGGGTTTAGTTCTGGCTTATTAGCATTTTTGTTTATATATTCTTCCCTAATATTATCTATTGCTATTACTACATCCTTAGGCGTGATTTTTTTTGGGTCCCCAGATATACTATTGATCTTTATTTTTGGAGGCTTAAATGTTGCGTATATTGGTATCATTATTGCAGATAGTGCTAGTGAAATCATAATTAAAACATATACACCTGTTAGTAGGGGTGCTGTAGCAAATATGGCCGTTATACTAAATGTAGAGTATAAACTAAATGCTGTGTGGCTAAGAAGAAAAAATATGCCAAAATTATAGCGTTGCCTTTCTTGTTTGGATGTTTCTATATCGAATATGCCCTTAATTTCATTAATATTATAATTAAATCCTAAGGATAGATCGGGAGCAAAAACTTGATCTTCATTATTGTTTTTGCCGAGTAGCCATTTAATACGTTCGTAGTTACTTGTAACATTGAAATTCCTATTATAAAGGAAGCATGCAGAGAATAGCAGGCATATAGCTGGAAATAATACAGGAATGAATATTGGTGCAATAAATATAGATAGAGCAGCAATGCATTCGGTAGTAGAAATATTTTTAGTGTCAGATTTTTTGTGAGGTAGTATTAGTACTCTATAAAAGGCTGCTGCTGTCAGTAATGCTGCAGGTATTGCAAATGCTGTTAGTATTGTAATTCCTGTCACATGAAAAAATGAATAGGCCCATGCAAGAGATGTTATTTTTACGCTGAAGAATTTAAAAATGCCAGCAACTAATGTTGTTACTAATGTTATTACTTTTAATGCAGGTATTAATAACGAAATTGAGCATGGGTTTTGTATAACTGGACTAAAGTTTAGTGCAAAAAACAAAAACGGGTATAATTTGTAGTCGCTGATCATGCGAGAATCTATATAGTCTCTTCTTTCTGATATATATATTAAATCATTAACTTCTTTTTGATACATGGTTGTTTTATTATCAATGTTATAGCATAAGTCAGCAGCTGCTAATTTGAGATAGTAGTTGTTATATGTATATGCTTGTAGCTCACCTGCCTTTATTGCAAGACTAGCTGCAGTATCACCAATTACCGTAGAGTTTCCATGTATAATTATATTTAGAAGTCCACTCATACTATGATTTTACACCTTCTTTGGGATATAGTGAGGCCTCGGCTAAGGGAGGTGCTGAAGGGATAGTACCTGTTAAGTCATCTCCTGATGCAGGTGTCCCACCACCAAAGTCAGATGAATCACGTTGTTGTACTTGTGTTTTTATTGCTTGTTGTGGGATATTTTGCATCGTCTCTGCTCTATGTTTATTGAAGCTAATAAGGCTTATGTGCCAAGTGAACACTTTGGTTTTTAAAAAGCCTTTTAGGTTCTCTAGTAAATTATCAGAAGGTCCGCTAGGGGTTGAATTGAAGTTGATATATGTTGCTAATGCAATAAAAGAATAAAACATTATAGGTAGGTAGTATATAGCAACTATAGAGGGCGCAAGTATTTTTAAGTAAATAAATGGCAGTATGCCAGTTAATAAGAATGTGAGGGTGCATATTGACATGAACTTTTTATCAGTATCATGCTCATCATTTTCTTCATTATCTTTATATGCATAGCCTGCTGATACAGCTCCTGCGCTATACGCTAGGATGGAGTAGTTTACAATTAGTATAGCAAAAGTAGTTAAGCTCATTAATGAAACGCTATAAAATAACAAGCAGATTAATATATGAGATGAAAATAGTAACGTGCTAATTTCAGATGAGGCTCTTTCTTTATTGTTACTTGCATCAGGGTTTAAAATTGTGTTTAATAATTTTTTTGGTGTTGGGTAATAGCTCACGTGCGCCTCTCATTTGTAAGTTATATTATAAACAGTCCCCC
Organism: Legionellales bacterium; assembly: GCA_018664045.1. Lineage (GTDB taxonomy): Bacteria > Pseudomonadota > Gammaproteobacteria > Comchoanobacterales > Comchoanobacteraceae > JABJPE01. The sequence goes on along the minus strand of JABJPE010000034.1, from coordinate 19,160 downwards.
AATTTTAAGTGACATATTGTTAAATATCAAGTTTTATTCTACTACAATGAGGTAGCTAGACATGCCTCTTTTTACATCTAGTAGTATCTCTTTGTCACTTTGTTTGCCAACTATGTTTATCTCCTTTGTGAATTCATCTAGATTGCTAATTTTTTTGTTATTTAGAGAGGTAATCACATCTCCTCGCCCAAGGCCGCCTAACCAAACTTTGCTACCTTGATGCACGCTAGTTACTATAACTCCTTTTGTCCGTTTGTTGCTATTATCAATTTCATCGTAATCTATTAACGTCATGCCGCTTAAGATTGATTCATCAGATTTTTTTAAGGTTTCTTTTATTGAGCCTAATGTGGCATATTTTTGTTGCATTAAGTTGTCCCTTTCAATACTAAAGGCGACTTTTGATCCTTCACGCAGTACCCCAATATAACTTTTAGCTTCATCTGCTGTATATATATCCTGATCATCGATGCTAACTATTATGTCTTTTGGCTTAAGTTCTGCTTTCTCAGCAGCTGAGCCTGGTGTAACTGAGTTAATTATTGCGCCATGCTTAGTATGGACTTTTAATGCTTTTGCAAGTTGAGGTGTTAATTCTTGCATTGTGACCCCTAACATGCCTCTTTTAACATCTTTATATTGTATTATTTGTTTTATAATGTTGGTCATCATGTCTGATGGAATTGCAAAGCCAATACCTATGTTGCCGGCATTTCCCGTTGAAAGTATTGCGGTGTTTATACCAACAAGTTCACCTGATAAGTTAATTAAAGCTCCACCAGAGTTGCCTGGGTTTATTGGTGCGTCTGTTTGAATGAAGTTATTTAGGCTGTTGTTAGCATTTCTATGTAGGCCACTTACAATCCCTGAAGTTACTGTTTGATGGAGGCCAAATGGGTTCCCAATAGCAGTAACATAATCACCAACTTTTAAGTCTTTTGATCTGCCAATTTCTATTTCAGATAAGTTTTTAGCTGAAATATGGAGTATGGCAATGTCACTTATGGCGTCTTCACCAACAGTGTTGGCTAAATATTTGCGGCTGTCATTTAGGGTTATTAAAATAGTGCTGGCATCATGAACAACATGGGCATTGGTAACAATTAGTCCGTGTTTAGCATCTATGATTACGCCTGATCCAAGCTCTACTAAACTCCCTTTTTTGTTTTGCTCTTTGTCGTCATTTGAATATGGGTCTTGACCAAATTTTGGGTCATGTTGAGATCTTATGTTAACCACAGTTGGCATTACTTTAGTAAGCATTGGATTTAGGCTATTTACAGGTGCTTTTTCGCCAGCTTGAGTTATGCTAGAAAATAATATTACAGCGGCACTTAGTATAATTTTGTATTTTTTCATATTATCCCTTTGAGTAATTATCCATATTTAAAACCACTAATTAATTCTAGCATTTTTACTGCATGTTTTCTAGCTTATTTTATCCAAATACAAGATGCTATCCTGCCAGAATTTATGCCGTCACGCCTTGCTGAAAACAGATCGTTTTTATGATTTTTAGTACATAAATTTGCTGAACTTATTTGTCTGACACCTTCAAGTCTTAGCAATGTTTCACTAATTTCATTTAGATTTGCATGAAATTTGTTGTCTTTTACTGAAAAACAGCTGTGAAGCTTTGGCTGTATTGTGCAAAAAATATCTTTTACTTCAGGCCCAATATTATAACATTTGTAACAAATGCATGGCCCGATCCAGGCAATAATATTATCGCTTTTTATTTTTTGTATTGTGTTTTTAATTATATTTGTCGCTAGTCCCTTCCAGCCTGCATGTATAGCTGCGACAAAGGTTCCTTGAGTGTCTGTTAGTAATATAGGCACACAATCTGCAGTTAATACAGCACAAACTGTTCCTCTGTTATTTGTAAATACAGCATCTGCATTAACGTTATAGTTATTTTTCTCGGCTTGAATGACCGTGTTTGTGTGCTTCTGCTTTAACCATTTAACCTCATGACCAATATATTCATTTATTTTTTTTCTATTAAGTTCGACTGCGTATTTGTCATCATTAGCGTGCATTGCTAAATTTAAGCTAAAATAATTTTTGTTGCGGCTAAATCCAGCCGCTCTGGTTGTTGTAAAGGCGGTGATATGTTCGGGGGCCTGCCAGTTAGCGGGTATTGTTACAAGATTAGACTCAAATATTACTTTGCTCATTTTATTGTACTATATCTAGAGAATTTAATAGCTCTTCAAAGTCGCTAGGGTAGGGGCAAGTGAATTTTATTCTTTCATTAGTGCCCGGGTGGTCAAGTTCTAGTTCAAAAGCATGTAGTGCTTGCCTATCTAATTTTTTTATAGAATTTAATATATGCGGAGCTGTGTTTGATGAAATAGTGGTTTTGCCATAGGTTTTATCACCAACTATTGGGTGTTTTATATGGCTCATGTGTACTCTTATTTGATGAGTCCTACCGGTTTCAATATTAACTTGCAGTAACGTATGCTTTTCAAATTTTTTTATGACTCGATAGTGTGTTATGGCTTCTTTTCCATTCGGGTTAACTGTCATAGCTGTTCTTTTGTTAGGGTCTCTTCCAATTTTATTTACTATAGTTGCACCAGCTATAATTGTGCCGGTAATTATGGCATGGTATGTTTTGAGTATGGTTCTATTTTGAAGCTGCGTGACTAATGACTTGTGTGCCTTTAGTGTTTTTGCTACGACCATAATGCCACTGGTGTCTTTATCTAGTCTATGTACAATTCCCATGCGAGGTAGCTTGTTTTGATTTTCGTCGTAGTAATGGAGTGCATTGGCAAGAGTGTTATCTGCCTGACCTGCACCTGGATGCACTGTTAGCCCCGCAGGTTTGTTTATTAAAAGTATTTCTTCATCTTCAAATATAATATTTATTTTTATATTTTGCTTATGCCAGGTATCATTTTGGTTGGAAAGCTTAATTTTAATTTCTATATGATCTTTATAGGTTATTTTTTCTTTGGCTTTTAATATAGTGTCTGAGTTTATTTTAACGTTACCTTGTTTTATCCAGGTGCTAATATTGCTACGGCTATATTCCGGAAGTTGGGTGGCAAGGTATAGGTCTAGCCTCATTTGTGATTTGTCTAGGACACTTATGTGATATGTGGTAATTGTCTGCTGCATAATGGTTTTTATTGTAACTTATGCCGAGATGTAAATATAGCTGTTATTAGGCTATAATTGGGTTATTTTGCTTTTATTGGATGTCATAAGTTGATTTTAGCTATTTTTGCTGGGTATAATCATGTTTTCTAGTAATGGATTTTATAAAAATGTATAAATTAGTTTCATCTATATTAATGTTGTTTTTACTGCAATGTTGCTCAACTTTAACTGTTAAGGACGAATTCGAAAAAAAGTCTGATTCTCAGATGTATGTCGACGCTAATAAATATTTACAAGAAGGTCAATATCATACTGCTTCAGATTTTTTTGAAATACTTAACAATAAATATCCATTTGTTAAAAATAGCGAGAGAAATAGAGCTCTAGGAATATATAGTTATTATATGGATAGAAATTATTCTCAGGCTTATGCAGAATCTGATTACTTTCTTCAGCTTTACCCGCGTAGTAAAAATGCAGACTGGGTTATGTTCATGCAGGCTTACTCAAGTTATAAAGAGTATCGCAACTGGGTTCAAGAAAAAATTGGATCTGACCGTGCTAGAAATGATTTAAGCAAACTTGAAAATGCTTACCAAAAGGCACAAATGTTAATTGACCTGTATCCAAAAAGTAAGTATGTGCCTGCGGCAGCATTACTTCAACAAAAAGTAAATTCGATAAAAGCACGTGAAAATATTGATGTTGCAAGTTTCTATTTTGACAAGGGGGCTTACATTGCTGCTATTAATAGGTCTGAAGTTGTCCTTAGTGAATATTCTAGCAGCTGTTTGCTACCTGATTCTTTGGATTTATTGCAAAAGTCATATGCTAAATTGGGTTTAGAGTCATGGGCAAAAGATATTGCTAAACTAAAAAAGATTAATGGTTTTAAATAGGGTTAATCATCTTGCCCACTAGTTATAGCTATCCTTCTTGCTATACCAAAAGAATTTTCTTTAAGTTGCACTCCTGGTGCAAACTGTTGTCGCTTAAATTCAGACTTGTTAATCATGCTTATAATCTTGCCAACCTGTTTTGGGCAAAAGCCATTTTCAGTTATTCTTTTGGCGTCATAGTTTAAATCCAGGTACATGCTTAATATTTCATCTAGAATTGGGTAGGGCGGGAGCGTATCTGTGTCTTTTTGTGCATTGCACAACTCCGCCGTCGGTTCTCTACTAATTACTTTATTTGGAATTGCATTGCTTTGCTTGTTGCGCCAATTAGCTAACTTGTAAACTGTGGTTTTTGGTATGTTTTTTAGCGCAGCAAATGCACCAGCCATATCCCCGTACAAAGTGCCATATCCGGTTGCTATTTCGCTTCTATTACTTGTGTTTATAAGTATGTTTCCTGTTTCGTTAGACTCTGCCATAAGTATATTTGCACGAATTCTAGCTTGGATGTTTTGGGTGCTAAGGGAACCATTATCTTTTAGATTAAGGGTTTTGAGAGTGGTGTGGTATATCTGGTCGATGCTTATTGTTTTTATTTTTATGTTCAAATTATTTGCCTGTTCATTAGCAAGGTTAAGGCTTTCATTGCTAGTAAATTTACTAGGTAATAATAGTGCTGTTACTCTGTTGCTCCCAATGGCATCATGACATATTGCCAATGTTAGAGCTGAATCAATTCCACCTGAAAGCCCAATTATTACCCCAGGAATGTTGTTTTTCTGAACATAGTCTTTGATTCCAAGTGTCAAAGCTCTATATATCTGCTCTAGTTCATGTAATTCTTTTGGTGAGTTTAATTGGCTGAATCTGTTTTCTTGAATCTCATATGTATAATTGTATGTCTGGCTGCTAAACTGGGGCGCTGCTGCAATAATTTTTCCATTAGAATTGGTTATAAATGAGCCTCCGTCAAATGCCAGTTCATCTTGTGCCCCACACATATTTGTATAAATGCAATTGGTTTTTATTTTTTTGGCAGCCTGTAAAATCATTTGCTGGCGCTCTTTAGGTTTGCCAATCATAAAAGGAGATGCATTTATAGATATCATTATACTTGGCTTTAGCGCTGCAATTTTGCTTTGAAAATTAATATCCCACATGTCTTCACATATCGCTAGGCAACACTTTGTATTGCCTACGTAGAATTCTTTTATATTAGTGCCAGATGTGAAATAGCGCTTTTCATCAAAAACTTGGTAGTTAGGCAGGGCCTGCTTTGCTTGGGTGTGCACTATCTTTTTGTTAGAAATTACGGCAGCCATATTAAAAATATTGCCATCTTTTTGTTCAGGGTATCCGACTATAACTGTTAATTTGCTGGTTGCTTGTGTGATTTCTTGTAAGGCCATCTTTATTTTAGCATGGAAGCTTGGGCGTAGTAGTAGGTCAGTTGGTGGGTAGCCACTGATACAAAGTTCAGGAAATATCAGCAGGTCTGATCCTATCTTTTTTTGCTCATCAATTATTTCAATTATTTTATTGGTATTGTTTTTTATCGCAGCCACAGTGGAATTTAGTTGGGATATAGATATTTTAAGTATATTTTTGCCCATGGTTTTCTCAAATATTTTTTTGCCTAGTTAATTAATAGTATAGCTATAACTTCACGATTGTCATGTGCTAAGGTGTTATATGTTTTTATTGCAGATTCTGTGCGCATAAACTCATAACTTGTTTTTGTTTTAGCTAAATAGCTTAGCTGTTTGCCTGTTAGCTTTTCAGTATGGCTGCCAGTGCCGAAAATAATGATTTCATATTTTGATATTTCAGGTAACAAGTTTATATCTAGTTCGGTTATCTTGCATATGTTTAAATGATTTATCGTATTCCTGCTTAGACTGATGCTTTCTACGTATTTGTTATTGCCAACAGTTATGCTTGAGCTGGTGTAGCTGCTGATTATGTTTATATTTTGATCTGTTGTTTGTTTTATTTCCATTTTTATCTCGTTAAAATCCAGCATGCATATATATTCTATAGTGGCTATAAGTTAAATCAAAGTTATTTTGACTATTCATTTTTTCTGAAACAAAACACGCAAAAACAGTTCGTTAATAGTTAAAGGTATTATTATTATAGTTTTGGCGCCCTATGCTTATAATAACACTTGAAATTTAACTGTATATATTGTATCATAGGCTATATGTTTTATGTTATTTTACAAGGAGGTAGGCATGAGCAAGGCAAATACTATAGTGGCTGAGCGCAAGACTCATTATCGTAGCGACTATCAATCCCCCAACTTTATTCTAAAAAATACCGAGTTGCATTTTAAATTACATGAAACTCAAACTTTAGTTGAATCTATATTAACATTTGAAAAAAAACAATTTTCTGATAGCAAGTCAGCAGATTTGCTTTTAAATGGGGAAAATGTAGATCTTGTGCAGCTGAAGTTAGATGGGGAAATTTTATCTAAAAATCAGTATTCTATTGAGAATGATGTTCTTGTCGTTTTTGCTGTGCCTGATAAATTTATATTGGAAACCATTGTAAATATAGATCCGCAAAATAATAAAACTTTAAACGGTTTATATTTGTCTAATGGTAATTTCACAACTCAATGTGAACCGCATGGCTTTCGATGTATAACTTACTTTTTAGATAGGCCCGATGTTTTGACAAACTTTACAGTGAAAATAACAGCTGATAAAGAAAAATACCCTGTATTGTTGTCAAATGGTAATTTGATTGATAGTGGAGATTTAGATGATGGTCAGCACTGGGTTCTTTGGCAAGACCCGACATTAAAACCATGCTATCTTTTTGCATTAGTAGCTGGTGATTTTGATTTTGTCTCAAGCAAATTCGTAACGATGAATAATAGGAATGTCGATCTTCAGGTTTTTGTTGAAAAAGGAAAGTTAGACCAAGCTGACTTTGCATTAGATTCCTTACGTTATGCAATGCAGTGGGATGAGAAGGTTTATCAGCGTGAATATGAACTAGATATTTATATGATTGTTGCAGTTGGTGATTTTAATTTTGGTGCAATGGAAAATAAAGGATTAAATATTTTCAATGACGCGTATGTTTTAGCTAATTCAGCACTAGCAACAGATCAAGATTATACCAATGTTCTTGGTGTTGTTGGGCATGAATATTTTCATAACTGGTCAGGAAATAGAGTTACTTGCCGAGATTGGTTTCAGCTGAGCTTGAAAGAAGGGCTTACAATTTTCAGAGATCAGAGTTTTACTGCTGATATGACCTCAGCTATTAGTAAAAGAATTTCAGATGTTTACATAATGAAAAACTATCAGTTTGCAGAAGATGCTGGTCCAATGTCACATCCTATTCGCCCTGAATCATATGTTTCTATGAATAATTTTTATACTAACACTGTATACAACAAAGGTGCTGAAGTTATCAGAATGATTGAAACTATACTTGGCAAAAAGGCTTTTAGACTAGGTATGGATGAATATTTCCTCACGAATGATGGTTTAGCTGTTACTACTGATGACTTTGTAATAGCAATGGAAGTTGCCTCTGGCGTTGATTTGTCGCAATTTAGATTGTGGTATTCGCAGTCAGGCACCCCAGATGTGGCGGTAGATACATTATATGACCCATCTGCCCAAACTTTTAGTGTAAGTTTAAAGCAAAGCATACCTGGGAATGAAAGTGCTGCGGCATTATTTATTCCTCTTAGATTTGGTTTGCTATCATCTACAGGCACCGATATTGCTATAGACAAATTATCTGGTGGAATTGTTGCTGACAATGTTATGCATTTTAATAAAAAGGATCAAACATTTGTATTTAACGACATATCTGAGGAGCCGGTATTATCTATCTTACGTAATTTCTCAGCTCCAGTTCGAATTATTTATGAGCGCAGCCCTGAAGAGCTTACTTTTTTATTGGCTAAAGATAGTGATTTAATAAGTAGATGGGAGGCTGCAAGTGAACTGCAATTGATTATAATAAAGGATTGGTATAAAGCTTTAGAGTCAAACCAACGTTATAGTATCCCTGATTTTATTTCAAATGCATTTATGGAATGTATAAGCAATGACTCTGTTGATAAAGACTTTTTGCCGCATATATTTACTATGCCAACATTAAAATACTTACTGCTACATATGAACAAGCCTGATGTAGTTCTTTTAAGTGTGGTTATAGAAAAAATAAAGCATTATTTTGCATCAAAGGGGGAGCATGAATGGTTGAGGTTGTATGATGACAATAATTTAGATAATCCTTATGTATTTTCGCCAGATCAAGTTGCTGCTAGGTCATCTACAGGTATGGCTTTAAGTTTCCTATCTCAGATAGATGGTAAATATGATAATTTAATTAAACAGGCATACTCTAATGCTAATAACATGACTGACAAGGTGGCAGCATTATGTGCAATAAGTAATTCTAATTCATCTATCAAAGGTGACTTGTTTTCAGATTTTTATGCTGAGTATAAAAATCATCCGCTGGTAATAGATAAGTGGTTTAGACTCCAGGCTAATGATAAGTCAGAAGGTGCTTTGTCTAGGGTAAAGAGTCTTGCCATGCATCCAGCATATGATGATAGTAATCCAAATAGAGTTAGGGCTGTAGTTGGCGTGTTTGCAAGTTTAAACATGGCTCATTTTCATGCGGCTGATGGAGAGAGCTACGATTATGTTATAAGTGAGATTATGCGGATAGATAAGTTTAATCCGCAGTTAGCAGCTCGTCTGTGCGAGCCTTTTATCAGCTGGCGCTTACTAGATAAAGATAGGCAAAAGAAGATAAAACTACATTTGAATTCTTTGCTCGATACTAAGGTGCTATCAAATGATGTGTTTGAAGTTGTAAGTAGAAGTTTGCAAAATTAAGTTGATTTCTTAAAGCAGCAAAGGTAATTAACGCTTGTGTCCTTGCTAAGACTAAACTTGTCAGTTAGTGGGTTGTAGGATATCCCTGTAATACCTGTGAATTCTAATCCGTGTTTCTTGCACCATGAGTTTAATTCTGATGGCTTTATAAATGAAGAGTATGAGTGGGTGCCTTTTGGTATCATATTTAATATATACTCTGCGCCTATAATGCCAAACAAAAATGATTTCATATTTCTATTTAATGTAGAAAAGAAAGCAGTTCCACCAGGATTAAGTATTCTTGAAACATGCGAAATTATTTGCTCAGGGTTTGGCACATGCTCTAACATTTCCATGCAAGTAATAATGTCATATTTTGCGTCAGGGTTTTCGCTATGAAATGTCTCTATAGTTGTTTGTTTGTAATTTGCGGATGATTGTTGCTTAGCTGCATGATTTTTGGCAGCATCTATTGCTGTTGAACAAATATCTATGCCTAATACTTTATGGCTATATTTTGCAAGCTCTTCAGTTAGTATGCCTCCACCACAGCCAACATCTAATACAGAACAATTTTTTAATGAGTCTGTATTTTCTCTTATAAAGTTAATTCTAAGGGGGTTTATTTTGTGAAGTGGAGCTGCAACCGAATTATCCTCCCACCATGACTCACCGTAATCGGAAAACTTTTTCTCTTCTTTTCTGCTGAAGTTATCATCTTTATTCATATTATATTTAACTGTTAATTTCTTCTAGTTCTTTAGTGTTTATAATGTTATCTCTATAGTAATCCATAATTTCATTTATACAGGTATTCATGTTGTTTAGCTCATTTCGGATGGATTCTTTGTTGTTTTCCTTTATGTGCCTAGAAAGACAGTTTAGTGATTTTTGCAGCTGTTGTGCGCCGCAGTAAGCGCTAGATCCTAGTAGCTTGTGTGTCAGCGCACCCATGGCATTAGTATCATATTTTTCAAACTCTTTATTTATACTTGTTTTTGCTGTCGGGAGTTCACTTATGAACATAGATAATAGTTTTTTCACAATGCTTTTATCGTTATTTGCAATTTTTAAGCATATGTTTAAATTTATGGGGGTATTTTCTGTTGTCATAAAGTCACCGTTTAAGTTGGCTGCATAAAGATCGGACTTTGATTATATCACCTAAATAAATCTAGTCAATACAGTGTTATATAGACATGAGTAGTTGGGCGCTTTCAGTAATTTTTTGCGTAAAACTTCTCTTCTTTTTTTGTTTTTTAAGCGTATATACATCATTTGATTTAAGTGCGGAAATAATAAATTCATCACTAGTGGTGATTTGGTCTACAAGATTTAACTCAATTGCATCAATTGCGTGCCATGTTTTTCCTGTGGCAACCTTGTCAGACTCAATGTTAGGTCTGTATTTTTTTACAAAATCTGTAAATAATCTGTGAATTTGATCTATTTGCTCTTGTGCTTTCTCTCTGTCTTCATCTGTATTTTCACCAAATACTGTTAAGTTGCGTTTGTCATTGCCTGAAGTTAGTTGTTCAAAATTTATTTTTTTATCTTGAAGAAATTTATGAAAATTAGGAACCTGAAGTAAAACACCTATTGATCCTATTACAGCGAATGGTGATGCAATAATGTTGTTGGCAACACAGGCCATTAAGTAGCCGCCACTAGCAGCCATTTTATCGACAGCAACTGTTAGTTTTATATTATGGTCTCTTATCCGTGTGAGTTGTGATGCTGCAAATCCATAATCATGGACGCAGCCACCTGGACTTTCTAGCTGAAGCAATACTTGATCATTTGTTTTTGCAATTGCAAGTATAGCAGATACTTCTTCTCTTAGTTGTTCGGCAGCAGAGGCGCGTATGTCCCCCTTAAAGCTTAGAATGAAAAGCTTGCTTCTTGTTGTGTTTTTATGTTTTTTTTGTTTTTCTTTGTTAGACTTTACTAGTTTTTTATAATCTTTCTTATTTAATATTTTCTTTGCTGTTTTTTCAATGCTTTCCTGTGTTTTAGCGTTTAGTTTTTTAATTTCAATATCGCTAGAGTCAATTAAGCTACTTTTTTTTAAAGAGATGATTTTCCCAAGTATAATTAATATGGCGAAGACTATAGTTGTAGTTTGGAGGAGGAAAGTTAAATAGTTAGAGATTATTTCATTCATATATTCTACTCAGTTTCTTCTTCAGGGAGGCTCATTCCTACTGTATTAAAGCCATTGTCAACATGAAGTATTTCACCAGTTATCCCAGATGCCATGTCAGAGCAGATAAATGCACTAGCATTACCAACTTGTTCTATAGTGACGTTTTCACGCATTGGAGAGGCCTTTTTATTAAAGTCTAGCATTTTCTTGAATGATGAAATTCCTGCTGCTGCTAACGTTTTTATTGGCCCTGCAGAGATTGCATTAACTCTTATACCATGAGGCCCCATGCTGTGGGCGAGGTACCTAACTGTGGCTTCTAGAGATGCCTTAGCTACTCCCATAGTATTATAGTTGGGAAATGCACGCATAGAACCTAGATATGTCACTGCCATGATGGAGCCATTATTATTTTTCATTAGTGGCATTGCTTCTTTTGCTAATGCAGCAAGGCTATAGCTGCTAATGTCGTGTGCAATTTGAAATCCTTCTCTAGTTACGCTATCAACAAAACTTCCTTGAAGTTGATCTTGAGGAGCATATGCAACAGAGTGTACAACTATATCAATAGTCTGCCACTTGTTTTTTATGTGAGAAAATAATTTTTTTATATCGCTGTCTTCAGCTACATCACACTTTTCAATTATTTCAGCACTAAATTCTTCAGCTATTTTTTTAACTCTAGATTCTAAACGCTCATTTTGATAGGTGAATGCGAGTTTTGCTCCTTGTTTGTGCATCGAAGCAGCTATTCCATAAGCGATTGATCTTTTGCTGGCTACACCAACAATCAGGACTTTTTTATTCTGTAGTATGCTCATAGATTCTCCTTGTGACAAGTATTGCAAAGATGTGAAAACAATTATATCAACGGTGCTTTAAAAGTCTATTTTATTTTTAAGATTGCCGCCAAAAATATACCTTGATTAAAGTATAATCTATCCAGTATGGCGTAAGTGCTTATATTTTAATGAAAAATTACATTAAGGATATTCTGCATGGCTGTTTAGGGATAAAAGCTTTTTTTTTGTGAGATATATCTCAAAGTGAGATAAGAACTACTTTTTTAAACCAACCTTTTCTCCTTGTAAAGCATTGAAAAACAACAAGAATAAATTGTAGTTATTGTAAGTGATTGTTTTTTATACATAATTACGTATATGCTAAGTGGTTGTTTAAGAATCACAATTTGTTATTATATAAGTATCTCGAGGAAATGGATTTCCGACAAGTGGCAAGGAAGCTCAAGGATGAGCATTAATACCAAAGGATTGGTAAGCCGATTGCGAGATGTTTTGAGATAAGGATGTTTCAAGACTGGTTCGTCTAGGGAACTTAAGGAGCGAGGTTTTGGGTCTGTGCTGATAGGAAGTCAGTTTTTTGGCAAGGATGCCACCGACGAACCCTTAAACAAGCTTCTTAGTTTTAGTTAGACGAGTTTATGGATAAAAAGGATGTTTACATGGAATGTTTGACATTATTTACAATAGGATGTTGGTTGGCTGCAGCGACAGTAAGCCATTACAATAATATTAGGGTTGTGCCGCTAAAAGTTAAAAAGAGGCTTTAGCTGCGTTAGCTACAGCTGTGGTTACTGCGTCTTTTAACCGTGGGTCTAATGCCATAGGAATAATATATTCTCTGCCGAAAGACCATGAGTTGTCTTTGTTATAGCTTTCTTTTAAGCTCTCTGGCACTGGTTGTTTTGCTATTTTTGCAATAGCGTACGCTGCTGCTTTTTGCATGGCAAAATTAATGGTTTTCGCTTTAACTGCGAGTGCGCCTTTAAATATGTACGGAAAACAGAGAACATTATTAATTTGATTTGGCAGATCACTTCTTCCTGTAGCTATTATTCCGTCTGGGCATGCTGATTTTGCTAATTCATAGCTGATTTCTGGATTTGGGTTTGATAAAGTAAATATTATTGGTTTGTCGTTCATGCTTTTAAGTTCATTAGCTGATATTATATCAGAGCCTGCTAGGCCGATTAATATGTCGGAATTTTCTATCGCATCTTTCTGTGTTGTTTTTAGTGTGTCTTGTGCAAATTGCTTTTTATAGGGATTTAGATCAGTCCTTGATTTGTGTACTAAACCTTTGCTATCTACTAGATATATATTTTCTAATTTTGCCCCAAGTTTAACTAAAAAATTCATAGACGCTATTGCTGCAGCTCCCGCCCCTACACAGCATATTTTGCATTCTTCTAATTTTTTTTCTTGGATTTCTAACGCATTGATTAAGCCCGCTGCAATAGATACTGCTGTGCCATGTTGGTCATCATGAAATACAGGTATATCAAGTTTTTCTTTTAAGGCTTCTTCTATAATAAAGCAGTCAGGTGCTTTTATGTCTTCAAGGTTAATGCCACCGAACGTTGGTGCGATGTTAGCTACAGTTTGGATGAACTCGTTTATATCTTTAGCATCGACTTCTATATCAAAAACATCTATATCCGCAAATTTTTTAAAGAGGGCGGCTTTCCCTTCCATAACTGGTTTGCTAGCGAGAGGCCCTAGGTTGCCAAGCCCAAGTATGGCAGAGCCATTTGTAATAACCCCGACTAGATTTCCTTTTGCTGTGTATTTATAAGCATTTTCAGGGTTGTCTGCTATTTCTAAAACCGGTTCCGCAACTCCAGGGCTATACGCCAGTGCCAAGTCGTCTTGTGAGACTGTTGATTTTGTTATTTGAATTTCTATCTTGCCTGGTCTTGGGCTGGCATGGTACTCTAGAGCACTTGAGATGTTTTTGGATTCGGTCATTTTGTTTCCAATAGTAGTTGATTCCGGAGAAAAAAGGGTAGCTGAGATTAGTCATGAAAGCAAGAAAATTATTAATCACAACAAAGTATTTTTATATTTTACTATCAGTTGGTATTGCGTTGATGCTTACAGGTTGTGGTAAAACTTTGCCGGAAAAGTTAGGTTTAAGTAGAAGTTCGTGGAATGAGATGTCTTCTGAGGACAGGAATTTAATGATTTATGATTATGCAGAAATTGAAAATATTAGAAGTCATTATATGCCAAAAACGTTAAGAATGGATCGTGCTTTATCTGTTAAAATCACAGGTGGCACGGCAAAATTAGCACCAAACTTTGAATTGCAGAGTTTTAAGCCTGTAATGTTTACCTTAAAACAAGATTCTTGTAGATATATAAAAGTAGTAGGCAAAGAAACTAGCGATACTACAAGTTTATTGGCATGTTTTTGGGCGCATCAATTATGGCTTGATCCAAGTAATACTGATAAAAGTAAGGCTAAGTTTTCTGCACGCATGTTTGAGTCTAGCTTATGGAGAAAGTTTACCTATAATGATATAGACACCTTTGGTTATGTAGGATTTCAGCATATAAATGTAGCAGTTAAATTAATAGAGCGTTAGCCCATGAGTACAATATTAGCATTAGATACAACAACTGATAATTGTTCAGTAGCTTTAGCCGTCGATTCTAAAATAACACAGGTTATTAAGGTCCTGCCGCGTGAGCACAACAAGCATATACACAATATGATAGCTGAAATTTTAAAGCTGAATAATAAGTCGCTGCGTGACATAGATTACATAGCTGTTACCGTAGGCCCTGGGTCTTTTACAGGTATTAGGCTCGGTTTAAGCGTAGCGCAAGGCCTTGCTTTTGGCCTTGGGATTAAAATAATTCCTGTTTCAAGCTTGTTAGCAATAGCGATTAATTATTTTGCAGAGAATGATAATGGGCAAGTATTGGTAGGTTTAGATGCAAGAATGGGCGAGATATATTGGGCTATATATGACTTTGATAGCAAGCTGAATAAAGTCGTTGCAATCGTTCCTGATAGTCTTTCGGCTCCAAGCCGGGTAAATGATCGGCAAATTGATGTTGGTGCTGTGGTAGGGCGCGTGTGGGAGTTATATGCGGAGGTGCTGCCAAAGTCTGCTGCTAAAAAAACAACACATCTTAAGCTAAACTCTAATCCTAAGGCAGAGCACGTTGTTGCATTTGCTATAGCAAATATAGATCTAGCTCAAGAAATAACAGCTGTGAGCGCAACTTACCTGCGGAATAATGTTGTCCATCAAAAAAGCTAGGCTTGCCTATCTTTTTTCGTAACTAGCCACCCGGGCATTACTAGTGAAAATCATTTGCTAAGGGAGTGCAATGGTTGAACTACCCGCCCAGTGATTGCAAGTTCGTGTCTTCCCAACCGGTCATTGCGAGGGGTTTTGCTCCCCCCGCCCGTCATTGCGAGGAGTGCAGCGACGTCGCAATCCACTTGTTGCCCTAGCTGCTGCAAGTTCATTTATTACTCCTGATCAAAGACAGTGCTTATAGCAGTGGGGTAAATTATTGTTATTATTTAAAGATGGATTGCGACGTCGCAACCTACCTACGTTAACGCTTCGGAAGGTGTTAGCTCCTCGCAATCCAGCCATCTCGGTTATTGCTACGATCCTGGTAACCCTGTGTTCCAGCCCGTCATTACGGTGGGCCATTGCCTTTTTTAAGTTTAATTAATTTAGACAGTTATCGTTGTGGATTACTATTAATTCCAGCTTCTTGCGTTAAAGTTTCTGGGTATTTTGCTGTTGCTAGTAGTCCTGCTGAGCTAAATGATGCAGTAATAGCAGATGTTATTAATTTTTGAGCTTCAGAGTCATTTTTAATCTCATTATTGACCACCATTAATGCTGGTTTAAGTGCTTCTACTGCTGCAGAAAAGCTGGTTCTGATAGACTCCCCTAGAAGTGTCAACACAGATTTTTCCTCAAAATCAATGCCTAAAATAGTTTGTTTTTCACTGGTGCTAATTGGTGCGTCATTGAACATGTCGCCTCCTTTGAATGAACTAGCATTTAAGCTAAATAGTATTAATCCGGCAATAGCTGCCACGGCAAAACATCCCCATAACGATGCTGGAAACAACATGAAGCTTGTCGCAGAGGCGGTAAGGAACATAGAATATGCAAGGCTATTCGCAACAGCTACGCAGAAGGTTGTAATTGCTGCTAGTGCTATTGTCCATAGGGCTAAAGTTGCTTGCATTTTTGGATTGCATCCTAAGGATCTTGCTATTTTTTTAATGCTGTAGTCGTCTCCGTGATCTTCGTTTTCTTTGCCATTATCAGCTATGCGTGCAAGTAGTTTATCCATCCTTATGTAAAATAAACTAGATACTAACGGAATGGTTAAAAATATAGTAGCTCCGAGTAGTATGGTGCTCACTGGTGTGAATGAAAGAATGCCAGCTTGTAGATATAGTAGGGCTGCTATTGCAATCCATGTGTAAATTGTCGATCTAAGTGGTTTGCTATGATAGGAATGCCAAAAGCGTTTAAAGCCAAACCATAACTGTTGTATTAGGTTTAGTCTTTTGTATTTGATACTATTATCAATTTTGGCCCTTACGTTTTTTATGACTTGTTTGGCATTATCTAAAGTGGTTCTATCACGGTCTGATATACTAGTAATATTATCTGTGCCACCAGTTTCTTCTGATAGTGCCAGTTTTATTTGATCAGTGTCCACTGCTTCTTCTTTAGCATTAACAGGGTCGGCTAATGTTATAATTACTTTTTTATTAAAATCAATGCTGTAAGATACAATATTGTAATAGTTTGCATATATATTTCTCTTAATGTTTTTGTATTCAATGGTTTCGATGTTAGCGCTCTCTTCATCTGTTTTGTATTTGAAGTTTTGTAAATTAGTTGTTGCAGAAAAAAAGTTATCGTCATGTTCAAAAGTTATGGGTCTATCTAAGATTTCATTATATTTGTTTTGAATGTCTATTACTTCGCTATCTAGCTCCCATAGGTATTGCCACCAGTTTCTATTTATTTTTTGTCCTATTGTTGCTTCAGTAGTAGTTATTGTGTTGTCTGGCTGCATGTTAGCTCCTGTTTAATATTTAAATCTTTTTAATTATACATGTTTTCTTGCTGTGCGTCAATGAAAAAGTGGCTAGGCAAGTGATTGAATTTTCTTTAGTTTTACTAAGTATTCTAGTGCTTGAATTGGGCTTAGGTTTTCTGGGTTTATTTTGTCTAGTTCAAGTAATGCAGGGTGACTAAAATTAGAGTCAATTTTGGCTGTGGTCGTGTCTATGTTGATGTTTTCAATGTCAGCGGCAATGTTTTTTGCGCGTATAATTACTTCATTTGGCATGCCAGCTAGTTTTGCAACGTTTAAGCCATAACTGCAGCTAGCAGGTCCTGCTTTCGCTTTGTGAAGAAATACTATGTTGTCTTGATGTTCTGTTGCTGCAAAGTGAATGTTGTTAATATTGTCGAATTGTTCATCTAAATTCGTTAGCTCAAGATAGTGGGTGGCAAATAAGCACATAGTCCCGAGCTTACTTAGGTGTTCTGCTGTTGCCCAAGCTATAGCCATGCCATCTGCAGTGCTGGTGCCGCGGCCTATTTCATCCATTAGCACCAAAGAATCGGGGCCGCTATTATGCAGGATGTTTGCAGCTTCGCTCATCTCTACCATAAATGTGGATTTGCCATCGCTAATATCATCTGAGGCGCCTATTCTTGTGAATATTTTTGCTATGGGGCCTATTTCTGCGCTAGCTGCTGGCACAAAAGAGCCTATATGAGCTGCAATTACTATAAGTGCGGTTTGGCGCATGTATGTTGATTTCCCGCCCATGTTTGGCCCTGTGATCAGCTGTAGTGATTTTTTGTGATTAAGTTCTAAATCATTTGCAATGAAATCTTGGTCGCTATTTGCTTCAATTACAATATGCCGACCTTGGCTAATTTTTATGCCTGGTTCTGATTTTAGTATGGGTTTTGTTAGGTTTAATGTTATGGCTCTTTCTGCTAAATTAGCAAGCAGATCGATGCTGGCCATGGAGTTTATAGTTTGCTTTAACTCTTCTATATAACCAGATGTTTTTTCTAGTAATTGTGAGTATATTTGTTTTTCAAGGCTTAGTGATTTGCTTTGTGAACTTAGCGCTTCATTTTCGTAGCTTTTAAGTTCGGATGTTATGTAGCGTTCTGCATTTTTAAGTGTTTGGCGTCTTGTGTAATGGTCGGGCACATTGGCACTATTTGCTTTACTTACTTCTATATAAAACCCTTGAACTTTATTGTAGCCTACTTTTAGGTTGCCGATACCTGTTGCTGTTTTTTCTCTCTCTTCTAAATCCTTCAGGTATTGGTTTGATTCGGCAGCGAATGATCTTAGCCTATCTAATTGTTCGCTATAGCCATATTTTATAACGCCGCCATCTCGAATTAATTGTGGTGGATTGCATATTATTGCGCTATCTAGTTCTTTGGCGAGTTCAGGTAGGGCGTACAGTTTGCTTTGAATTTTTCCGCATAGTTTTGCTGGGGTTGCTGCCAGAACTTGATGTAGGTTTGGCACTTCAAGTAGTGATATTTTTAGTTTTTCTAAGTCACGAGGGCGCGCAGATAGCAGTGCTATGCGCGCAATTATACGCTCTATGTCACCAATTGGTTTTAAGATGCTGGCAATATCCTTATATTTTTTAGTTTTGATTAGGCATTCGATTGCATCGTAACGTTCATTAAGCGCCTCATGACTTCTAATGGGCCTCTTAATAAGCCTAGTTAGCATTCTGCTGCCCATGGCAGTGGATGTGTTGTCCATCACCGCTTGCAGAGTGTATTTATTGCCACCTGCTATATTTTGATAAAGTTCTAGATTAGAAATAGTAGTGCTATCTAATTGAATTTCATCAGATTGAGTTAGGAGTCTTATTTTATTTATGTGTGGTAGCGCTTGTTTTTGCGTAAGTTGTATATATTGCACAAGAGCGCCAGCTGCGCAGATTCCAATGGGACAGTTATCAATGCCAAAACCAGTTAAGCTTGTCGCCTGTAATTGCTTCAGTAAAATTTCATATGCTGTTTTATAATTGTACTCCCATGCGGGTCTTTTGCATATAATCCCAGTTTTAAATTTCAACTCTAAATCACAGCTTTCCGAGCGTAGTATTTCTTTTGGGCTAATTCTTGTGATTAATTGTTGCAAGTGGGCTAGTGTTTTTGGTTCTTCTATGAAAAACCTGCCTGATGAAATTTCTAAAGATGCAATTGCATATAGGCCTTTATGAGAAAATATGCTTGATAAAATTATTTCACCGCCTTCATCAACTAGAGCTTGGTCGGTTACGGTT
>JABJPE010000003.1 GCA_018664045.1 Legionellales bacterium | reverse complement strand
GCTAAATTTATACCTGCTTTGAACATATAATGGAAAAACTTTATAAACCTCTGGCGTTGCGCTTCTGAAAAACACGTGAACTCTGCTGGGCTATTTTTCGTAAAACTAAAACCAAACATGCCGCCGACATAATTTGCACTAAAATCTATATTATACTGATTGGCAATACTAATTAAACCTGTAGTTAAATCGGCACAACTTGAACCGAGTTTGTCATAAAAACCAGGCGCAGACACCAACTCTAAAGTTGCCAACCCTGCCGCAAGTGCCGCTGGGCTGCCTGACAAAGTCCCTGCCTGATACACCGGCCCGTCTGGAGCCAACATCGACATTATATCATCACGCCCTGCAAATGCGCCAATAGGAAAACCGCCACCAATTACCTTGCCAAGCATAACCAAATCGGGCTTGACCTTATAAAGCTCATAACAGCCTCCCAAAGCAACCCGAAAGCCAGTCATAACTTCATCAAATAGCAGTAACGCCCCATATTCATCACATAAATCTCGCAGCCCCTGCAAAAATCCAGCACTGGGTAAAATCAATCCCATATTCCCTGCAATTGGCTCTACTATTATAGCCGCAACACTATCAGGGTTATTAACCAAAATAGCTTTTACGCTACTTAAATCATTGTAATTAGCAACCCGCGTATGCTGAGCTTGCTCTTGTAAAACACCAGGAGAGCTGGGCTCACCACAACTTAAAGCACCTGAGCCTGCTTGCACTAACAGCGAGTCACTATGGCCATGATAGCAGCCATTGAATTTTATAATTTTACTTCTGCCAGTATAAGCTCTAGCTAAACGCACAGCGCTCATGCATGCCTCTGTACCAGAACTTACCATTCTTATTTTGTCTAAGTAAGGCAAATGCTTTAATATTTTTTGTGCCAACTCCAACTCAAGCACATGCGAAGCGCCAAAATGAAAACCTTTAGATATAGTCTGCTGCGCAGCGTCCAGTACATATTTATTATTATGGCCTACAATCATAGGCCCATAAGCACCAACATAATCTATATATTGCTTATCATCAGCATCATATACATAAGCCCCGCTGCCCGCACAAAAAACCGGCGGCTCACCACCAACATACTTAAAAGCCCGAACAGGTGAGTTAACTCCACCTGGGATTATACGCTTTGCTCTCTCATGAAAAGATAAATCTACTGTCATTGTTTTCCTAAATTGCATTATAAATTCTTATAACATATAATATTATAACTACTTAGTTTACAAGCACAAGAGGAACATTCAACATGAAAAAACATTTATGCATTCACTGCGGTTTTATTTACTCAGAAGAAAATGGCTATCCTGAAGATGGAATAGATGCTGGCACCAAATGGGAAAGCGTACCAGATACCTGGGTATGCCCAGATTGCGCTGCAATGAAAAGTGACTTTGAAGAAATAGACTAAAATAAAGTGATTAAACTCCTCTCAGAACGCACAAAAAAAACTATTATCAATGGTAATTGTGGCAAAATTGAAGCTTTGTATACAAAATCAGAACAGCTAAACAGCTACGCAAGTCATTATGCTATAATTTGCCACCCCCACCCTCTCCATGGCGGCAGCATAAACAATAAAGTAGTAACCACCATCGCAAAAAGCCTCGATCAGCTTGGCATCAGCACTCTCAGATTCAATTTCAGAGGAGTTGGCAATAGTGAAGGGGAGTTCGATAATACTATTGGCGAATATGAAGACTTGCTCGCTGCCCATAATTGGATGCAAAATAAATTTCCAGAAAATCCATGTATTTTAGCTGGCTTTTCTTTTGGCAGTTATATCTGCTGCAAAGCAGCATCTACAATAAACCCTAGCGCACTTATAACAGTTGCCCCAGCAGTTGTCAGTCAAGATTACGGCCCCTATCCAAAATATAATGGAGCCTGGCACCTAATTCAGGGTGATAAAGATGAAATAACCGATCCTAATGCCGTCACCACTTGGGCCAAACAAAAAAAACCAACACCAAACATTATAAGTATTGCCGGGGCCGGTCATTTTTTCCATGGCAAACTCCATGAGCTAGAGCTGCAACTAACAGAAAACATAGGCACAACACTAAAGGCTCAAAGCATATGAGCGCACTAATTAGGATAGCGACTAGATCTAGCGCATTAGCCTTAACACAGACAGAGCTCGCAATAAAAACAATAAAATCTCAATACCCCAACGCAGCAATAGAGGTAATAAAGCTCACAACTAAAGCAGATAAAAACAGCCAAACGCCTATACATGAAATTGGTGGCAAAGGAATCTTTGTAAAAGAGCTAGAACAAGCTCTGCTCGAGCAAAAAGCAGAT
>JABJPE010000033.1 GCA_018664045.1 Legionellales bacterium | reverse complement strand
CGAATCGGGCATAGACATTCCAAATGCCAATACAATTATTATAGACAGGGCTGATAAGCTTGGGTTGGCGCAATTACATCAAATCCGCGGCAGAGTTGGCAGATCAAACCATCAAGCATACGCATACCTATTTACGCTTGATAAAAAGCTTTTAAACACAGACGCAAAACAACGTCTTGCAGCAATAAGTAAACACAACAGTCTTGGCTCAGGGTTTCAGCTGGCTATTTTAGACATGGAAATAAGAGGGGCTGGTGAATTACTTGGGAATGAACAAAGTGGCCACATCAAAGAGCTTGGCTTTGATTATTACATTAGCCTAATAAATGACACTACCTCTGCAATCAAGGACAATAAAGAAGTAACAACGGCGCTTGAGCTGCAGTGCAAGGTAGATATAAACACAAGCTTCCCTATAATAATACCAGAATCCTACATCCCTAATCCAGCAACACGCCTCCAAATATATAAAAAACTATCATCGATTAAAAGTGACGATACAAAATTTTCGCTTAAAAATGAACTTGAAGACATCCACAGCAAACCACCTGAGTCATGTCTAAACTTAATTGAAATAAACCATCTTAGATATATTGCAACTCAAAGCAACATTAAAACAATAAACTTTAATGCTAATGACACTGAAATAATTTTTAGCAGCAATCCCAGCATAGACACAGAAAAACTGATAGACCTTGTAAGCAAACACCCAGAAACATATAAAATAAAAGGATCAACCAAACTTGAAATAAAGCATCAAAGTAAAACTCCATATTTACAAATAGAAAACACATCTGATTTTTTAAAGCATATATCAGTATAGGAAAACAATTGAAAAGGTTCTGTTTTTAAGCTATTATATAGATATATTAATGGAGTCAATAACATGGCAGCTAAGGATCTAGAAGCAAACACAGATAACATTAACAGTTATTTATATGAAGTTTTTAAGCTAAACCCCCACTATAGTGAAATATACTGCAGCATAACTTCTGACAAAAACCCAGAAACACTTAGCATGACTGATTTCATGAAGCGTCAGTACCCAAAGTCACCAGTCATGGAAAACCTAGGAAAAGTTTTAGCACCTTACATTGAAGCGCAAGAACTGTTTGCGATAAGTAAACTTAAGTACACAGATGCACTCCAAAAAACAGCAGAAGCAGATATTATAGAAAATCTAAGCCCAGACGAACGCAGAGATGTAAATAAGGCCAAAGATGACCTCCCAAAAATCATAGGAGACCTCAAAGCCCATGAGGAAACCTTTAAATCATACAAAAAAGAAATTGGAGAACAACTAAAAGAAGTTGTGCAAAAAGCTGCATCTCTAGAACAACAACAACATCAACAGCGCCGCGAGCATGTATATAAAATTTTGGATGGGCTAGGCAAGCCTAGAACACTATTTAAAGACAAAAAAATTGATAACCCCTTAAACTTTCGTTCATACGATGAAGCGTATGATTATATGGAGCGCCAAACGAGCATAGACAGAACAAAAATACCAGTAAAAAACTGGCAAAACGCAGCAACAGATTATGTTGTTTTCCAGAAACTAATAATCTATTTAGCGCTAATAGATTGTTTATTACCCTTAGGAATAGATTATGGCAAGTAATACAATGCCTGCAAGTGATATACGCAAACAATTTAACTCCCAGAATAAAGAAATAGATTCTACAGCAGTATCTTCTCAAAAAGATACAGCAACCCTTTTTGCACCTATTGCTGCAATTAGCAATGAAATATCAACGGTGTTACCCCCTGCGAAAACAAGCGCATTAAAAGTTACGCAGTATGCGGTTAGCGGAGGGAACATTATTCAGTCCCACCCTACTCAACCAGAAAAAAACAACGAAATTGCAACGACACTTGAAAAAAGACCAGATTTTAGAGAAGCAAATAAAGACACATTAATGGGGACTAATAAAGGTGAGGCACCAAGTAATAAGTAACAACACTGGGCTATATTTTGCATAAAGATCATTTGACTGACATAGTAAACAATGCAACCTGTCTTTATAACGAAGCGGAGGTTGAAGATGCGCTCGAAAAGATGGCGAAAGCCATTTCAGAAGACTTAGCTGACAAAAACCCTGTATTTTTATGTGTGGTAATTGG
The DNA here is from genome assembly GCA_018664045.1 of Legionellales bacterium. Lineage (GTDB taxonomy): Bacteria > Pseudomonadota > Gammaproteobacteria > Comchoanobacterales > Comchoanobacteraceae > JABJPE01. Next base: position 622 of record JABJPE010000033.1, on the reverse strand, counting down.
TGGCATAATAACCATGGGGCGTTTACTGCCAAAAATAGAATTCCCCCTACAGCTAGACTACATACATGTATCTAGATATGGCGACAAGGCTGACGGCAGTAATCTTGACTGGAAAGCCAAGCCGAGCTGCGACTTAAATGGCCGCAACGTGGTAATTGTTGATGATGTTCTCGATGGTGGCATGACTCTAAGAGCGATTAAGCAGTTTTGTGAAGACGCTAATTGCAATGAAGTATATACAGCTGTCCTCGCAGACAAACCTAGTGGCAGGCACTCAGATGGAGTGCAAAAACCAGATTATAGCGGCCTTACACTTGGTGATCACTGGGTTATAGGGTCTGGCATGGATTACAAAGGCTACCTGCGCAATCTAAATGGCATTTATGCTCTAAGTCCCGAAACAATAAAAAAATTCTACTCAAGTTAATAACTTACCCAAAAGGTTTGGCTTAATAATCAGGATGGTTGGATTGCGACGTCGCTGCGCTCCTCGCAATGACGGGATGTTGCACAGGATTACTAGGGGGAAGCAATAACCGGGATGGCTGGATTGCGACGTCGCTACGCTCCTCGCAATGACGGAGGCATGAGCCAAATTACTAAGTGCAGTATTATGACGGGG
>JABJPE010000032.1 GCA_018664045.1 Legionellales bacterium | reverse complement strand
TCAAAAAGAAGAGTTAAACGTACTTTTAAGCCTAACATACATAAAAAGACTTATCTTATTCCAGGCGAGAAACCTGGCTCTGTTAGCAAGATTAAGTTAAAGTTATCTAGCAAAGCAATTCGCTTAATAGACAAGCTAGGCATTGAAAAAGTTTTAGAAAAATTTGCAAGCAATTAAGGTAAATTATTATGGCAGGAAAAAGAACACGAGTTTTAATTAGAATGGTATCCTCTGCAGGCACGGGCTACTTCTATACAACTGAAAAAAACCCAAGAAACACTACTAGTAAAATATCTTTGAAAAAATATGATCCGCGAATAAGAAAAGCTGTCTTATTTAAAGAAGAAAAAATAAAGTAGTAATTAGTCTTAAAAACACTAAATAAAAAAGCAACCTAACTGGTTGTTTTTTTTTGCTTGCACTTTTTATAAGTATAACCACAAAAAAAAGCACCTGGAAGGAATTACCAACCAAGTGCTTTTTTGCAACTATAGTTATTTAGAAATACATGCTAAACAAGGCTGTTACGTAGTTTTTACCAAATATAGCAGTACTTTCAGTACCTGGGTATGCTTTTAGATGGCGATACTCAAGTGATTGCACTGTGTCTTTCCAAAGATAGGTGCTTACTGCAAACTGATAACTATCTGCTGGCATATATTGAAAACCATTAGTATGCCCATATCCAACACCCATAGCTAAAGGCAAAGGACCTAAATAAGCTAAGTGGTCTAGCTCAACGTGATAAGCCATTGGCTTTCCTAAATTAAAGCCTCCTGGCACATCTGCAATTATATCTTTCGTTGCATAAATGTATTCGGCATTTAGTACCCAGTCCTCACCAAGCTCTAATTTTGCATACGCATCATATGCTGGTACTAAATTTTGCACGTTATATGACAAGCTGCTAACAGGTGCTGCTGCGGTAACATATTCTAATACTGACAAGACTCCTTCTGAATCTGCTAAGTTATTAGTGTAACCTGCGCCTAACGTTAATTTATTATCATTCGATAATTTAATGTTAGTTTCAGCATTACCGCCCCAAGCATTAATATGATCATTAGTAGAGCCACTAGTTGAGGTATTATCTACTTCTTTTGAATCACCATGCATTACAAATGCAGTCGTTACAAAATTATCGCCTTTGTAACCAATATCAATAGCACGCCCACTAGTTTTAGCCAAAGTTTTAGTTAATGGTGAGCTAACTAACCATGTGCTATATTTACCAAATGGCACATACATCTGCCCTACTGAACCATAAACTGGTGATTGGCTTAAATCACCAACGGTAATAAATCCACGTTTTAAGTAAATGTTAGACCATGACAAATCATTATATCCTTTTCCTGGATTTACTGATTGCACGCTATATGATGGCAGACCATTATCATAGGTTATTGACATAAAACCAGATACCCAGCGACTAGCTTCTACAAAAACATCTAATTCAGCTTGAACTAAATCTATATCAGTGGTTTTAGACCCTGAAAACTTTTGCTCATATTCAACATCGCCACGCAGCACACCACTTAATTCAACTAGAGGCCTAGATAGATCAGGAATACCACGCTGCTTCTGATACTTTTCACGCTGCTCTAGTAAGCGCAGATCCTCATTTAAGCTTGAGAAATTAACAAGCAGATCCATACCATGATGAGCTGAACGCAAACCTAAAGTTGGTGATGTTGTAACTGAGGCAGCATGGAATGTACTTTCACCAACAGCATCAGTAAAGTTTTCAGCTATAGTTCTATGAAAGGCCACTTTTTTCTTTTTGCCTGTTTTAGTAACAGTTTTTTTCTTATGTGTGACATTATCTAGCTGCTTTTGTAATTCAGCCACTTGTTTGCCAAGGTCATCAACCTGAGCTTGAAGATTATCTTTTGCAGCTGCACCTACTGGCATATACAAGCCAAGTAGAACACTTGCGCTTAGGGCTGTCTTAATCGCCTTACTCATTTGTTCTCTCCTAGATAAAAATAATTAAAATTTATTTAACTCAATAAACGAAATCATTATATTTTCAAATTCACTATTTGTAAACTATTGCTGTAAAATCTTGCATATAATGATAAGATATAAAGGTTTATTAGTAGCGAGGAGGCACATGACTAATATAATTACAATAAAAAAGCCAACAGACTGCCATATTCACCTTCGCGATGATGCCTATTTAAAACGAACTGTTGCAGATGCTGCAGCTCAATTTAACACTATAGTTGTTATGCCTAATTTAACTCCACCTATAGCCGCCATAGAAGACGCTCTGAGTTATAGACAAAGAATATTAAATGCAGTGCCCGCTACAGACAAGCTGAATCCACTTTTGAACTTGTACTTACACAAAGGAACGACTGCAACACTGGTTAAAGATGTGGCTAATACCCCATACATATTAGGGTTTAAACTATATCCACGTGGCGCAACTACTAACTCTGACGCAGGTATTGATGACATCTCACAATTTTATAACATATTTGCTGCGATGGAAAAGCACAATGTCCCACTTATGATTCATGCAGAAGACAACTCCCCTACCACAGATATTTTTGATCGTGAATGTTTTTTTATAGATAAACACATAACTAAATTACATAAGGCGTTTCCGGAGCTGAAAATTACGCTAGAGCACATAACAACAAAAGAGGCTGTAGAATTTATAAATGAGAGTCCCGCTAATCTTGCAGCAACAATAACAGCTCATCACCTCTGGATAAACAGAAATGATGTGATTAATACTAAAATTAAACCCCATAATTTTTGCCTGCCAATTGCAAAGCGTAAAGAGCACCAACAAGCACTAATCGACGCGGCCACCAGTGGCAATTCAAAATTCTTTTTAGGCACCGATAGTGCACCGCATACGCAAGAAGACAAGGAAACCGCCTGTGGTTGCGCAGGCATCTACACTGCGAAAAATGCAATTGAGCTATATGCTGAAATATTTGACAATAAAGGCGCCCTATCCCAACTTGAGGGTTTTGCGAGTATCAATGGACCTCATTTCTATAACTTTTCTCCTGCAAATGACACCATAGAGATAACTAAGCGTCAACAAAAAATTGAAGATAAACTTGAATTTGGCGCTAGCATCGTAGTACCATTTAAATCTAATGAACAGATAAACTGGAGCTTAGCTTCTTAAGGAATTATATGAGCATCACTATAAAAAAAAGATTTAGAGGTTTTCTACCAGTAGTTGTGGATGTTGAAACTTCTGGGTTTGACTGTAACAAAAATGCAATTTTAGAAATAGCTCTCATTCCAATAAAAATAGAAAACTCCATTTTCATTCCAGACAAAGCACTACATTTTCATATAGAACCATTCGCTGGAGCCGAGCTAGATGAAAAAGCGCTTGAGTTTAATCAGATACAACCAGACCATCCATTTCGCTTTGCTGAAGATGAAGGTGATGCTTTTAATCAAATAAGCATTAGAGTTAATGAAAAATTAAAGCAGCACAACTGTAGTAAGGCTATACTTATAGGGCATAATTCACATTTTGATCTGCATTTTGTCAATGCCGCTTATAAAAGAAATAAATTACCTAGCCCATTTCATTCTTTTAGCAGCCTAGATACTGCAACCCTAGCTGCCCTAGCCTATGGCGAAACAGTCCTCGCAAAAGCAATGTACAAAGCAAACATCCAGTTTAATCCAGAAGAAGCGCATTCTGCACTATACGACACTGAAAAAACTGCAGAGTTATTTTGCAAAATTTTTAATAACTATAAATTACTCTAGACAATATATTTATAAATTAAGAGCAAACTTTCATATCTACTTAATCACGGCTAGAATCGAAGAAATACCCTGGTTAGACTGGATTGCGACGTCGCTGTGCTCCTCGAAATGACGAGGTGTGGCACAGGATTACTAGGAGCGAAGCAATAACCGGGATGGCTGGATTGCGACGTCGCTGTGCTCCTAGCAATGACGGGCTGGGTCAGATTATATACCATTCTAAAGTGACCTCATACACGAGAGAGATTAAATGCCAGACCACAGCCTGAACTTCAATAAAATTGTCGATCTAAATGATAACTGCCCCACTTCCGTCATTGCGAGGAGCTAATACCTTCCGAAGCGTAGCGTAGGTAGGTAGCGACGTCGCAATCCATTTTAAATAGTTATTAACCAGGCTACTGTGTTTTGAGTAAACTGATAGCATGACTTCTGCTATTGAAAGAGAAAAACAATTAAAAAGTAGTCGGGATCTAAAATATAATTTACCCAAAACATAAATCCAATTGAAATGATTTGTTCGGTTGCACCCATTAAAAGATGGATTGCGACGTCGCTGTGCTCCTCGCAATGACGAGGTGTGGGACAGGATTACTAGGAGCGAAGCAATAACCGGGATGGCTGGATTGCGACGTCGCTGTGCTCCTAGCAATGACGGGCTGGGTGATCTACCAATAATTATTATAAATAATTAAGCATAAAAAAAGCCCGCACGAGGCGGGCTTTTTTAAGATCTAAGCTTTTTAAAATAATACTTTAACTACAACTATTTATTAATTAAAAGTAAACCTTAATAGCTGCCACAGCAATATTTTGGTTTGCGACATTAGATCCATCAATCAGGCCTGTGTTATATACATCCATTTTATAATAATCTAAACTAAATTTAGCATTATCTAACATATATATGTCAGCTCCAAAATTAATATCTTCTTTTATACCTGTAAAAAAAGCATAATTAAATACTTCTGAAGAATTCCATGCACGCTCATACATGGCATGTAAATTAGATTTTTTACTGCTAATTAAAAAATTATAAGCAACTTTAGTTGACAACAGTTTGGGCTCAGTAGTATCAGATGAAGCATTAGCTATTAAAGGCCCCGTAGCTTTAAAATAATCTATATTTAAATCAAAACTGCCTAATTTAATGCTTGATCCTATATCATAAGCCCCTTCATGTCCTGTTGCCTGAGGGTTCAGTGCATACTGTGAATAAGCACCATTTAGTGTTGAGTAGTCTTTCACAAAAGAGACATTAAGTCCAAAAGCATCTTTTTGTAATAAACCAAAAAGATTACTAATATAATCAAATCTAAACCCACTTTGGTTCCACTTGTCGCTATTTCCGTCTTTATAAACATAAGCTAAAAAACTAAGTGGAATATTTTCAGGTGCAAGTCCTAGTGTAACATGAGTATTACGTGCTTGAGCGAACCCCTCATGAAAACTGTAAACTGGGGGATATGGGTCGCTATAATTACCAAATGAAGCCCAATCCAATCCTGCTTTTATAAAAACACCAGGAGCCACCTTATAATTTAAATAAGCCTCCTGAATTTGAGGTGTTGTGTCTAATGGCCAATTATCAAGATCTAATGAGTTTGATATAAGGTCGCTTCGATTATAAGTGCCCATATGAAATACTGCATTTTTATTTATTTTAATATCCGTAAATAAATTCAGAACTCTAATTGCAGCACTTTGTTCTATAGTAGAAATAGGCTCTCCCTGACTTACCCTTTGCCACATAAGTGTAACGCTTCCACCATAAGCTATATTATCAGCCCAGCAATTAGAAACATTTAATGCAGGAGAATTAATATTCATAGCATTATCAATTGCACTATTATACTTCATCTCACAGTAATTCACCTTTTTTACATCATTAAAATACGCATAAGTTAATTGCGTAACAATAAGAGATAAAACTATAATTTTTTTCATAAACCACTTTCCCTAGCTATATTTTTAACACCCCTAAAAAACAAACGCAGGTGTTACAACCAATAATATATTATATAGTAACACTCGTTACAAGTTTACAAGCATAAAAAAACCAAGAAATGTCGAGGAAGAGGGTTAATTACTAGGATCGGCAAAATAGCTGGAGTGGCTGGATTGGGACGTCGCTGTGCTCCTAGCAATGGCGGGCTGAGCGCGCTACCAATAATCATTATAAATAATTAAGCATAAAAAAAGCCCGCACGAGGCGGGCTTTTTTAAGATCTAAGCTTTTTAAAATATTAGAATAATACTTTAACTGCAGCTACGATCTGTTTTTGATCATCATCAGAAGCAGAAACTGATTCAAACTTATGATAGTCTAAACTGAACTTAGCATTTTTGTCTAAGTCATAGTTCACACCTAAGTTCATATGTTTGTCAACACCAGCAGTAGAGAAAGCTTTTGTTGTCATAATATCATCATCAGAAGCTTTTTCGTACATTACATGAACGTCAGCTTTTTTATCACCAGCCATAAAGTCATATGATCCAGTAACACCTAATACTTTAGGCTCAGCAGTTGAAGATGTTCCAGAAGACGCTACTACACCACCGACTTTGAAGTATTCAAGGCAAAGATTGAAGTTGCGAACTGAGATGTTTGCAGCTAAATCATATGCAGCCTTATCTGTATTAGCATTTACGGTTTGTGAAGAAGCTTGGGTACCAACTAATGAATTATAGTTGTTTACGTATGATAAGTTAAAACCGAAGTTCATATCTTTCATAGCGCCCATTAGGTCGCCTTTATAACCTAAACGCAAACCCCACTGATCCCAATGGTCACCAGTTTCATCTTCATAAAGGAATGCTGAAAGGTCATAACCTGCGTTAGAAGCAAAACCTAAAGCTAAATTAGTATTGTTAGCTTGTACATACCCTTGGTTTATAGAGAAAACTGTTGGATGTGGATCACTGTAGTTACCAAAACTTGTATAGCCTTTACCAGCTTTTACATACATTGGTGACTTCATGAAATCACTAAAAGTCAAATAAGCTTCATCTATATCAAACTCAGGATCTGTGCTTAGTCCAGTAGCAGAAGCTGGAATGTTGTTAGTAAGAGCAGATTCAGCACTTGTAGCAACATGAACAGACATTTGTTTGTTGATAGAAACATCAGTGAACAAGCTAACTTGTCTAACATTAAAAAATGTTTTATTGCCAGTAGCAGTAGCGAAATCATCTGCACGTTGGAATGCTAAAGTAGCACTTCCACCTAGAGCAAATCGATCTGTCCAGCAAGATAATACTTCTCTTGTTGGTGAGTTAATGTTCATTGCGCGATCCATTTTTGTATTTAAAACTGGACCACATGTACTTGCTTTGGATACATTTTTGTCTTTTGCACCCATAGCTGCGAATGCAGACGTTGCTAAAGTTACAGCAACTACTGCGACTATTGGTTTTACTAAAGGTCTCATTAAAGAGCTCTCCTATATTTAATTAATCCGCTGTGAATTTTGTCCTAATGAACTACAACCCACAACCTATGCGCCATTTTTAACCTAAAAACTTAAGTTATGCTAAGCTTACCTGTTGTTCAGAGCCCTTGTCAAGCATAAAACACAGGGTTTTTTTGCTTAAATAAGAGATAAAAACAAAAGGCTTTACAAAACATAAAGTTACGCAAACTAAGCTTTTTCTTCCTCATATTTTTCACTCAACCAACTTGCAACACCAGTAGCATTTGGCTGCATTGCTTGTGATCCTTTTTGCCAGTCCATAGGACATACTTCGCCATGCTGTTCAAAATGTTGTAAGCTATCTAGAGTTCTCAACGTCTCTGCAACATTTCTACCAATAGGTAAATCATTAACAGTTTGAGAACGCACTACTTTATTTTGGTCAATTATAAACGTCGCCCTTAAAGCCACATTTTCTTCAAAATGCTCAACGCCATAAATTCGACAAATCTCATGACTAGTATCTGCAAGCATAGTATATGAAACCGGGCCAATACCACCTTTGCTAATAGCGGTATTACGCCATGCAGCATGAGTAAATTGCGAATCGATTGAAACTGCAAGAACTTCTGCGCCACGCTGCTTAAACTCAGCTATACTCCGATCAAGAGCGATTAGCTCTGTTGGGCATACAAAGGTAAAATCTAACGGATAGAAAAATAAAACCGTATACTTGCCTTTAGTTTTATCATAAAACTGGTAGTTATTTTCAATTTGGCCATCAGCCAATACAGCAGCAGCTGTAAAATTAGGCGCCTTGCGCGATACTAAAACAGACATAAAAAAACTCCTCTAAAAATTTAACTATATAAGTATATATAAAATCATCAAAAAAAACAACTTATACAAGACTTGCATCAGTTTAAAAATGCAATTATTCTAATATCTTTCGTGCAACAATATAAAAAGGAGCGACAATGTCATTCACCCTACCAGCACTACCTTATGCAAAAGATGCCTTAGAGCCACATATCTCAGAAAGAACCCTAAGCTATCATTACGACAAGCATCACGCAACATATGTTAATAAGCTCAATGCGCTAATAGCAGATACTGAATTTGAAAAGCAACCGCTAGAAGACATAATAAAAACTAGCAAAGGCGCAATATTCAACAACGCAGCTCAAGTATGGAACCATACTTTTTATTGGAACTGCCTTACTGGCGCAAAAAACCAAGAGCCATCAGCTCAATTAAAACAAGCGATAGAAAATAAATTTGACAGCATAGAAAGTATGCTAGCAGAACTTAAGGAAAAAGCTTTGGCTAATTTTGGCTCTGGCTGGACCTGGCTTGTAGTTAATGCAGATAAAACTCTAGAGATAATAAACACCAGTAACGCCAGCTGCCCTCTTACAACAACAAGTACTGCAATTTTAACAATTGACGTATGGGAGCATGCTTATTATTTAGACGCCCAAAACAATAGAGCCAAGTATATTGACAGCTTCTTTACTGTCATGTCATGGGATGCAGTATCTGCAAACTATAATAAGGCCATATAGCTTTAAATAGACAGCCGCTTTGGGGCGCGCGAAAAACTACAGAACCGCCTAAATACAGTTCAGCGCCCCATAGCATAATAACCCCTGACAGCCGATTCCAAAGACTTATTTCAATACAATTACAATACTTGCGGGAATATCGCAGGCCATTCTAATAAAAAACAAATACTCACTACGCCTATGCAAAAAGCCAGCGGCAAATCCAAACTGCGGCCAACAAACCTGCAATATCTGCAATTAATCCCGCAGGGACAGCATACCTAGTTTTTTTAATACCTATAGCACCAAAATAAACAGCAATAACATAAAAAGTGGTTTCGGTGCTTCCCATTATAGTCGCACCCATCTTTGCATAGAGTGAATCAGCGCCATAGGTGTGGATCATATCAACCAAAATAGCATTGGATGCCGAACCAGAAAAAGGCCTAGCAATTGCTAGCGGCAACATTTCCTGCGGGACTCCTAACATGGACATCAATCCTGAAAAGACATAACCTAAAGCTTCAATTGCACCAGAGGCGCGCAGCATCCCAATTGCGACTATCATCCCAACTAAAAAAGGCAAAATACGGATAACTAGCGGAAATCCTTCTTTGGCTCCCTCAACAAAAGAATCAAATACAGGTACCTTACGAAATACGCCATAACAAGGAATTCCTGCTATCAGCAGTAAAAAAATAATATCAGAAATATCTTTACTAAAATTAGCAATGTTCACTTAAAATCTCATTTTTATATTTGTGGCGTCGCTGCAGCATAAAAACAGCGACAATAGCAACAATCGTAGAACATGATGTTGCTAAAAATGTTGAAAAGACTATGTCTGTTGGGCTTTTAGCACCAGCAGCAGACAAAAACGCTATTGCCGATGCAGGTACTAATTGCACGCTTGATGTATTGATAGCCAAAAACATGCACATAGCATTTGTTGCGGTTCCTGCAAAAGGATTTAGCTTATTCAGCTCCTCCATAGCCTTTATGCCAAAAGGCGTAGCCGCATTAACTAACCCGAGCATATTCGCTGCAATATTTAATGCCATTGCTCCCATAGCAGGATGATCTTTTGGTACGTCAGGGAATAAACGCCGCAACAATGGCTGTAGTAAGCGCGTAATAAGATCCACTAAACCAGCATCTTCAGCTATTTTCATGATGCCCAGCCATAAAGTCATCATGCCAGCCATGCTCAATGCAACATCAAAAGCCAACCTTGAACTATCGGTTATGGCCATCACCACTTCATGGATTCGGCCATTAATAATGCCAAATACCACAGACACTATAATCAAACTAATCCATACTATATTAAGCATAACTAAACGGCCTGGAACGGTGCTGGTTTAAACATAGTAATATCACAGCCATATGGCCGCGTGTGGGAAACTGATACGGGGTAATGTGATATTATTTCATCAAGACTACTAGCTATATAGTTAACTTTAGCCCTCTCTACATCTTCCACATTGGATGTTCTCAAGCTATCTACAGCTCCAATGTAAGCAATGTATCCTGTCTTATCGATGATAACAACTTCTGGAACTTTAGTAATATCATATAACCTGGCAACTTCTCGAGCAGGATCTATCAGCTGATGTGTTGCAAAGTTATGTTCTGTATCAACGCTTGTTCCTACTAGTATAGTAAGCCAAATAATATCATCGTTTTGGGTGTATTTTTTCTGTATAGTTTGCATATTTTGAGACTTATAATGTTTTTGCACAAATTTACAACGGGGATCTCTCCACTCCAACACAATAACTTTTCCATAATACTGTTCCAAAGAAACACCTTTACCAGAAACATCCTGCAAGGTGAAGTTAAGCGCAGGCATGCCTGCTGATGCCGGATTTGGCATTGCATTTGCGACACCACACACAAGAAAAAACGCTGCTAAATATGAAAAAATACGCATAACCACTCTCATCTATACCAAACATTATTATATACTATTTATATTTGTTTGCAACGCCAGTGAGAACAGCTTATTTTTCAGCCAACAATAAACCACGCAAGTATGGATCTGTAGAATAGTGCAGCTTAAATTAATAAAAAGTAGTATAACTTTTTAAAAAGACGGTCAAGGCAGTAGTGGTACTATATTGTTCGGTAGTACTCATTAAAAATGGATTGCGACGTCGCTGTGCTCCTCGCAATGACGGGCGCGGGTCACTGCGCTTGCCAGAATAACCGGGATGGCTGGATTGCGACGTCGCTGTGCTCCTCGCAATGACGGGCGCGGGTC
>JABJPE010000002.1 GCA_018664045.1 Legionellales bacterium | reverse complement strand
GCAGCAAAAGCTGGGAATAAGGAAATAGCTGATATTTTAATGGTGCGTCGAATAAATGGCAATGGAACATTTTTGCAAAGAGCTATAGCGCTTGAAAATATAGAGCTTGTAAAATACTTATTACAAAATCATTTATATGATAAAAACATTTATTCAGGTGAATATAATCATATTTATAATACCAGCATTCTGTCTAGTCATGGATCATCAGGACCTGCCATTATTTCTGCAGCAAAAATAGGCAACGTGGCTATAGTAGAGGCTCTAATAGCTGCTGGAGCAAATCCTAGTGAAGTAGCATCTGTAGCAGCAGATAAAAAGACAGCTCTACAAATAGCTGTAGAAAACAATCATATTAAGCTAGTAAAATACCTAATGTTCTCAAAACACGTGCAGTTCATTGAATTATATACTTGTTTAAATCTAGGATATATAATCCGGACAGATCCCTTTGAAAAATCCAAACAAATGCTGAATATGACTTTAGATGACGAGGTTTTTTGTGACCTTATAAGAGAACGCCTTGAAGAGGTATACTACACAACAACTACTACAAAAAGAATGAATGAAGAAACTATTTTAGAAGCTAAATTCGATGAAATAGAATTGGGCATTAACAATCCAAATAAATTAAGCGAAACCAATAAGGAATATTTACAAAACCTTATAAATGAATACAAGGAAACATCAAACAAGACTAACGAACAATTGGTTACAAGAGATGCCTTCAGCAAATCATTATTAGGGATCAGCAACCTAGTTAATCTAAAAAAACCAGCAACTTTTCGCTATATGCAAGAGTTAATAGTTGGAAAGGCAGCTGGAAAAACTCATGAAAAAGATCTTTTTTTAAAGCTAAAAATAACTACAAGATTTTTGCTTAAAAAGCTAAATGTGGATGCAGTCACTCAAGTTTTAAAATATGTGGGCGGCCCCTTGCAAAACTTTAAATGCACTCAACATAAACTAGCGGAAGAAATATCAACGGAAAGATATAATGGAAGCGTTAAAGCCGTAGAAATAAAAAATATAAAAGATGCAGAGAAAATAAAAGCAGAGGAGCATAATGAACCACAAACTGATCCACAAGAGCTACAAGAGCTGGAAGAGGCACAAGTGCGACAAGAAGAGCTACAAGAAGAGCGACTACAATTGACACAAGAGCTAGAAGAGGCACAAGTGCGACAAGAAGAGCTACAAGAAGAGCGACTACAATTGACACAAGAGCTAGAAGAGGCACAAGTGCGACAAGAAGAGCTACTACAACAGGTTACAAGTCTAAGGCAACTAAGGCAAGCTACTGCCGCTTAAGCAGACATTGCTACTCAATTGGAAGCATTGGAGCAAAATATGTAACGTCTACCTTAAACGACCTAGAAAACGAGGATCTTAAAGATAATACAATATCGTTCACACAGAGAAGCCCGACTCCATTTTGAAAGTGTATCGGCATAAACAATGGACTCGCCATTTCCAAATAGCTATTTTAAGACAAAATTATAAACGAAACAAAATATGTTACTATATTACGCCAATAACACCGCTATAATAAGAGTTATATAGTATATGCCATAGCCAGTATAGAGAGTTATAAACACAATTAAATAAACGATCAACCATCCCATTTAAAAACTTTTGTTAAAAACCTTATTTACGCCCTTGATTCCTAAAACAAATTAATGTATAGTTTATCTCTACTGTGTCATATACTGTATGACAACATACTATTCAACAATAACTGCAAGAGTAAAATTATGGAAACAAAAACGGGTAAAGTAAAATGGTTCAATCGCACTAAAGGCTATGGTTTTATCGAACCAGAAGACAAAAGCAATGATGTTTTCATTCATATTAGTGAATTAGAAAAAAAAGGCTATCGTGATTTAGCAGAAAACCAAAGAGTGTCTTTTACTATCGAAAGTAATAGAGGCAAACTTTCTGCAACTGAAATTGAAATACTAGACTAATTAAAGTCTTTTTAAATTAATGCGTTAAATACATTAGTTTAGAATATTAGATGTAAAAAATCTAGTTAGAGCATTAATAGGCCCCGCTATATTCATATGCAATTTGGCGGGGTTTTTTGCGTTTAGAATATATCATCACCTTATATGGCATATTCTATCTAGCTTGCCTACAAATTAATACCAGATGATATCCTGCTTATATACACAATTACTGCGTATTAAACCATACTACCTATTCACATTTCATGGAGTTTACCAACATCAAAAGATTACAACTCCATAGCCAAAATTTTATTTACACAATAAAATAGATGCGAGCCTGATAACAGATTAATATAGTTATATAAGAAAATACCAATCGAAATACCCTAGGGAAAGATGCTACCTATCAAACATCACTTTGAAAACTTATAAGCTAATTATTTTATCTCAAATAAAGCTATGGCCACTCTGACTATCCCACAGAGACTTATAAAGACCACTTTTCTTGATAAGCTGCTGGTGATTACCCATTTCAATAATTTTGCCCTTATCCATAACACAAATAGCATCCATATTTAAAATGGTAGAGAGCCTATGTGCGACTACCAACACCGTGCGGTTTTGCATAGCTTTCGCTAATGAATCTTGAATCAACCTTTCAGTTATAGAGTCTAACGAGCTAGTTGCTTCATCTAAAATCAAAATAGGTGCATTCTTTAGTATGGCCCTGGCAATTGCAATTCGCTGTCTTTGGCCTCCAGATAGCTTCACTCCCCTTTCACCAACGATAGTATCATAGCCTTGTGGCAAGCTAG
>JABJPE010000031.1 GCA_018664045.1 Legionellales bacterium | reverse complement strand
TGAAACTGTACGTAATTCTTGCGAATTACTATTTTTTAAAAGCCGAAGCTTTTGTTTATTAAAAAACTCGAAATTAACGAAAGCGCCCACACAAATTACATATTTGTTATTTATGTAGACTTTACAAATTTTTAAAGAGCGTCTCCGCCGTTTTCACTAGCGAAGAATTGAAATTATATAGAAGTTAGAATATAAGTCAACACCTTATTTGAAATATATTTAATAAAAGCATCGTCCGCCCCAGAAAAAACCTGTAACCCAATGATTAATAGTTGCTTTTTAAATTAAAGTTTATACAATATACTTTATTTTAATACAGAAAGATGGGATGGCAATGCAAAGTATTGCAGCCTTAGTGCAAATAAAAGCCCATGAATACATGATTTATTTAGCATCCTTGGAACAACAAGGTTGATCCGGGACTACTATTGAAGCGAGGACTGTTGCTGATTTATTATCCCCACCCCGTAAAGCATTACTCTCAACCCCTGCACAATCCATATTAACATGCAGCCCTCCACCACTAGCACTCGCCAAACCAAGCTTTGCCACTACAAAACTAAATAACATCGATGCGCACATTGCAAAACTTGCGGCAACTGGGCTCAAAAGAAAACCACCACCGTAGTAGTACGCAGCGCCAACAGCCAACGAAACCCCAACAAAGTTATAAAACATATTGAAAGCAAACAAGCCCGTATCCAAGCCACGCGTAGATTGCACAGCCCTACATAACTCTAAAACACCATTTAAACTATTATTTAGAACCAAATCAGAAGCCATAGCAGGCAGTAAAGAGCAATTATTACCCATGTTAAGCTTGTTGTGATTCATAGCAATGCTAACATCCGCTTGCGCTAACGCCAGCAAATCATTGAAACCATCACCAACCATAACCACTGTTTTACCTTGTCGCTGTAATTCTTCTATTTTTTCCTTCTTAACATTAATATCAAGTTCTGCAAATTTTTCTGCAAACAAATCTCTCTTATCCCCAAGAAAACCCCATGGGTATTCTGATTCAGTTCCCGATAAAATCATATGCTCTTTATAACCTAGGTATTTTAAACCGTTAATAACTTCCTCCAGCTCAGATCTTGCAACACCAGCATTATTACTTGCAGGACTAGTCAAAGTATTGGTCCTATCCCAGCAAAAAACTACATCTTTAGGGCTAGTGGTTGTTAAAACATGCCAAAACTTATTGTTTCTAACAATTAAGCCCTTACCCTTTAAAGAATCAGCCAAGCCACTATATATAAAAGGCCTAACTAACATTAACGCGCAAGGACAAGCCACTAAAAACACGCTCAGCATCATATTAAGAAACCCATGCAATCCAAATGAAGCCAGTTGCAAACACCACAGAGCAGGAGCCGCAACTGCAATCACAGCCACAACCACTCCAAACACATTTAAGCCTCGCTGCTCAGCAGTATCTCGCTTTTCATCTCGTTTGAACCTAATCTTTGCTGCGCCTTTTATATGATTATCTGCACTAGCATTTCCTTTTATAGCTGTAACATCTATATTAATAGGTTCATTACCAACATAAATCCAGCCAAACTTTACTTCACTGACGTTGCCCGCAGCTGGGCCCTCTGAATCTCCGGTTGTGATTTCTTTATTAAATAAGGCTGCTGGAATTCCCCCTGCCAAATCCCCCTCAAATGGAATCATCTGACCTTTTGTTATTTTTATGGTGTTACCGACGCCTATAGATGCTGGCTCAATAGTTTCATCTTTACCCTCAACAACCTTTATGTATGCATGTTGAAACCCATTATTTGCACTAGAGGTAGGCACGCCCTGCAAAGCTTCTGGCAATGCAAGGGCCAAATAATCACGCAAAGCTAATGATCCTAGCAACATTAACGCGCAATGAAAATGATCTAAGCACATCGCGCAACCCATAAAAACCGCATAACCCATACTAGTAACGCAGTGCGTTAATAAAAATAAAATACTAATAGCTAAAACCGTCTGTAGTGCCGGATGCCCAACCCTCAGCTCATTAAATGCCTGCACAATGTAAGCACGACTAAAGTAAGCTATAAAGCTACAACACAAAGTCCCACACAACCAGCCTATAAATTTTGTTGCAAAATAAGGGATAATATAATTTAAAGAGAATACCAAAGCAGCTAATGCAAAACACAATTGCATTTGCCATAAATACCGCTGGCGCATAGTTTCCCTGTATGGCGCTATGTCTTCTTTATTTTTACTGATTTGCCAACTTCCATCAATATACTCTGACAGCAAATCTGAGGCCACATCTGAGATACATACTTCCGCATAGTCTTTTGTAATCGCTACAACATCTACCTGTTCTTCTTTAATTCCAAACACCTTAGCAAGCTTATTTTTAATTTTTTCGCTGCATCTTTTACACTTTATATCGCCTGAAAACACATAAAAGGTTTGAGGCGGAAACTTTTTAACAGGCTGATTTTGCATAATACATTAGAGCTCCAGATTAATTCTAGTTTTCGATTTAAAATAGCATGTGCCTAAAAAAATAACAACAAACAAAAGACTTTTATTTTTTAAATAAAAAGTAAAGCTGTAATGGTAATAGCCACTTGTGTAACTAAATTATTAAAGCTATTATTATGACTAACAGGGAGCAGTAAAAGGACAATTCTAATGAAGACAAGGATAGCTAGAAATAATAAAAAAATAATATTATCTATAATATGCCTAGGATACATGAACTTCTTATTTGCCAGCGCAAACATAACCATCAGTGGGCCCGGGTCCCTGAGCTTCAATGCAAATGGCACTGCATTTAATGCGAATGAAATATCTATGACTGCATCAGCAGATACTTCCTGGCCCACATGGAAAGTAACAGCAAAATCAGCCAATAATGGCTATTTAAAAATAAGCGGAAACTCCAAGACTGCTGGGAAAATCGCATATGATTTAGACTGCAATGAGAAAACATATAATTTAACTGCATATCCATTTAACACTACAGGTAGCCAACTAACACTAACTACCTCCCCGCAAACCATTTTCACCAACCTGCCTCAGGCCCTAACCTTCAGCAATCATCACTGCGAATTAATTCTAACAGAAAGCGCAACCCCAGTACAAAACAAGAAATTTGCCGGCAGCTACACAGACACCATAACGTTTAAGATTGAACACATAGAATAATTTACATTAACGATAGATTGCGACGTCGCTGCGCTCCTCGCAATGACGGGGATGGGGGCAAATTGCAACTTCATGCGCTCCTCGCAATGACGGGGATGGGGGCAAATTGCAACTTCATGCGCTCCTCGCAATGACGGGGATGGGGGCAAATTGCAACTTCATGTGATC
>JABJPE010000030.1 GCA_018664045.1 Legionellales bacterium | reverse complement strand
GGTTTTAGTTATGAGCAAGTTGAGAAAAATATATATTAACTAGGTATGGTGCAAGAATGAAGTATATGACATCTGAGCAGATCAGGGAAAAGTTTATTAATTATTTTAAGGGGCAGTCAGCTAAGCATGAGAATGTTGCAAGTAGTGCACTTGTTCCTGCGAATGACCCGAGCTTGTTGTTCACTAATGCTGGCATGGTGCAATTTAAAGATGTTTTTCTGGGAATTGATAAACGAGCTTATAGCCGCGCAGTTACTTCACAAAAATGTTTAAGAGTTGGTGGCAAGCATAATGACCTTGACCAGGTTGGGTTTACTACAAGACATCATACTTTTTTTGAGATGTTGGGGAACTTTAGTTTTGGAGATTATTTTAAAGAAGAAGCTATACTTTATGCTTGGAATTTTCTTACAGAGGAGTTAGGTCTGCCTAAAGATAGGCTTTGGGTCACTGTTTACAAAGATGATCAAGAGAGCGCAGATATTTGGGTTAATAAAATGAACTTTCCACGTGAAAGGTTGGTTTATTGTGGTGATGAGGATAACTTCTGGTCAATGGGCGATGTCGGTCCATGTGGTCCGTGTACAGAGATATTCTACGATCATGGGCCTGCTGTTGCCGGAGGCCCTCCAGGCAGTGCTGAAGCTGATGGTGATCGTTATGTTGAAATTTGGAATATTGTATTTATGCAGTACGATAGGCAGCGGGATCAGCGTTTGGAGCCACTGCCTAGGCCATCAGTTGATACTGGTATGGGGCTAGAGCGTATTGCTGCAGTTATGCAGGGCGTATCAGATAATTATGATATAGACTTATTTAAGGTATTATTAGCATATGTTGATAATATAGATAAGTCATTGGTGGTTAATGATAAGGCCAAGCGCGTAATGGTAGATCATATAAGGGCGTGTGCATTTTTGATCACAGATGGTATATACCCTAGTAATGAAGGGCGCGGTTATGTGTTAAGGCGAATAATTAGAAGAGCTGTTCGTTTTGGTTATAAATCAGGTTTAAAAATCCCATTTTTTTATAATTTAGCACAACCTTTATTAGAGCTGATGGGAAAAGCTTATCCTGAGTTGGTTAATAAAAAAGATATTATATTAAGCACTATAAAGCGTGAAGAGGAGCAGTTTGCAGAAACAATTAAGCAGGGTATGCGGGTTTTAGATAAGGAGTTGCAAGATGTAAAAGGAGGGGTTATATCAGGTGATGTCGCTTTTGCTTTGTATGACACCTATGGCTTCCCTTTAGATTTAACACAAGATATTGCTGATGAACATGGCGCTACTGTTGATAATAAAGCTTATGAAGTTGCCATGGCTAGGCAAAGAGCGCAATCGAAGCAAAACCAGGGTTTTGCTGATATGGCATCTGGCAGCCTTGCTGTTACAGGTGAAACTGAGTTTTTAGGTTATGACACTTTAATTGCAAAAGCTGTTGTAGAGAAGATATTTGTTGCGGGTGCTGAAGTTTCAAAGTTAGATGTTGACGATGAAGCTATTCTTGTTTTAAATAGGACTCCATGTTATGCCGAAGCTGGTGGCCAGGTTGGTGATGTTGGAGTTATAACGTCATCAGGCTGTAGTTTTGCTATTAAAGATACGCAGAAGCAGGGTAAGGTATTTCTGCATTATGGCAAATTAACTGATGGTTGTTTAGCTGTTGGAGATGAGGTAAATGTTGAAGTTGACTATTCAAGGCAGAGTATTAAGTTGAATCATTCTGCTACGCATTTATTGCATGCTGCACTGCGTCATGTTTTGGGTGATCATGTTATTCAAAAAGGTTCTTTGGTTGACAAGGGTAGGCTACGTTTTGACTTTTCACATCATAACCCTGTAGAGCAAAGTCAACTACAAGAAATCGAAGATATGGTAAATAATCAAATTTTACGTGGAGTGGAAGGTTGTGTGCGAGTTTTAGGTCAAGATGAGGCAAAAAAAACTGGAGCTATGGCGTTATTTGATGAGAAATATGATGACATGGTTCGGGTTGTTAGTTTTGGTGAGTTTTCAGTTGAGCTGTGCGGTGGGACTCATGTTGCTAATACTGCCGAGATTGGGGCTTTTAAGATAACTACAGAAACTGGGATAGCATCAGGCATTAGGCGGATAGAAGCTATTACTGGTGTTGGCATAGTGGCAGCGTTAAAAGAGCGAGAGCAGCAGTTAGCAAGGGTGGCAAAACTTGTGAAAGCCACGCCTATCAATTTGGAAAATAGGATTGCATCTTTGGTTGCAAAAAATAAAGAGTTGTTATCAGACCAGCATAATAAAAAGCAATCAGGTTTAATTGATGAAATTGATGAAATATTTAAAAAGGGTGTTGAGAGCTCCGAATATATTTTGCTTAGGCATAAATTTACTGGTTTAGATATTAAAGGTTTGCGGTTAGCTTTAGATCAAATAAAGGCAAAGTCTAATGGTAGGGCTATTGTTGCGGTGCTTGCATCTATTTCAACAAGTGAGGATAAATCTTTTGTGTTGGTTTATGTTGCTGATAATGTTGAGGGTGTTTCAGCAAAAGATGTTTTGGCAAAAATAAATTCTATAGCAGGTGGTTCAGGAGGTGGTAGAGATAGTATGGCGCAGGGATTTATAACTGACACTAGTAAATTAAATGAAGCGTTGGTTTCAGATGGTATTTTGTTTTAGGTAATATTTTAAAATATGTAGAAGTGCTTTTGTTGTTTTTTTGGTTGATAGCTGTTGCTTTAATAAAATGCCCAGTTTTTTCAGTGTCTTGCAGTTTCTCGAAGTTTTCCAGTTAACTCTTTGAAAAACATGTATTATATTTTTAGAGCAAATCACCTCTTGTTTTATTTTGTTGATTTTGTTGACTTATTTATTTTTATGGGTTACTCTTTCACGCTGTTGGTTGAATATGTGTTATTTTACTTTATTAAATAAATTTAAGCATATTTTTTTAAACTGTACTATAATGCAGTTGAGCAGGTGTTGTAATTATAAATTTAACATTGGATGCTCAATAGTTTTGAGTTGATAAGGGGATTATCATGCTTATATTGACAAGAAGAGTTGGGGAAACATTAATTATTGGTGACAATGTTAAAGTTACGGTATTGGGTGTTAGAGGACATCAGGTCCGAATAGGTGTTGATGCTCCTAAAGATGTTTCTGTTCATCGTGAAGAAATTTACAAGCGTATTCAAGACGAGAAATCATCAGACTCAGAATAAAATAATTAAACGTAATACCTGAAAATATTATAAATAATTATTGTTTTCATATTATTTATTGCCTGTCTTTTTAAGTAATATTATTCTATTTTATATTTTATGCTACGTGTTTTAGACAAATATAACAATTTCATTAAGTTATTTAAATTAAATCAAATTATTTGCAATTATTATTGCTCATACTGAATATGCGTGCTATTATCTTTAACTCAATGGAGAGGTGGCCGAGTGGCTGAAGGCGCTCCCCTGCTAAGGGAGTATGGAGGCAACTTCATCGAGGGTTCGAATCCCTCCCTCTCCGCCACATTTAAATATATGCGCCCGTAGCTCAGCTGGATAGAGTACCTGGCTACGAACCAGGGGGTCGGAGGTTCGAATCCTTCCGGGCGCACCATCCTTTGATGCATATCAGTACGATATGCATAATCCTTCCCATAGCACCACAATTCATGAGTTAGAGGTTCAGCAAAATTGCCAGGAGCGATTTTGTATGAGCGCAGCGAGCCTTTGGTGCATATCAGGACGATATGCATAATCCTTCCGGGCGCACCATATATTT
>JABJPE010000029.1 GCA_018664045.1 Legionellales bacterium | reverse complement strand
AGCTTTAGCGCAGGGTGGTAGTGACGTCGCAATCCATCTTTAAATAGTAACAATAATTTAAGCCCCCTGCTCTAAGCACTGTCTTTGATCGGAAGCAACAAATAAACTTGCAGCAGCTAGAGCAATAAATGGATTGCGACGTCGCTATGCTCCTCGCAATGACGGGGCTGGGAGAATGTCCTACTTAGAATGTTTTGTTCGGTAGCGCCCATAAAAAGATGGATTGCGACGTCGCTTCCTCCCCGCAATGACGGACATCAAGGCAACAGCAATACTGCTAAAGCAGATTAAAAGCCATTGATATAAGCGTTAATTGTTTCAATTTGATTAATATTGACTTTTTCATGTGCAATAGATAAAATAAAACCCGCAGATTTATAGAGCATAGGAATAATACACATGCCAAATGAAAATTCATTAAGCCAAGAAGATTTAACAACAGTTAATATACACAAATGCCCAATAAGCCAAGATGCGTTAACAACAGGTAATGCAAATGAATTTATTTTAGTAAAATCGATTACAGGGCAAGACAGAAGCACCTACTATTTTATCCGCAACTCAAAACAAAATCAGTTTTTTGGTTTAGATACATGCCCCGTGACCAGAGCTAAAGGAGAATATAAAGCGCTATACCTAAAGGATTTATCAGCTGAATTAAAAAAGAATGTTATAGGCCTAACTGATAACACTGAATTTAACCCTTTTTTTGCAAAGGAAGAATTACAAAGCCACATTAAAACAGGATCTTTTACTTTTAAAACAGTTGCAACAAATCCAGCAACAACACTAGAAGAATTTAAAAATTTATTAGCCAGCTATCCATTACAAAAGCACGCAACTATAGATCCAGCTAATAATGAATCTCTACTCCACTACTTTTCAAAAAAACATAAAAAAGAATTTGTCTTAGCTTTAATTACAGCTGGAGTATCGATAAACAATACAACTCTACATGACGCTGCAGCTGCGGGACTAACTCAAGTAGCAAAAAATTTAATAGAGATTTCAAATAGATATAGCCCTATTATTAACGCCAAAAATAACTTAGACATGTCCCCACTGCATTATGCCATGCAGAATGGACATACTGAAACAGCACAAGCTTTAATTGAGCTAGGCGCTAATAAAGAGGCCAAAGATAACTATGGCTTAACCCCACTGCATTATGCTATGCAGAATGGACATACTAAAACATCACTAGCTTTAATTAATCTAGGCGCTGATATTAACGCCAAAGCTAACAACGGCTGGACCCCGCTGCACGTGGCTGCACATGGAGGACATAGCGAAACAGTACTAGCTTTAATTACAGAAGGTGCAGATATTAACGCCAAAGCTAACAACGGCTGGACCCCGTTCGGTATAGCGAAATATTCTTCTAAATATAAAATAGCACTAATTCTTATACTCGCAAAAACCAAAGCCTTTTTCAGCAAAAACTTTGTGCCTATTATAATATATATTTCATTAGTTGCTTCTCTTTTATTAGCAGCACATCTTTCACCACCGCTAATGTTATTATTAAGTGGTCCTGTTATGGGTTATTTAAATTGCTTAAATAACTTATTTTTTATTGTTTTGGTTTTTGATGATTACACTAATTATAGTCCTCGCAGATATTTTTTCAGCGACTATTTGACGCATGATGAACTTTTCTTTGCGTTTTTTGTAACCGGAGTTCCTCTTTTTATAGCCGCTTTTTTTTCACCATCATTAGAGATATTATTAAGTGGTCCTATGCTATTGTGCAGCCTACCTGTTATACAAGTAGCAACTTTATCACTAATTAGCATTCCTTTCATCATAGCTTTGCTTAACTACTTCGATCGTATGGATCCAGAACAAGGTGAAAGAAACGTCTCAGAGTCTGGGAGAACAACCGCATTAGGACCTAATCAATTAGTTGTCAATGCAGCTACTCCTGCAAACACAAGTAAAATAAGAGCAGCAGGCGCTGCAGAAGATTTAAGATCTGGTATAAAAGTCACGCGATAAATAACAGCCAAATTTAAACCTAATCGAGCATTAATAAAAAACACTCAAATCAAAACAATTAAATGGTATAATTGGGGTTTATTTATCCTGTATATCTGCTATTTTTCTATGCTTTTAATGACAAAAATCTCATTAATACCTTTATTGCGAAGAGCGTACGGCAACTGCTACCCACCCCGTCATTGCGAGAAACATGCGGCAACCACCCCACTCCGTCATTGCGAGGAACGCATACACCCGAAGCTTTAGCGCAGGGTGGTAGTGACGTCGCAATCCATCTTTAAATAGTAACAATAATTTAAGCCCCCTGCTCTAAGCACTGTCTTTGATCGGAAGCAACAAATAAACTTGTAGCAGCTAGAGCAATAAATGGATTGCGACGTCGCTGCGCTCCTCGCAATGACGAGGCTGGGGCAATTGCCCTACATTCGGATGATTTGTTCGGCAGCGCCCATAAAAAGATGGATTGCAACGTCGCTATGCTCCTCGCAATGACGAGGCTAGGAAAATCCCTACTTAGAATGATTTGTTCGGTAGCGCCCAGAAAAACAAGGTAAAGCGAACGCATCAGGAACTGGTGAATTTGGGTGTAATAAAACGATTACACCTGAAAATACAATAGAAGAAGGCCAAAAACTCGATATAGAAGTCACGCGATAAATAACAGCCAAATTTAAACCTAATCAAGCATTAATAATAAACATTCAAATCAAAACAATTAAATGGTATACTCGGAGGTTTATTTAGCAGGCAATAGAATGACAGAAATAATAATCAAGGGTGCCAAAACCCATAACCTTAAAAATATTGATGTTACAATACCAAGAAACAAGCTCACTGTCATTACCGGGTTATCTGGGTCTGGAAAATCATCGCTAGCTTTTGATACTCTTTACGCTGAAGGCCAAAGGCGCTACGTTGAATCATTATCAGCCTATGCTAGGCAGTTTTTATCTATGATGGAAAAACCTGAGGTAGATCATATATCAGGATTATCTCCAGCCATTGCAATCGAGCAAAAAAACACATCGCATAATCCACGTTCAACTGTAGGAACTATTACCGAAATATATGACTATTTAAGACTGTTATTTGCCCGCGCTGGAATCCCTTGCTGCCCCAAACACAAAACAGAATTAAAAGCTCAAACCATAAGTCAAATATGCGACAAAGTTATGGAGCTAGATTCCGAAACTAAAATAATGATTAATGCACCAATTGTGCAAAACAAAAAAGGAGAGCATGGCCTTACATTTGAAAAACTAATAAAACAAGGGTTCACTCGTTTCAAGGTAAATGGTAATATTGAAGAATACAATTTAGCACCAGCACTAGACTCCAAGCAAAAACACAATATTGAAGTTGTGGTCGATAGAATAAAAATAAAAGAAGGCATAGAAAGCAGACTATCTGAATCAATAGAGGCAGCGGTAGAATTGAGCGACGGCATCGTGCTGATAGACTTTGTAAGCGACAAAAACGATCACATGCTACTTTCAACTAAGCATGCATGCACTAAGTGTGGCTTTAGCACACCAACACTTGAGCCTAGAATGTTTTCTTTTAATAGCCCTCAAGGTGCGTGTAATGAATGCGATGGGCTAGGAAGCACTAGGTTTTTCGATCCTGAGAAGGTAATTATTGACCCAGCTTTAAGCATTGCTGGCGGCGCGATTAGAGGCTGGGACAAACGCCATGACTATTACTTTCAAGTAATGCAAACACTAGCTGATGAACTAGACTTTGATTTAAACACCCCCTGGGAAAAACTAAGTGAAGCCATACAAAAAGTAGTGCTGCATGGCAGTGGCAGAACCAAAATCAGCTTTAGCTATAAAAATAGGTTTGGCAGAAACGTAGTTAAGAGTAAAAAATTTGAAGGCGTTATTCCAAATTTAGATAGGCGCTACAATGAAACAGAATCAGATGCAGTGCGTGAAGAACTTACAAAATATTTAACATATAGCACCTGCCCCAAATGTGAAGGATCAAGGCTCTGTGAAGTTGCAAGAAATGTTTTTATTGGTGAGAAATCCATTCCAGAACTATGCGAAATACCAATAGACGAATCATTAGAATTTTTCAACAAATTGAACCTACAAGGGAACCAATTAGAAATTGCGACTCCTATTTTAACCGAGATTAAAACAAGAACCGAATTTCTATTAAGTGTTGGCCTTAACTACTTAAATTTAAATAGATCTGCAGAAACCCTTTCCGGTGGCGAGGCTCAAAGAATAAGACTGGCCAGCCAAATTGGCTCAGGGTTAGTCGGAGTTATGTATGTCCTCGATGAACCTTCAATTGGCTTGCATCAACGTGATAATGACAGGCTACTTCAGACTCTAAAAACACTTCGAGATCTTGGTAATTCAGTAATAGTAGTCGAGCATGATCAAGATGCAATAATGACTGCAGATCATGTCATTGATATTGGCCCAGGAGCAGGCGCTCATGGTGGAGAAGTAGTAGCCACTGGTACGCCGCAAGATGTAATGAAAAATGGTAAGTCATTAACTGGAAAATATTTATCAGGAAAAGCAAGTATAGCTGCACCAACAGCACGCCTTGAATATGACCCTTCGCGGATGTTGCGCATAGTTGATGCTGAGTGTAATAACCTTAAAAACATTACTGCTAATATACCATTAGGATTAATGACATGTGTTACGGGAGTATCTGGCTCAGGAAAATCAAGCCTTATAAACGACACCCTACTCCCTGTTGCAGAACACAAATTAAACAGAGCTAAAACAAAGATATCAGGCAAATGCAAAGACATTTTAGGGCTATCGATGCTCGATAAAGTAGTCGCGATTGACCAAAGCCCAATTGGCAGAACTCCTCGTTCAAACCCAGCCACTTATACTGGCATATTCACACCAATTAGAGAGCTTTTAGCGCAAACACAAGATGCCAGAGTCCGCGGCTATAAACCAGGAAGGTTTAGCTTTAATGTTCCTGGCGGTAGATGCGAAGCTTGTCAAGGCGGAGGCTTAGTTAAAGTAGAAATGCATTTTCTTGCCGATGTATTTGTCACATGTGATATTTGTCAAGGCAAACGCTATAACCGAGAAACTTTGAGCATAACCTACAAGAAAAAAAATATAGCGCAAATTTTAGCTATGACTGTAGAAGAAGCACAGCCATTTTTTCAAGCAATACCAATTATAGCAAAAAAATTGACAACACTCATGGAAGTAGGACTGGGCTATATTAGTTTAGGACAAAGCGCCACCACCCTATCTGGGGGTGAAGCGCAGCGCATAAAGCTTGCAAAAGAGCTATCGAAACGCTCCACCGGCAACACCCTATATATTTTAGACGAGCCAACAACTGGCCTGCATTTCCACGATGTGGCCAAACTGATAGAAGTATTATTTGCTCTACGTGATCAAGGAAATACCATAGTTATAATAGAACATAACCTAGATGTAATTAAAACGGCTGACTGGATTATTGATATTGGCCCGGAAGGCGGCAAAGATGGTGGTGAGATTGTAACTTTTGGCCCACCGGAAAAAGCGGTTAAAAGTAATAAATCACATACCGCAAAATTTTTAGCGCCGCTACTCAAAGAAGGTTAAAAATATTTTTATTATAATAAACTAGCACTTAAGCAAACAAATAGGCTATAATCTGGATCTAACTTTAAAGGGTAAAAAAATGCAAAAAGATAAAATTCGTAATATAACAATTATTGCGCACGTCGATCATGGTAAAACTACTTTAGTAGATGTAATGTTTCAACAAAGTGGTAGCTTTCGTGAAGGCCAAGCAGTTGCTGAAAGACTTATGGACTCAATGGACCTAGAAAAAGAGAGAGGCATAACTATTCAAGCAAAAAATGGTTCAATAAAATACAATGACCATCTGGTTAACATAATCGATACTCCTGGCCACGCTGATTTTGGTGGTGAGGTTGAGCGCGTAATGGGAATGGCAGACGGGGTTGTATTCTTAGTCGACGCTGCAGAAGGACCAATGCCACAATCTTATTTTGTTTTGAAAAAAGCCATTGCAAAAAATCTACCAGTAATAGTTATGGTAAATAAATTAGATAAACCAGCAGCTAGGCCAGAATGGGCGGTTGATCAGGTTTTTGATCTTATGGTTAAGTTAGACGCACCAGACAGCATAATTGATTTCCCAACAATATATGGTTCTGCAAAAGAAGGTTATGCAACAGATGACCCTAGTAAAAGAACAGATAATATCGATATATTGCTAGATACTATTATAGACTATGTTCCAGCACCAACTGGGGACAGCACACTCGCCTTACAAATGCAAATCAGCTCTATTAGCTATTCATCATATGTTGGGCGCCTTGCTATTGGCAAAATAAGCCAAGGTAAAGTAAAAGTTGGCCAAGAAGTAATAATTGCCACTCCTGATGAAGTATTTGAGAAAAAAAGGATTAGCAAAATATACAAATTTGAGACAGCAGCTCAAGTTAGTGCTGAAGAGGCGACTACAGGCGAAATAATTGCAATAGCAGGCTTAGAAAACTGCAAAATTGGCCAAACGATAACGGACCCTACAAATCCAGCACCACTACCGGCGACCCATATCGATCCACCAACAATATCAATGCTGTTTTTACCAAACGACTCTCCATTTGCTGGAACTGAAGGCAAGTTTGTAACTTCTCGCCATCTTAGAGAAAGGCTAATGCGTGAATTATTAGCCGATGTAGCCCTAACTGTAACAGATGACACCCATGGTATAGGCTATATAGTCTCTGGGCGTGGCGAACTCCATTTATCTATTTTGATTGAAAAAATGAGGCGTGAAGGCTATGAATTTCAAGTTGCCTCACCTAAAGTTATTTTTAAAGAAGAAGGCGGCACAAAAACAGAGCCATATGAGAATTTATTTATAGAAGTGGACTCAAACACTCAAGGGAAAGTAATGGAAAGCCTTGGAGCCAGAAAAGGCGAGCTGCAAGACATGGATATTGGCGAGCATACAACCAAGTTACAATACTTAATACCTACTAGAGGTATTTTAGGCTATTACTCGCAATTTATGACTGAAACTAAAGGCATGGGAGTTATGAACTCGACATTTGCTAAATACGGGCCTTTTCTTGGTGAAATTAAAACCAGAACCAGAGGCGTTGCTATTGCAAAAGAAAATTGCACAACAGTTGCCTATGCTCTTTTTAATTTACAAGACAGAATAAAGTTATTTCTAGATCCAGGCATAAAAGTTTATGAGGGCCAAGTTATAGGAGAAAACTCGAGGGATGGTGATTTAACAGTAAATCCATCAAAAGGTAAAAAACTGACTAATGTTCGGGCTTCTGGAACTGATGATGCGGTAACTCTAACTCCTGTACCAAAAATGTCATTAGAGCGATGCATATCTTTTATTGATAATACTGAGCTTGTGGAAATAACCCCAGAGAGCATTCGAATCCGCAAAAAACATTTAACAGAGACTGAAAGAAAGCGTGCCAAGTAAGCTGACAAATGTAAAAGATTTAACTCATTTAGATAGTTTTATAAACGGAAATGATAGTAGTCTTGCGGTTGTATCACGTGCTGAGATAGATGGCTACGCAGATTTCTTTAGCTCACTAAATCCAACCAAAATAAAATTGGCAATATTTGCGACAAAACAAAATGCTAATGATGATATAAAGAAAAGTCTACAAGCTGTGATACCTAAGCAGCTACAGCAACATTCTTTTTATGATACATGGGTCCAAGATATGGCAAATATTTGTCATGACTTTTGTGCACTGCTGGATGTGAAACAGATAATATTTTGGCTAAGCTCAGATAGGGTTTGTAAAAAATTCCATATTGATAAAACCTCATTTAGACTTCTAGTCACGTATTATGGCTATGGGACTGAGTGGACTCAACATTCTTTATCAGAAATAAAAGAACTTAATACAAGCTCTAGCCTAAATATTAAGCATATTAATTCCTGGGATATTGCAATATTCCGCGGCGGCAAAAATGGCATAGTACACCGTTCACCACAAACATCTCCAAACAAATATTCTATTTTAATGCGTCTTGACGTACCAAAATTTGCCCCATTAAAATAAAACCATCCACCAAGTATGACTGTATTATAAAATGGCGCTGCAGCAATAAAAAAAATGAATAAATTGACTTAACTCTATTAAATTCATATAATAATAACAAATTAAATAGAGTATTTTCATGTCCAATTATTCATGCCCAATAAGCCTAGAAGACTTAACAAAAAGCAATACCAATGAGTTTATTTTAATACGATCTAATAATAACTGTTACTATGTTGTACATGAGGATTCTCAGCATGGCTTTTTTTTCGATGTAAATGAATGCCTACTCACAAGAAGTAGAGGACAATTTAAATATATAGATATAAAGCATTTGCCCGCTAAGTTACAGGAAAAAGTTAGTAAATGCATCGATAATGATTTATTAAGCGATTTATTCAATAATGACACATTAAATAACTACATTACAACAGACCATTTTTCTCCCTATAGAATAGAAAATGAACTAAGCAGGGCTGTATTAAATAAAGATTTAATAGAAGTACAGAGATTAATATATTGGAAAATAAATAATATTAACGGGACAAACACATACTTGCAGACTCCGCTACATCTGGCAGTACAATATGAACATAATAATATCATAAAGTATTTAATTGATAATGGTGCCAACATTCATGCCAAAGATCAAAATGGGCTTACACCACTACATATAGCTGCAATGAAAGGAGATAGTGAAACAGCAAGTGCTTTAATTAAAGCTGGTGCTGATAAAGAGGCGAATGACAATCATAACAGAACCCCTACGCACTGGGCCGCAATGCGTGGTCATACTGAAACAGTATTAGCTTTAGCTAAAGAAAATAATTCAGAAAACTCGTCACTTATTTCCAGGAGTTTAAATTTTATTTTTGGACAAGAAACCAGCACTACAAAGAAAACAGACCCGAAAGCAATTATTAACTCTAGAGACAATGATAAACTTACGCCGCTGCACTACTCTGCAATGGGTGGACATAATGAAGCAGTACTAGCTTTAATTGGACTAGGCGAAAATATAGAGGTCAAAGACAACTGTAGCAACACCCCGCTGCACTGGGCTGTAATGGGTGGACATACTGAAACAGCACTAGCTTTAATTGGATGGGGAGCCAATAAAGAGGCCAAAGATGACCAAGGCAGGACCCCGCTGCACATCGCTGTATTACTAGGACATACTGAAACAGCACTAGCTTTAATTGGATGGTATGCCAATAAAGAGGCCAAAGATGACCAAGGCAGAACCCCACTACACCTTGCTGTAGCACAAGAACATACTGAAACAACACTAGCTTTAATTGAATGGGGTGCCAATAAAGAGGTCAAAGATGACCAAGGCCACACCCCTCTGCATATAGCTGCATCACTAGGACACACTGATACAGTAAATGCTTTAATTACAGCTGGCGTATATAAAGAGGCAAAAGATAACAAAGGCCACACCCCTCTGCTT
>JABJPE010000028.1 GCA_018664045.1 Legionellales bacterium | reverse complement strand
TACTGCAGGGGCTTTCATTGGTAAAACAATGTCTGACTATTTTAAAGACAATGAGGAAAGTGTCCCTTTTAATGAAGAAGATAAAAAATTACACGACGAGATAATCAGCATTTATAGATCACACTTTCCAGACCAAGACATCCCTTCTTACTGGGTGCTAAATGGCAAAGGTGGCCCCACAAAAACAATGCCAATTCCTGTAAATATTGGAGCTAATATTGAGAGTTACATAGATTCTTTGGATGAAAGTGGAGATACAATAAATCAACAATATGCCAATATTTTAGGAACAATACTCACGTTACTAAAGTCTTTATCACATAGGCATACAAATTGGGCTACAAATTATGCGAAGGCTGAAGGTATATTTAATAAAAGAAAAGTAATACGTGCTGATGGCCCTGAAATAATGTTTTTTTTGAGTTTAATTGATTTTATTAAATTATCTAGCACAGCCATAACTAACGAAGAATTAATTTTAAGTAAAACAAAAATAGCCATTAAATACTGCAGCCAAATCATCACTTCAGCAATTTATTTTCATGATGACACAAAGAACACAAATCCCTGTGGAACTATTGAAACTATTGTTGCTTACCTTAACAATATTCTAAGCGTAACTCAAAATAAAATAGATGGCAGGAAATTAAATGAAAAGCTAGACAAATTAATATCAAAGATTTCGACTTTTAAACTCGTAGCAAGTCCGCTGATATATGGCTGTAATGCACATGCAAAATCTGGAAATGGTTCCGACACAGAAGGCTATCTAAAAGAAGAAGCTAACGCTGAAATAAAAGCAGTGAGAGATACGCTTGTTGGAGCAGCGCTTAAGTCAACCTTAATTAAATTTAAAGAGGGAAATAGTACCCTAGAGTCAGTAAGACAACACCTTGTTCACAATGCATCTAATGAAGAAGTTTTCAACAAAACAAGCTATGGTTCTCATGGACAATTAACAGACCCAAAAAAAATAAGGTGCAAAGATCTTGCTATAAAAATATTACAAGAAGCATATGAACTTCACTACGTAATACAAACATTAAATGAAACTAAATTAATATCTAGTATGACAGGTTATCTATGGATGTATAGCCAGGAGGGAGGGTTATATGCATTAGAAACTATATTAGAAAAAACTTCCGGATTATGTGCGTCATTAAGAGCTAACTACGACAAGTTTGCTAAAATACATGAAAACATGGCCGCACAAAAACGAAAAACAAAAAGTGATTCACATTATTGTATAAAGGCTGGCCAGACTGTAATTAATTACAAACAATCCGTGGACGCAAACCCACTCAGCAAAAAGAGAGATATCAGTGAAGAAATTAGTGAAATTCACGCGTCTATATTATCTGAAATAAACCATTACCAAACTGATGATACTGTTCTGGAAGAAGACAAAGCAAAGGCATATGCATGGTTTGGAAATATATACGAAATGCTACCAAATACTGAGGGGCTGCCCGAAGAAGAAAAGCTTTTAATTGACGCTAAAAAAGCTGCTTTAAGCAGGCAGAGAGGTAAATATATTGCCAGCTCTAGTGCCGGAGAGGCTGCGCCTAGCCCCGCAAATAGCAGCAGGTCAACTCCCAGGGGAGCTGGATCTGAAAGAGCTGTAACAGGGTATGGTAAAAAATCTAAAGACCTTTTAACTTTTATTCGGTTGTTTGAAAGCGCCGATATTGAAGCTTTTGATGAAACTGGTATTGGTTCTGATATTTTAGAATTAAAACACAAGTCAATAGATAGCAAAGTGAAGGAAGGACTACTTGAATCCTTAAGAAATAGTTTTATCACACCTTACGCTGGTGTTGTGAATATGTATCTTCCTTGGTTTTCTAGCTTTAAAGGATTGTGCCCATGGAAACATTCTAGATTAGCTTTACTTTACTACAAGGTTAATATAGCCATTCGCTTCATAGAATCTAAGCCAGACTTGTTAATATCTGAGATAAAAGCTATTGAGTATTTTTTTCAGAAAAAATTCACACTGGTCTTTAATGAATTTATAGGCACATGTGGTTACAACGATATAGAACTAAAGCAAGATGCTCTCCACATAGAAGAACACGATGGCAGAATTATCATTAAAGTAGCCAGTGACGGTGGCTTAGGCTATGCATGTCACATTCATACAAATGCTATAACAGATAGCAGCTATAACCTATTAGCTGAAAGTATGCTAGCGGCAAGCCATCGTAAAAGTGATGATCTTGACAAAGCTTTAAAGAAAACTAAAAAAACTGTTGCTAAACATGAAGAGACTATAGCAGACCAACAAGTTAGTTTAGATAAAAAAGAAGAGGTTATATCCCAAAAAGAAGAGGTTATATCCCAAAAAGAAGAGGTTATATCCCAAAAAGAAGAGGTTATATCCCAAAAAGAAGAGGTTAATACCCAACTAAGAGCGGAACTAGACCAACAAGGAGAGGTTGTATCCCAAAAAGAAGAGGTTAATACCCAACTAAGAGCGGAACTAGACCAACAAGTAGAGGTTGTAGGCCAGCTGCTTGAAAATCAAGAAAATCAAAAAATCGAAATAGCGGAGCTGAAAAAATTAGCCGAGGACTTGTTAGCAGCCAGAGGACAAGGTGTTGCTTCAAGTAACCAAACAGGTCATAATCATGGAATATTTGCAAGATAATTAGGGGAGTGATGTGGCGCAAGTAAAAATAAAAAGGCTTAGTTATCGGTGGGGTTATGGCTTACATGCAGAAGATCAAGGCACTGAAGGCAACTTATGTAATGACCTCTGCAAGTATCATGATGACAAAGATTACAAAAAGGAAATAGATGAGCAGCTAGATGACATTAATAAAATGTTATTTTTAATTGTTTATTTTTACTGGTTTTTGAACATTAATGATTATACAAAAAACCATTACATTGCAGAGATATACAAAGACTTCATGCAAAACAACACAAGAACAGGAGATTTAACTATGGACCAATTTAAGGAGTTTTTAACGCCAGAGAATATACCATTAATTGCTGCTGCTGCTGCTGCTGCTGTTGCTGCTGTAGGCGTTCTAATAGCAACAGTTAAGGATCCCTTAAAACAATGCTATGGCGGACAAGAAAACCGCACCAACAAGAGTTTAGATGAACATGAAGATGAGGCTCAACAAAATATTGTTAATTATGGTTCGCTGCTAGAAGCTGCGCAACAGCAAGTCCTTAAAATAACGCCAGATATGCTAAGTTCATTAAAGATCATAGGCATATATAACGAAGGGGGGGAAATAAGCCCTGATGAAATCAAAAAAGCATACAAAAAAGCAGCACTTAAAAATCATCCTGACAAAGGTGGTAATAATGATCGCTTTATAGCTGTAAAACAAGCTTATGACAAAATTATTGAATGCTGCTCTAGCCAAAATCAAATAGCAGAACTACTGCAAAAAGTTGAACAAGAGCAATGGTTTTTAGATGCAATTAAAGGAATTAAAGAGATTAACGCACAAACACAGAAAAATGCTGAAGGCATAGCACGTGTAGACCAAGGCATAGCACGTGTAGACCAA
This sequence comes from Legionellales bacterium, assembly GCA_018664045.1. Taxonomy (GTDB): domain Bacteria; phylum Pseudomonadota; class Gammaproteobacteria; order Comchoanobacterales; family Comchoanobacteraceae; genus JABJPE01. The sequence continues at coordinate 4,327 of JABJPE010000028.1, read as the reverse complement.
GGCATAGCACGTGTAGACCAAGGCATAGCACGTTTAGCCCAAAGTCAGGTAGAGGCGAGCCAAGGCATAGCACGTGTAGACCAAGGCATAGCACGTTTAGCCCAAAGTCAGGTAGAGGCGAGCCAAGGCATAGCACGTGTAGACCAAGGCATAGAAAAAGTTAAAGATGAAAATGAAAATACTACTAAAGATTTAGAAAAAATTAAAAAAATGATAATTGAGGTGAAGTCCTCAGGAATTAAACCACCACCAGCAACGCATGCTAACTTTACTGAAGAAAATCATAGAACACCGTTACTAGCTGCTGGCATGTTTTCACCTAACTAAGCCATAGCTTTAACATGTCAACTTCTTACCCCAGCCATTGCGGGGACTCTCGGTTGTCTAAACAACTTGGATGGTTGGATTGCGACGTCGCTGCGCTCCTCGCAATGACGGTGGTGGAAGCAGCCTCTCTTACGATCCTTTGCAATGATGAGATTGCAGCGCCTGAACTTTAATAAAATTAGCGATCTAAATGATGACTACCCCACTTCCGTCATTGCGAGGAGCTATACCTTCCGAAGCGTAGCGTAGGCAGGTTGCGACGTCGCAATCCATTTTAAATTATAACTTCTAAACTCTGAAGCCGCTTTTCCTATAATGTTGTAGAGTATTACGCTAATAGCTATTGTTGCGCCTAATATTTTATTTTTTCCTCTAGATTATCTCCGGCGTAATTTATTATAGTCCATTTATCAATAGGGGTTAAAACGCTAGTTGTATCTCTTAAATGCTTTGTTATTAGTGGCTGCGCAGTTTTTAACTAGCTGCTTGTGGCTTAGGAAGTTTTGTTTTTTAAGGTTGTATTGTTTTATTTTGTCATTTTTTGCAAATAAGAGGCCGTATGGGTCAGTTTTAACTAACGAAAATTGCTCTAGGTTCCACTCATAGAAAGCGCAGTTTAAAAAAGTTTGATGCTCAGGGTCTCCTGAGTCGTCAAAAGTTAATATAGGTGTATATATAAAATCAGCTTCAGCAAAACTCGGGTATAGCTTATTAAGATGTTTTGGTGATATAGTTATATAAAGGTCGATCCAGTGATGCGTATTTATTATAATTTTACTATCTAAAAAAAATGGTAGTGGGTTAGTAAAACCAAGTAGTAATATTTTATCATCTTTTACAGGATTTATACCGTTGATAGCGCTTATAATATTACGTATCATTGCGCTATATTCTATATTGTGAAATGCTATTGGTTGCTGTAAGTTTTCTAGTTTATAAGACGATGCTATATTAGCCAAAATATTATTTTTATGAGGGTTTTGATTTAGTCCTGTCCGCAAAATTAAATCACTAAAACCATGGTTATTAATAGTAATAAAATTACCAAAATTAGGTTTGTTACTAGGGCTTAATTTAATATATTCCTCACCACTATCTTGGGGCTCGTAGTTTTTAAAATAAGCAATTATGCCAAGAGAAAATAAATTTGTGATGATTATAAGGGCTAAAAAAATTTTTGCTGAGTTTATTATATATTTTGATCGTTCACTTAAAGAGGCTACAATGGCTATTATTATTAAATAATAACTAAGAGAATATAATGACTCACCAAAAACTATAAAAAATATAGAGAAGCTAATAAGTGTGCTGAATAAAGCTATTTGCCAATACTTTGCTTTTTGTTGGATTATTTCTTTTTTTATTAGCCTAATCACATTATGAGTTTGACTTAAAATTGTTGCTATTGATAATGAATGTAATGGTTTAAAAACATTAATGCTAATTAAATTAAAAATAATAAAGATACAAATAGGAATATATTTAATTTGATCAATTAAAGTAAGTAATTTTACTTTCTTTACTCCGATTAAATATTTTATTTCTGTAAAATAAGCAACATAAGAGTAATTTAGTGATTTTGTTATTATACCTATTAGTATGGCAAAAACCAAGCAGTATGGGGTTAGGAAAAAGCGCTTATGGTTTTTACTTAAGCTGCTAAAAGCAGCTATATTCAATAGAAGTGCTGCAAAGAAAGTATTAATTTTAAAATTAAGAAAAATAAATGCAAAAACAGCTTGTAATACACCTAGTATAGCCACTTTATAATTGCTTACCTTGTGTTTACTGTAATGTAGGTGCCATAGCCAGGTATATGCAAGTTGTAGAATAATTAATCCTAGAACGTTGTTATTATAAACGCCACTCCATAGAATTTTAAATGGGTCAAATATATCCCCCATTAATCGAGCTTGTAGTATAGTTGATGTTGCTAAAAGCATCGTTAAATATAGTTTTTTTGTTTTTAAGTTATATTCAATTAGAAAAAATAAAAGCCAGCATATTAGCATAACTTGTGTTGATGATAACATTATTATATCAAGCTGGACAAAAAATTGAGGTAGAGCATTTATTATGCTTAAGGAAATATAGTTAATACTGTTATAAAAAACGCCCATGGGCGTGTGAAATTGTTGATGCAGACTTAAACCTTGCTGCATAGACTTGGCGCCTATTGCGGGAATCCAAGTATCATACATTGTGCCTATAGAATATAAGCTGCTACCATGTAAACACAGTGTGAGCGCAACTATAAGGCATATAAACCCGACAAACAAAAACATTTTCTCTTTGTTAGTAAATATTATTTTAAGCATATTCAGCCGGGAAAATTTCATTGCAGACTCTGGTAATGGTTTCTTGTTTGTCAGCTATTGCAGTAGGAAGGTTATAGGCGCGTATTTTGTCTGGAGTTGTAAAAAACAAGCCATTTTCAGTTATCTTAACTAAGGAGAATTTTTTATTGATAAAGTTCCAATTATAAAAACCACAATTTAATGCCGTTTGATTCTGACCTTTTTTTTGACTATTTATTGTAAATAAAGGCAAGAAAACAAAGTCATTTTCTTGCAAGCTTACTTCAAGTTTTGTTTTTAAATTTTTAGTTTTTGTTTTTATGCGGTGGTAACTGTTATTTGGGATAGCTGTGCCTAATAGTAAAGGCAGAGGGTTTATATAGCCTAACATTATGACTTTTTCATTTTTATCAAGTTTCATTTTTTGAAATTCAGTGACAGTTTTGTTTAGCATTTTCACGTAGTCTGTATTATAAAATGGAATGCTCCACCTAGTTGTATTGTAGTTATAGTTATAGCTTATATTTTGATAGAAATTTTGTTTAAAAGGGTTGTGTTCTATATCAAAGATTGAATTAAAGTATTCTAATCCGTTATATTTATTCATTACAAAGTAATTATTATTAGCATCTAGTTTGACTATACCCTCAAATTGTTCTGGTCCTTCTGTTGTTTCTTGAAAAAACTTATACACACCAATTCGAAGTAATGAAAAAGAATTCGCTATTATTATAACCATACAGCATAGCGCTATTATATTTTTAAGCCACTCTTTGTGTTTGGGCGTACTAATAAACTCTGTAGCTGTGAATATAAATATGGCACCAAATACAGACAAGGTGTTTGTTATTGATACTGTTATAAGCGTAATTGCAATCGCAGAGTTAAGAGATAAGTTTTTTAATAGCTCTCTCTTAATATTTAGTATAGTTGTTGCTCTATGTGCTATTAACTTTTTCCAGATCAGATTTAGTGGGGTGTGCTTTAAGTTAAATGGTAAAATATTATGTTGTTCGCTTATAATTTTTATTAAAAAATAGATCATAGGGGTCAAAACAACTCCCATTGCGCCTAATAATGTTGGCATTTCTATATTGGCGTAAACTTCTGTTATGTATTGGCTATAGGAATAGTTGAAAGTATAGGCCGTTATGGCGTTAAGTACTATTAGCGAAAAAATAATTTGTAGTATAGTTTTGTGGTTTATAATTTTCTTGTCTTTATTGTGAAGTGCGCTACATATAAAAACTATTGCTGGCCAAAACAGCAGATTATAATTAAATATAATATAGCTTAATAATATAGGCACTATTAAGCTTTTAAAAGTTCCCTGTTGTTTCTGGCAGCATAGAGCGCTACAGGAGACTATTAAAAGGCCCAATATGTTGTTGTTTGGCATGTTTCCCCATGAAATTATTTTAAAATTCATCAATAAATTCTGGAGATCTCTAGCTTGGAGAGTGCATGATAAAGCTAGCAGTAAGACTATAGCTGGAATTTTATTGTCTTTTTTGTAGCTAGTATTAAATACTATACAGATTAAGGATATAGCCGCAGCCCACCATATTGATGTTAATAAATTAATGTCAAAATAAGTAAAGGCGCTCGGTATTGTTTCGATAATAAGATATGAAGAATAATTAATAAGGCTATAGAAAATCCCATAGTCTGAGTTAAAACTTTTAGTTGCTAAGCCTGATTTT
>JABJPE010000027.1 GCA_018664045.1 Legionellales bacterium | reverse complement strand
TTTATATATTTCCATACCACCGACACCAAGCAATGGCAGCACCGAAGTTGCCAAAACAATAATACCCATGCCCCCTACAAACTCTAACTGCTGATGATAGTATAGGACTGCTTTAGGCAAAGTATCTAAGCTTGATAAAACTTCTGTGCCTGTTGTCGTTAAGCCTGAAACAGCTTCAAATATAGCATCTACAACACTAATCTCAACTGCGCCAAAAAGAAAAGGCAACGCTGATATCAAGCATAACGTCACCCAAGATAAAACCACAACAATTATACCTTCTACATTTCTAAGCTCATAGTGTTTACTATCGAAATTAGACCAGAGTAAATAACCACATAAATAACTAATAAAAAATGTATAGACAAACGGTAAAAACATCTGCTCAGAATAAATAAAACTAACAATAATTGGCGGTATCATACTAATACTGAACATACATAAAATCATGCCAAGAATCGCAAATATATATTGCCATCGCATACTATATATCCTCCTTAGTTAAAATCTCAGTAAAAAAATAAGCCGGCTCTTCATAAGGATGAGCTACTAAAAAGGCACTTAATACTTTTTTCATTAAATCCTTATCACAAATTATATTAACCAAATACTCATCCACACTTGTATGTCTACCTTTTTCTCCTATTGCAGGGTTGCTATTAGCTCCAGCTGTAAACTGCCCCTTACCTAAAACCTGCCAACTACAATTACTATAATCTCCAATAGCACCAGCACCAGCAACAAAAACAGCATTTTTAACAGCTTCTACATTTGCTACAGGAACATAAAAAGAAAAATTATAATACGCCATTGAAACCTCCATACTATAAGCACACCCATTATCTTACATCGCTGCAAAATAAGCAACTAAGTAAAAAAATATCAGCCTAAATTAACTATCGACAACATTCAAAAATACAATTAGAATTATATATTGATACAGCCTAAAGGAACAGCTTACATAAAACCAGGAGTGAGAAATGAAATCAAAACTAAATCTAATATTCATAAGTTTAATTTTATCACATATGATTGCCTACGCAAATCAGAATGAAAATACAACTGGCCAACAAAAAGCGATATTATATTGTCCAGAACCAAGTCAACTTATCAAAAAAGGCCTAAACTGGGAATCAACAACAAATATAGTATGGAAAAGCTCCCAATCTTCGTTCGGCGAGGCTATATCTCATTTTTTAGGTGCTCAGTGGCAAGGCGTTAAAGTAGGACCCATGACCTGTATTTATGAGAGTCAAACTACAGGAGTGTTCCCCATTACAATACAAAACAACCACCTGTTTGAACAGCCAACACAAAAAAACTGGCATCTTGGCGAAGATAACTACATAAACTGTGCATCTAACAATATAAAAGATTGTCCGCTCATACCCAAAGTAAAAGAAAAAACACCAACTTCAATGCGACAAATATTCCAAGATATAAATACCCAGTAAATATTAAAGTTTAGCAGGCTTAATCCAACCAGAAACAATTTGAGGCCGCAAACTAAAAGGGATATATGTCTTTATGGGTTCATTTCCTCTCACGTAGAGAGGCTTAACAACTATACGTAAGGCTATCATAATAACTCCTGCCGCAGAGAGATTAATATCTCTCGGCCATAATAATCACTAAATTCAGGCATAATTAAAAAACTGAAGGCATAAAAACAATAATTATTTGAATCTGGATTATAACGCAAAAACATCTGCCCCATATTAAGAGAAAAAAACTTTATATAGCTGACCAACAACAAGTCAATTGAAAGAGACAAACTAACAGGCTCCCAGCTATTATTTTGTTTTTTTAGCGCAAATAATTTCTCAGCAACACACAACACACAAACCCAATAGCCACTAGTTTTAGTAACTGCATAAACGCTTTCTTCACTGAAACTGCCAAAATCATCTATGCCAGAGACAACACTATTATTAATAAAAAATAAATCTTTATCAGCCAATAATTCTGCTTTATTCTCGCAATTAACATAATAAAAGCCTGGGCACAGCAAATTAAACTTAATAGCAACAGCATACAAACTGGGAAGCTGTGCAAAAGTACCTGACCATAAACTTGCAGGCAAAACTCCTACTTTTTTTGGAATACGCAACAATAAATATTGCAAATAAGAATTCCAAGAATTTACAATATAGTTAAGGTCATTTTCATTCTCACAATATATTTTTGGCCTAGCAGCAGCGGAGCCCCGCCCACAATAAACAGCATTAATATCACAAATATTCACCCTCGACCCATTCAACCACAAACACGGATTTTGTAAATACTGACCAACAGATAAATCCATAGCCATATCAGAGCTAGACAAACATAAATGATCAATATTATTCTGTTGCAAATAATTAAGTAATATACCACCTACCATATCAGAGTAATTAAGAAGCATTATCATAAAAGCTCACCTGACAACATAACCGATGCCAAACTTTCACTAATTGGGAACCCTGCTATTTTTTCTTCAAAATAATTATACCCTGGCGCCGGATTTGCCTCTAAAAAATAGTAATCCTCACCTGCTAAAATCAAATCTATGCCACAGAACCCCATACCTAAAAACTTTGCAATACTGATGCAGGCAGTTTCTATAGTCATAGGCAGCCTATACAACTTAAATACAGTCGCGTCATTATAGCGATAATCTACAATGTCTGACTTTATTAAAATCGCAACAACCTTATCAAGCACAACATGCACCCTAATATTATCGCCTTTTATATGTTCTTGAAACAATACAGGCTCTGTAACATGCCTTTTACTGCTAGCGGCAAACTGCTTTACGATAGAGCGAGTTGAGCTAATAGATTTAAAAATAACATCCTCACCAACATCATCGATCTCGATATTCGCAAAACATGAATAACGCGGCAACTTTAAGCCAAAATTTCTAACCAAATAACTTTGATAAGGCTTAGATCCGTTCGACATCATGCTAGCTGGTCGATTTAAAACGACATCATACTCATAATCTAACAAGCCCCATAATCTACAGTTAGCATGGCGCTGCTCTTTAGAATAATCAGCGCCC
>JABJPE010000026.1 GCA_018664045.1 Legionellales bacterium | reverse complement strand
GACTATGAAGGTTCATTGCAATTATTACAGCAATTTAAAATACAAAATCCAAATATCACAACAAAATCAGGTATTATGCTAGGCCTTGGTGAAACTTATGAAGAAACTATTCAAACACTAGCAGACTTACAATCACACAAAGTTGACATGGTAACTATTGGTCAATACCTACAACCGACACAACATCACTACCCCGTAAAAAGATATGTCACGCCATCAGAGTTCAAAAAACTAGAAGTAGCTGGGTACGACATGGGTTTTAAGCATGTTGCAAGTGGACCACTAGTTAGATCATCATACCATGCAGACCGGCAAGCTGCAGGTGAAGATATTAATTAACAACAAGGGTAATTATGCTTGAAAACATTATAACACCTCTCGCAAATTATATGGTAGAGCACCAAAATATGGGCGCACTTATTGCAGGTCTAATTGCATGCGCCGAATCAATGGCAATAATAGGAACTATCATACCTGGGTCTATTACAATGACCCTAATAGGTACTTTAATAGGTAGCGGGGTTTTAGCTGTAGGGCTTACTCTAAGCTATATAGTAGTTGGCGCATTTATTGGTGACTACCTGAGTTATTGGGTTGGAGCCCACTATAAAGAAAAAATAAAAGACTTTAAAATAATACAGCGCTATATTACCTGGATTGAATATGGTGAAAAATTCATAACAAAACATGGAGTTAAAAGTATAATCATCGGCAGGTTTTTTGGACCTATGCGCAGTATGGTACCACTAGTAGCAGGTGTGCTAGGTATGTCTAGAATCAAATTCATCCTCGGCGCCACTCCATCTGTAATTTTATGGGCAGCGCTATATTTAACCCCAGGAATTATACTAGGCGCATTCGCATTAGAGATGCCTACTGATGTGGCTATGCAGTTTATAGCAATAATAATAGGTTTTATTGTAGCAATAATCTGTATATCTTGGTTATGCCAAAAAATCATAAAGTATCTTACTTTAAACCAAAATTATTTTGCAAATAAGTTATGGCAAAAAATAATGACAGAACCTGGCTGGTTAACAATTAATTTTTTCCATTGCAATAAGATGGGACCAATTCAGATTTTAAAATCTATATATGCTGCAATATTATTTATAATATCGGTAATAATACTCATTACGATTTTATATAGTAATGTGCTCACAACATATGACATCGATACTTTAAACCTAATGCAAAACACATATAGTCAATCTATATATAAAGCCATGACTTTAGTTACATTTTTAGGTGACAAATTCGTTATAATACCTACGACATTAATAGTCATGCTATTTCTATTTTGGCAAAAGGAATCAAGGCTATTAAAACACTTAGCTAGCTTAACAATAACCACATCTGTGCTAATAGAGCTTATGAAATATAGTGTACTTAGGCCAAGGCCAATATTATCTAGTGTTTTTACTGAGCTCCACTCTTTCCCTAGTGGGCACATGGCTTTAAGCACAGCTATTCTTACATTCGCAGCACTAGTCCTATGTCATCATTTAAAACCACACAGGAGATCTATAGCATATAAATCAATAGCTTTGCTATTATTAATAATAGGTTATTCACGCCTCTATACATATGCCCACTGGCTTAGTGATGTTACATTTGGTATGACATTAGGTTTAACAATAGCAATAGTATCTAGCCTCCTCTACCACAGAAAACCCTGCAAAATTAATCATAAAGCCATAATCGTTGTTGCGTCTATTAGTTATTTAATATTTTATGCTTTATATGCAACTTTTAACTATAATAGATACATAGCAAGCTATGAGCCTCCATATCACCCTATTTACCACATAAAAAAGGATGCTTGGTGGGGCGGCAATAATAAAGTCGGTCACTTTAGAGAAAATAAAATAGGGAAACCTATGTACCCACTTAATATACAGTGGCTAGGAGATAAAGAAAAAATAGCAACATTTCTAAAACTACAAAAATGGAAAACTCATACGCCACAAGAGTCAATAATATCCAGGGCTGTGCATTTAATTGATGAACCATCGCTACATGTTCTGCCACTAATACCTCAAACTTATAAAGGCAATAATACTGCCTTAATATTCAGCTATAAAAAATCAGATAATGAAGAAATAATAATAAAATTATGGCCAAGCTATATTAAAATAGGAACTGGAGCAATACCGCTATGGCTGGGATCTATTTATAAAAACAAAATACCAGAGAGATTATTTCCCATTCACTCAAAATATAACCCTAAGATGCTAAATACCACTGGTGATATGCAACATTATAGCAAACAGCTCCTTGTTAATGTCATTGACTTAACAAGTACATATAACACAAAGGACTCATTGCCTAGTAATTTACAATACTCTGGCTGGGATAAAAAAATAATACAAATTCAGTTTAGCAATGATCAAAAGGATAAAAAATGATTAATGTGCCTCAAGTATTTTTACTAAGGTTAAATACTAATAGTTTTACAAGCTTACAACAGCAGTATACAAGCCTATGCAATAAAATATCAAATGGAAGTATTGACAATGAATTCATAGACAATCTTAGTTGTAAGAGTAATGATGGCAAATATAGCTATGCAAAAGTTGCGCCCAGCCTAAAAGACTTAATTGATTTAATTGTAGCAGAACCACCAATCAAACAAGAACATACACTCAAGCCTAAAATAGCATTTCTATTTACAGGCCAAGGCTCTCAACTACCATTTATGGGGCATGATCTTTATGCAAACCAACCCTACTTCAAACAAGAATTTAATAAATGCTGTGCTTACCTCCAAAAAACTTTAGGCACCGATATAAAAAGTATAATTTTTTCCGAAGACAATACCCGCCTAAACAAAACAGGCATAACCCAGCCAGCATTATTTGCATACGAATATGCCTTAGCTAAATTATGGCAACACTGGGGCGTTATGCCAACTTGGGTTATGGGCCACAGTGTTGGCGAATATCCAGCTGCAAGCTTTGCAAACTACATCTCCTGCGAAAATGGCCTAAAACTAATTAGTAAAAGAGCCTCACTAATGCAAGGACTACCGCCTGGCGGCACAATGGCTGCTGTGTTAGCCAATTATGAAAAAGTCGCTGCCCACATAGAAAACCATAATAACGTTGAAGTAGCGGCCATAAATGGCCCTATGCAAACAGTTATTTCAGGCAATAAAGATGATATTACCAACTGTATGCAAGAACTTAAGAAAAATAAAATAAAAAGCAGAGAGCTCGTGGTCTCACACGCTTTCCATTCATACCTTATGGAGCCAATGCTAACTGAATTTACTTCCTATGCACGACAAATAAGCTATAGCAACCCAAATACAACACTAGTATCTAATGTTACTGGATCCAGCTTAGCTGTATCGAGTATGGATGCAGAGTATTGGTGCCGCCACGTTAGAGAAAAAGTAAATTTTAGTAGTGGTTTAAATAGTATAAAAGCTGCAGGAGCTAACGTCTACCTTGAAATAGGCCCTCAGCCTTTTTTAGTTGGCATGGCAGAAAGAGCTGCAGGCAAAGAAACTAGCTCTAACTTTTTAGCCTCAAAACAAAAGAACAAGCCAGAACTAATACAAATGCTAGAGACTGCAATCGAGCTTGAACAGCTTGGGCAAAAAATAAACTGGGATTTAATTGTCGGTTTAAATGATAACTGCCCCACTTCCGTCATTGCGAGGAGCTAATACCTTCCGAAGCGTAGCGTAGGTAGGTTGCGACGTCGCAATCCATCTTTAAATAATAACAATAACTTTAGCCCATGCTCTAAGCACTGTCTTTGATCGGGAGCAGTAAATGAACTTGCAGCAGCTAGAGCAGCAAGTCGATTGCGGCGTCGCTGTGCTCCTCGCAATGACGGAGGTCTGGGAGCCAGGATCTCCGTAATGACGGGTGTGGCACAGGATTGTTAAGGTCGGAGCAATAAGCAGGATGGCTGGATTGCGACGTCGCTGCGCTCCTCGCAATGACGGGGTGTGAGAGCCAGGGTCACCGCAATGACGAGGCGTGGGAGACAGGGTCACCGTAATGACGGACTGGGGCAGCCAAATTAAACAGCCATAAAAAGCAACTGCCCAACTTCCGTCATTGCGAGGAGCGGGTACCTTCCGAAGCGTAGCGTAGGGAGGTTGCGACGTCGCAATCCATCTTTAAATTATAACAATCATTTCAGTCCCCTGCTCTAAGCACTGTCTTTGATCGG
>JABJPE010000025.1 GCA_018664045.1 Legionellales bacterium | reverse complement strand
CTCGCTTGAATCTATAGCCTCTAGCGCCCGAATCAGAGGGGAAGCCTGCATAACCATGCCAGGACCACCACCATAAGGCATCGTCTATATAACCCCTTTCATTATCCGCATAGTCGCGTGGGTTCCAATAACGCATAGTTAAATCAGGCTTTGCTAAAAATTTACCAGAGACACCATATGATAATGCTTTAAACATTTCAGGAAATATACTAATAACATCTATAGAGCTCAGCACCCTACTCTTCCCAGGATATGAGCATAGTCTGCTCTGCCAAATTAACCTTTATCACTACATGATCTAAATAAGGAATAAGAACCTCTGTGCCATTACAGCTTTTAACAACCATAATATCACTAGCACCTGAGTTAAAAAGATAATCTACTTTACCAAAGTTGTGTCCTGCTGCATTTATTACAGACAAGCCAACTAAATCATGCCAGTAATAGCCATCACCTTCTAAATCAGGCAAATCTGCTGTTGTTGTGAAAATCTCTTTTCCAGTTACCAGTCTTGCTTGCTCAGGATTATCAACCCCAGGAAGCTTTATTATTATTTTGCCATTTTTAAACACTTTACTGTCTTCACATAAAAACGGCACTAATTTGTTGTTTTTTTCATATTCAAACAAATTATAACTTACAATATTTGCAACTGGATCGGAATACGATATCAACTTAACATGGCCTTTAATGCCGTAAGGGGCACCAATTTTACCTATTAATATATAGTTTTTATCAAAATCTTCCACAACAATTAAACTTAAAAGCTAATAATCTTAGCTTTTTGTAGTTTTCTTAGCTGCTGTTTTTTTTGCCGGGGCTTTTTTTGCAGGTTTAGCTTCAGCCTTAGGGGCCGCTTTAGCTGCAGTTTTTTTAGCTGGCTCAACAACAGTTACATTATTTTCTTTAGCAAAATCTTTTGCCAACTTGTTAACTCTATCAGATAACTGCGCACCATTTTTTTGCCATGCGATTAATTTTTCTGTATCAAGCTTAAGTTTAACTTCTTGACCTCTAGCAACAGGGTTAAAAAAACCTAACTGCTCAATATACCTTCCATCGCGTCTATTCCTACTATCTGTAACAACTATTTTATAAAAAGGCTTTTTCTTAGCCCCACCTCTAGATAAACGAACAACAACCATAAGTTACTCCCAAAATTAAAAACCATGAAGACAGTTGTGCCAAAATTGGCATAAGGCTCACATTCTAATCAATATTCCAATGTTTTTAAAGACTTTTAATAAAAAACTTTGTATTTTTCATTATTTGACAAAAAAACATAGCTTATTTACTTATTTAAATGCCACCTTTAAACTTACTCATTAACTTTTGCATATTACCAACATTAGCAAATTTCTTGCTCATTTGCTGCATTTGCTTAAATTGCTTCAGTAGCCTATTTATCTCAATGACACTAGTACCTGAGCCTTTTGCTATTCTATTTTTTCTACTACCACTTTTACCGACTAACTCTGGCACTTTTCTTTCTTTCAAAGTCATAGAAGATATAACTGCTTGCATCCTGATTATTTTTTTATCATCAACAGCAGCAGCGGCCTCTGGTGGTAACTGCATACCTCCTGGCAATTTCTTTAGCAGTGACTCAATACCACCCATGCTTCTCATTTGCTCAAGTTGATCATAAAAATCCTGCAAATCCAACTGACCTTTTGTCATTTTTTTTGCAACTTTTGCTGCCTTTTCCTTATCTACCTTATCCTCAACCTGCTTAACTAAAGCAACAACATCACCCATACCTAAAATTTGACCCGCAATTCTTTCAGAGTCAAAATAATCAAGGCCATCTACCTTTTCGCCAATCCCCATAAATTTTATTGGTTTTGAAGTTATATCTAAAATAGACAATGCAGCACCACCCCGCGTATCACCATCCATTTTGGTCAACACTACGCCAGTTATAGCAAGCGCCTCATTAAAAACCTTAACTGTTCTTGTTGCAGCTTGGCCTAACATTCCATCTGCAACAAATAATGTTTCTGTAGGACTAATACCTTTATGTAGCATAGAAACTTCGTGCATCATATTATCATCAATTTCTCGCCTACCTGCGGTATCAACTATAACAACATCAATTAAATGCTTTTTAGCATGCGCTATCGCTGCCTTTGCAATAGCAGATGGAGCCTGCTCTACAGTTGATGGATAAAACTCAACACTTACTTCAGGATTTTTAGCAAGAGTTTCTAACTGCTCTATTGCAGCTGGCCTTACTGTATCTGTAGAAACCACCAATACTGTTTTCTTATACTCTTTCTTTATATAACGAGCTAGTTTTGCTACGGTTGTAGTTTTACCTGCACCCTGTAGACCTACCAACATAAATACCGCTGGCTTACCTTGAAAAGAAAGTTCTGGCTTAGATTTACCACCACCTAGAAGCTTAACTAACTCATCATGAACAATTTTAACAACTAGGTCACCAGGATTTATAGATTCTAAAACCTCCTGGCCTAATGCCCTACCCTCTATATTAGCTCTAATTTTTTTTGTAACTTCATAACCAGCATCAGCATCTAGCAATGCTGATTCGATATCATCCATGGCGGCAGTTATTTGTTTTTTAGATAGCTTTCCATGACCTGTTAACCGCTTCAATGTGCCAGTTATTTTTTTTGTTAAATTATCAAACATATAAACCTCATATTCAACTGTACTCGATTCTTGTGTAGCACTATGCTACAATAAATTTTATTTGGGAGAAAAACTCTATCATGTTAGCGAACTGGTTTGCTGTTGTGTTTTCTGCAACAACCTCGTTATTAGCCTATACTCAAGCAAAAAAGCCCGAAACAATAAATATAAATTGGCTATATCACCTAAGCAGCATTACAATTCTCACCCAAGCTTGGATTATAACTACATCGGCACCAACTAATCAAGTCACAGCTTTAGTCTGTGCATTATGCTTTGCAGGTTTAGCTTTAGCAATATTTACAAATAACATGTTTTTTTTAAAAACAACTTTTTTCTTCTCAACAGTATATTATGCAATAATTGTTGTAACCACAAATACATATGAAACAGCTTTAAGTACGCACACACTAATGGCTACATCCTTAACTGCGAACCTAACTATTGCATTATTACAAACCACAAATCTAATAACCCAAAAATATAGGCTAAAGAAATCTATGCCGCCGGCATCTAAATTTCCAGCAATAGAAACTCTAGAAAACCAGCTATTTATAACTGCAAAAATAGGCCTTATATTAGTTAGTTGCATCGTAATAACAAGTTTGCATAATATGAATTTTAACATTACATCAAACCGGTACTTGTTTAATATTATCTCCTCTACATTACTATGGATCACTCTAGCGATCGCTGCATTTAGCCGCAATATAAAAATCAAGAGTAGCATATTAATCATATTGTCATCGATAATCTTGGCAACTGTAAGCATTTCCTGCATTTTGATTAGGAGTTAATAATGACAGAAACAGCAATAAGCACTTTAATTGGGTATTTAGTTATTCTTGTTATATTGTCTGGGTTTTTTTCTGGTTCGGAGACGAGCATAACCTCTATAAACCGTCATAAGCTACAGCATAATGCTAATAAAAATAATAAGCGCGCATTAACCTTGGTGTCACTATTAAAAAATCCTGACAAAATATTATCAGCAATACTAATTGGCAACACATTATCTAACATTATTGCATCGAGCATTACTACAGTTATTGCAATTAGAATTGGTGGAGAACTAACAACATTTTTAGCTCCATTTATATTAACTATAATAGTATTAATATTTGCAGAAATTGCACCAAAAACAGTAGCCACACTATACCCGGAAAAAATAGCTTACCCAGTTGGAAGAATTTTAACAATATTTCTTAAAATATCATTCCCCATAGTTTTTTTTACAAACTCGATAAGCAAGTTCCTTCTAAAAATATGCGGCATAAAAACTGAAAAATCAGTATTCTCACCCCTAACACAAGAAGAGCTGCGCGGCATACTTTCTAGCCAAAAAACTGAACTTGAAAGTGACATGCTAGTTGGCGTTCTTAACCTAGAACAAGTTACCGTAGATGGGGTTATGATACCGAGGCACGAAATAAAAGGCTTAGATATCGATGCTCCTTGGCATGATATAATGCAGGCACTTAAAAGCAGCCAAAGAAAACAAGTCATTGTATATAAATCTGTTATCGATGAAGCTATTGGCGTATTAGATTTAACTACAGCCATATCATTGCTATCAAGGGGATGCCTAAATAAAAGCACAATCACAAGCAATGTAACTCCTATAGAATACGTCCCAGAAGGAACCGCTTTAAATAAGCAACTAAAAAACTTTCAAAAACATGGCTACGACCTTGGCCTAATAGTTGATGAATATGGTGAGATAATGGGTCTTATTCAAATTGAGGATATAATAGAAGAAATCACAGGAAAACTCCACCAAAATTCATACTCACAAGATGTATTAGAAAAACAAAAAGATGGGAGTTATATTATATCAGGTAGCTACCCTGTTAGAGATATAAATCGCAAATTAGAATGGGACTTGCCCATAGATGGTCCCACTACAATAAGTGGGCTGATAATAGAGCATCTTGAAACAATTCCAGAGGGACAGGTTAGCTGTATTATAGCACGCTACCCAATTGAAGTTCTTGCACATAAAGATAATAAAATAGATATGGTACAAATATATAAAAGGCAAAAACAAAAAGCATCAGATGAATCCGAAGAATTATAGATATGGCTTCTTAACAATTGAATTAAGTGTAATTATTCTACTAACGGCACTAACTGTAACTTGGCTATACCCTAAAGGTCTAAGTGAAAAACTAAAAATCACATCTTATAAAAACAGAATGCTACGCACAATCAACCAAGCCAGGCTAACAGCATTTCTAAGCAATAAGCCAACGATTATTTGCCCAATAAATGCAAATAATGAATGTATAGATAATTGGCACGCAGACAACGTGGCTTGCAAGCAAGGTGATAAAACCATTTTCATTAGCTCTATGCCTAGCATTCAATATTCTTCCTGGAAAGCTAGCTTAAATAACTCACAACAAATAGTTTTTCGCCCAAATGGCAGCACAGACGGAGAACAAGGCAGATTGACCATAGGGTGTAGAGATAATCTGCCCTGCTACGGGATAATAATTAATTTCAGCGGCAATGTATCTAGCCAAATCACTTCTTAGGTGGCATTAGATCGGTAATAGTCCCTTCCCACATCTCTGCAGCTAGCATTGCAGTTTCTGATAATGATGGGTGCGGATGAATTGTTAAAGCTATATCTTCAACATTAGCCCCCATTTCTATTGCCAAGGAAAACTCTGCAATTAGATCACCAGCAACACGGCCTACAATACCTGCACCTAAAATTCTACCAGTTTCCTTGTCTGCAATAATTTTCGTCAGACCTTCATCACGTCCCTGACATAATGAGCGCCCACATGCCATCCATGGGAATACAGCTTTTTTAAAGTTTAAACCTTGCTCTTTTGCTTCATTTTCTGTAACACCAACCCATGCCACTTCTGGATCAGTGTAAGCTACCGATGGAATGCAAGCTGCATCGAAATGGACTTTTTTACCAGCAACTATTTCAGCAGCTATTCTACCTTCAGCGCTAGCTTTATGAGCTAGCATAGGCTGGCCTACAACATCACCAATAGCGAAAATATGTGATTTATTGGTGCGCATAGTTTTATCTACATTTATAAAGCCACGGCCATCAACATTAACACCAGCTTGCTCTGCAGCAACTAACTTCCCATTTGGACGCCTACCTACTGAAACTAGCATTTGATCGACCATAACATCCTTTGTGCTACCATCTGCGAGCTCTAAAGTCACATTTAAACCTGATTTATTTGCAGCAACTGCGACAACCTTAGTCTTTGTTAAACACTCTACGCCTCTTTTTTCCAAAATCTTTTGGCATGGCGCAACTAAATCTTTATCAGCACCTGGCATAAGCTGATCTAACAACTCAACAACTATAACTTCAGCACCAAAAGAGTTGTATATAGTTGCCATTTCGCAGCCAATAATACCACCACCTAAAACTAATAATTTGCCAGTTGGATTGTTTAGCTCTAAAGCACCAGTAGAATCAAATATTCTTTTATCTTCAGGAATAAACGGCAAACTTACAGGCTCAGAGCCAACTGCAATAATAGAGTTTTTAAAGCTGATTACTTCAGTTTTGTCACCATTAGTAATGGTGACCTCATTCTCACCTGAGAAAACACCAACGCCTTCAACAACTTTAACCTTACGCAATGAGGCTAAACCAGATAAACCTTGGGTTAACTTTTTAATGATGCCGTTTTTCATTTTTAACAAATCTTTAGCATTAAAATTAGATTTAGCACCTAGATCAACGCCCATCTCAGCCATTTCTTTATTACTATTAATTATCTCAGCGACATGCAAAAGTGCTTTTGATGGAATACAACCAACATTAAGACAAACCCCGCCTAAAGTTTTATGTTTTTCTACTAAGGCAACTGACAAACCCAAGTCCGCCGCACGAAAAGCTGCAGCATAGCCACCTGGGCCACTCCCTAATACTACTAAATCGACATTTAAATTTGCCATTCTTTTTATTCCTCTCAATAATTATAAACTTTGCTTAGCTTGCGCAATTAGGCGCTCACTAAAATACACTAAAAATCTTGCGCCTTCAGCGCCATCTATTACCCTATGATCATATGACAATGATAGTGGCAGCATCAAACGCGGCACAAATGATTTACCATCATACACTGGCTGAATACTCGATTTAGACAAACCTAAAATTGCCACTTCAGGAGCATTTACTATTGGAGTAAAAAATTCGCCGCCAATGCCACCTAAACTAGAAATAGTAACACAACCACCCTGCATATCAGCTGGAGCTAAACCTGTTTCTCTTGCCGTAGTGCTTAGCTTTACAATCTCATGCGATAATTCCAAGATACTTTTGCTTGTGATATCTCTAATTACAGGCACAACTAAGCCATTTGGAGTATCGACTGCAAAACCTATATTGATATAGTCTTTCAAAATTAAATCTTTGCCATCAGCTGACAGGGATGAATTAAATGCAGGAAATTCTTTTAGCGATTCAGCTAAAGCCTGCATAACAAAAACAAGTAACGTTAGCCTTGTTCCTTGCTCTATAAATGACTTTTTATGATCTTTACGCAGCTGCTCTAAATCAGTAATATCAACATAATCATGCTGAGTAACATGTGGAATATTAAGCCAATTTCGTGATAAGAACTCACCGGTTAAGCGTTTAATTTTATTCAGTGGCTGCAGCTTAACACTACCGAATTTTGTGAAATCCACAGTGGGCATCTTTGGTATACCACTACCTGTAGCAGCACCTGCAATTACGCCTTTAACATAATCTTGCAAATCTTTCTTTAGAAGTTTACCACGTGGCCCAGTAGCCTTTACTTTAGCTAAATCCACCCCAAACTCATAGGCTAAACGCCGAACAGAAGGACCCGCATAAACTAAAGCACCATTATCGGTAACCGGGCTATCAGCACTCATATCTGTAACTGCAGTCGCCTGCTGCTTGTCAGAATCTACTACATCGGCACTAACTGAATCTGTAGTTTTATTAGCAGCAACAACCACCGCTTCTATAATACCTATTAAATCACCTTCATTAATAATATCGCCAACCTTTACATTTAATTCTAATAATTTCCCTGAATATGCTGCTGGAACTTCCATTGTAGCTTTATCGCCTTCTAAAGTTAACAGTGGCTGCTCTGACTCAACATCATCACCAGCACCAACTAAAACCTCAATAACAGTGACATCGGTAGCCCCACCTAAATCTGGAAAATATACTTTTGTTGCAGCTGGCTTTGCCACAGAATCAGCAGTATGATGAGCCTCAGTTTTAATTGGCGCTATCTCTTCTACCACTTTTTCTGCTGCTAATTCCATCTTTCCTATTAAATCACCTTCATTGATAACATCACCCACCTTAACATTAAAGGCTGCTATCTTTCCGGCATATGCTGATGGAACTTCCATTGTGGCTTTATCGCCTTCCAAGGTTAAAAGTGGCTGTTCTGCAACAACATCATCACCTACATTGACTAAAATCTCAATGACTGTAACATCTTGCGCCCCACCTAAATCTGGAAATTTTATTTCTGTTAATTTAGCCAATTAAACACTCCATTCGTTATGTATATAAAGTATATTCTTTATCTTGTGCAATTTTGTATCTGGCAGCGGCATCTTCAATAGTTTCTATACCTATAATTTGCTGCTGGTAAAGCGCGTACAAAGTTGTATATGCAATACTTTTTGCATCCACGCCAAAATATTCCCTAAGTTTTGCTCGAGTATCACTGCGGCCATAGCCATCTGTACCTAGAGTATGATATGGATTTTTTATATGAGGCCTGATCTGCTCAGCAAAAGTTCTAATATAATCAGTTGCAGCTATTACTGGGCAATCATAAACATCAAGCTCTGCAGCTATATAACTTTTTTTAGGCTTAGCACTTATATTATGCATATTGTGGTGCAGACATTTTTCTGCATTACGCTTGAGCTCTGTAAAACTTGTTATGCTCCACACATCAGTCGCAATATTATAATCATCTTGCAGTAACTGCGCGGCAACTTCAACCTCACGTAGAATTGCGCCACAACCAAATAAAACCGCCTGCCTCTTGCCATGTCCTAGTGCTTTTAATTTGTACATGCCTTTAATGATACCCTCTTGGGCACCTTGCGGCATAGGCGGATGCTCATAATTTTCATTCATCATGGTTATGTAATAATATACATCTTCATTATTGCCATACATACGCTCTAAGCCATGCTGCATAATTACTGCTAATTCATATGAATAAGTAGGATCGTAGCTAACACAATTTGGAATCACGCTAGAGAATACATGGCTATGGCCATCAGTATGCTGCAAGCCCTCACCAGCTAAAGTTGTACGACCTGCGGTCGCGCCTAGCAAGAACCCTCTTGCTCTAGCATCACCTGCGGCCCATGCTAAGTCCCCTATTCTCTGG
>JABJPE010000024.1 GCA_018664045.1 Legionellales bacterium | reverse complement strand
TACTATTTCAGTATGTCCTTCTATTGAAGCCAAGTGTAGTGGGGTCCAGTCATGGTTACCTTTGGCCTCTATATCTGCGCCAGCTGTAATTAAAGCTAGTGCTGTTGCAGTATGTCCTTGTATTGCAGCCCAGTGCAGCGGAGTCTTGCCATTGTTATCTTTGGCCTCTTTATCAGCGCCTTTATCAATTAAAGCTGTTACAAATTCTGTTTTATTATCTTGTGCGAAGTAATGGAGTAGAGTCGCATTATTCATTGTATTCATAATCGCATCAATTTGTAATGGATAGCTGGTTATCAAATTTTTAAATTCATCTATTGTTGTTGTTGGATTTATAGCTGTTTCTTTAAAAGTAAAAGATCCGGTTTTAATGTGGTTTTGTAATTCTTTATTTGCCAAAAAAAGGTTAAATTCAGTGCTATCTGTTAAGCCTAAAACCTGGATCTTTAATTTAGCTGATAAATCTTTTAGATATAACGCTTGATATTCTTCTGTAGCCCGGGTCAGCGGACATTTTTCTAAACCAAAAAAAACATTTTGTATTGAGGAATGGATAAAGTAGTGGGCGTGGGTCGCACGCTCTATTTCTGTATTACTGACTTTTACTAAAATAAAATCATTGATATTATCGTGTATTAGCTCTTCTTGGCTTATTGGGCATTTGTGTTTTTCATTTGGCATGTGTGTTATTCCTCTGCACTATAAATTATGTGTTTTATTTTATCAATTTCACATGAAAAAGTAAATATTAATCAAGTTGAAACAATTAACGCTTATATCAATGGTTTTGAATCTGCTTTAGCAGTTGTTGCCTTTATGCCGGTCACTGTGGCGTCGCTACCACCATGCGCTAAAGCTGCGGGTTTATGCGATCCTCGCAATGACGGAGTTGGGTGGTTGCCACATGTCTCAATAAAGGTTTCAATATTGTTATCGAATTGATTAGCCTTTGGGGGTGGGTGGTTACAGCATATTCCTCGCAATGACGGGGTGGGTAGTAGCTGCCGTACGCTCCTCACAATGTTGCTTATTTTATGTGTCATTACAGCTTTTACTACTTTAGTTTTTCCACTTAGTGTAGCGCCAAGCAGCAGCCCCCATAAACCTTTAGCACAAGCTCCGTGATTAATTAAAACTTTTACGGTTTCAGTGTGTCCATTGTGCACAGCACATTGCAGCGGGGTCAGGCCCCCGTAAGATCTGGAGTTAATATCAGCGTTAGCTGCAATTAAAGCATTTACTGTAGAAGCATGTCCATTCCATGCAGCCCCGTGCAGCGTGGTGAAGCCATTGTTGTCTTTGACCTCGATACCTGCGCCAGCTTTAATTAAAGCTAGTACTGTTTCAGTTTGTCCTCTTGATGCAGCCCCGTGCAGCGGGGTGTGGCCATAGTTGTCTTTGACCTCGATACCTGCGCCAGCTTCAATTAAAGCATTTACTGTTTCAGTTTTTCTGTTTAATGCAGCCCCGTGCAGCGGGGTTGCGCCATGGTTATCTTTGGCTTCAATATCTGCGCGAGCTTCAATTAAAGCTGTTACTGTTTCAGTATGTCCATTTGCTGCAGCCAAGTGCAGCGGGGTCTTGCCATCGTTATCTTTTGCTTTAATATCAGCTCCACCTGCAATCAAAGATATTACTTTCTCAGTTTCTCCATTTACTGCAGCATCATGTAGATCTGTCATTAAAACTTCGACAAATTCTGTTTTATTTTCCCTCGCAAAGTAATGGCGTAGAGATTCATTATTCGCTGTATTTATAATTGCATGCTTTTGTAATGGATAAGTGGTTAATAAATTTTTAAATTCATCTAGTGTTGTTGCTGGATTTGTTGCGACTGTTTTAAAAGTAAAAGACCCTGTTTTAATGTCATTTTGTAATTCTTCATTTGCCAAAAAAAGGTTAAATTCAGTGTTATCTTTTAAGCCTAAAACCTGGATCTTTAATTCAGCTGATAAATTCTTTAGATATAGCGCTTTATATTCTCCTTTAGCCCTAGTATTTGGGCATTTATCTAAACCAAAAAACTGATTTTGTGCTGAGTTGTGGATAAAGTAGTGAGAGCAGGCATCTGCTCCTGTAATGACTTTTACTAAAATAAAATCATTTGCATTGGCTATTGTTAGCTCTTCTAGGCTTATTGGGCATTTGTGTATATTAGCTGTTGTTAAATCTTCTTGGCTTAATGAATTTTCATTTTGCATGTTTATTACTCCGTCTGTTCTATAAATTATGGGTTGTGTTTTATAAATTTCACATTAATAAGTCAATATTAATCAAGTATAAGAAATTAATATTTGTTAGCTTTTACAATGTAATTGAGCAAAATAATTATAAAAAATATTGTGCCTCCAATGCCCAATGTCTTTAAAAACAAAGGTATTAATGAGGTTTTTGTCATTAAAAGCATAGAAAAGTAGCAGATATACATGCTAAATATAGCTGTTATGCTCATAATTGCCTTTTCTCGAGTTGTCATGTTGAAGTTGTTCATGTTGCCACCTTTTACTTTATTATATAGTATATGGTAACATAATAATCTTAAGGAAATATTAACACTATAATCTTTTGGTTGCCTTTATGAATAAAAATAATTTACAAGTATGCTCTTGTTTGGCTTTTATTTTTTGCCTTAGAATCTTCGGTTTAATGATGATTTTGCCAGTTGCTGCCTTATATGTCTCGTCATATAGTAATTTTAATTATGCGTCTTTAGGATTAGTTGTAGGAGCGTATGGTTTTGCACAGGCGTTATTGCAACTTCCTTTGGGTTTTTTATCTGATAGAGTAGGGCGTCGCCCTGTGATAATTGCAGGTTTATGTTTATTAGCATTAGGAAGCCTTGTGGCTTATATGGCAACAGATGTTTATGGGTTGATTTTAGGCCGTACAATACAGGGTGCTGGAGCTATTGGAAGTACCATACTAGCATGTGTTGCCGATAATTCAAATGATGAAAAACGAACTCTTGTTATGGCAGTAATAGGCGGTTTTATAGGTTTTAGTTTTTTCCTGTCTGTTTTAATTGGCCCTGCTTTTGCCTCGGCTTTTGGATTTAGTAATATATTTTTATTAACTTTTGTTGCTGCTTGTATAGGTGCTACTATTGCTTTTTTTGTGCTGCCAAGTGAAGATAGATCTAAGGATGTTCTTACTAAGAAAAACGTGTTTAAAGTTGTTAATGATATAAATTTAATTAGAGTTTATTTTGGAATTTGGGCGCTGCATACTCTTTACACGGCATTGTTTATTCAGCTCCCCCTAGTTCTTGTTAACAAGGTTAAAATAGATATTAGTCAGCATTGGGGTTTTTATACCTCTGCATTGCTTTTGTCTTTGATCATAGCAATTCCTGCAATTATTACTGTTGATAAAAAAAATAAATATAGAGACTATTCAATGCTCGCTATTTTGGGTTTTTTAGGTGCTTTTGGCATGATTATTTATGGCCCTATATCTTACAGTAACCTAGTTTTAGCGGTGGCATTGTTTTTTGCTGGATTTAGTTTTTTCGAATCTATATTGCCTTCATTGGCAAGCAAGTTTGCACCAACTAAATGTCGTGGATCAGTAATGGGCCTGTTTTCTAGTTGTCAGTTTTTTGGTATTTTTAGTGGTGGACTTCTATCTGGTTTAGCGCAGTATTTTTATCCTGAATATGGAGTTGCAATATTATTTATTATAATAATTTGTTGCTGGGCCCTTTTATTTATAAATTTGCGAGCACCTAATTTAATTGAGGAGTCATATTTATTAGATATTAATGATGATGACGCATTAATCATGTTGATAGATAAAATAAAAAGTATTTATGGGGTTGTTGCAGTTTTTTTTGCTGAAGATGAAAGTAGATTATATGTTAAAATTAATGCCAACAGCAGTTCTAGAGTAAAAATAAAGCAAGAAATATCCTTTTGCATCAACGCATAGGCGTAAATATTTATTTACTGTCTTGATATTTGTTTTTACTCGATTGATAATGTCATTTTACAGAGAGTAGTATTTTAATTAAGAGAGGTATGATATATGTCAAGAGGTGTAAATAAAGTTATATTGGTAGGAAACTTGGGCAAAGAGCCTGAAGTCAGGTTCACACCAGAGGGTAATGCAATTGCTAATGTTGTTGTTGCAACATCAGAAAGTTGGCGTGATAAAACGTCAGGCGACGTTCAAGATCGTACTGAGTGGCATCGTGTAGTGTTCTTTAGTCGTCTTGCAGAAATAGTTGGCGAGTACCTGCATAAGGGTTCTAAAATTTACATAGAAGGATCGTTGCGCACAAGAAAGTGGACTGATCGTGATAATAATGAAAGATATACTACTGAAATTGTTGCAAATGAAATGCATATGCTAGATAGAAAGGGCGAACAAGATATGTCTGCTAGTCAGCCTAGTCAAGCAGCTGCTAAGCCTAGAAGTGCGCCAACATCTCAGCCAGCTCCAGCACCAGCTATGGATGTTGAAACTGATGACGATATTCCATTTTAATTTAAGGTTGTTAGAGTTCTATGACAATAAAGTCCGAACATATTTCAGATAAGCTGGTCGTTGGTGATAATGTTTTTAGTTATCACAGCATAAACAAAGCAGCTAAGATAGCTGGTTTAGAAAATTTATCGCAGCTTCCTATTTCGCTTAAAATATTATGCGAAAACCTGTTGCGCCATATCGACAGTATTGCTGTTGATGAGCAAGCCATTCGTGCTATGGCAGAATGGGTAAGCTTAAAAGGATCTAGTGAAGAGATATCTTTTCATCCAAGCCGTGTTCTTATGCAGGATTTCACTGGTGTGCCAGCTGTGGTTGATTTGGCTGCTATGCGTGATGCTGTGCTTAAGGCTGGTAAAAACCCAGCGTTAATAAATCCAAAATGCAAGGTCGATTTAGTTATTGATCATTCTGTCAATGTAGATGACTTTGGTTCAAAATCTTCACATAAAGTAAATGTTGCAAATGAAGTTGCTAGAAATCAGGAACGCTATAAATTTCTTAAATGGGGACAAGGAACATTTGAAAATTTCCGCGTAGTTCCTCCAGGCAGTGGTATTTGTCATCAAGTTAACCTAGAAAAGCTAGCCGCTACTGTTTGGGCTGAGCCTGGAGAGGATGGCGCTCAATTATACCCAGATACCTTGGTAGGTACCGACAGCCATACTACAATGGTAAATGCTTTAGGGGTTCTTGGTTGGGGTGTTGGTGGTATTGAAGCTGAAGCTGCAATGCTCGGACAGCCAATTAGTATGTTAATCCCTGAGGTGATTGGGGTTAAACTTACAGGTAAATTGCCAGCAGGTGTATTTGCAACTGACTTGGTACTAACTATTACAAATATTTTACGTGAATATGGTGTGGTTGGTAAATTTGTAGAGTTTTTTGGTGATGGGGTTACTAATTTAACTTTAGAAGAAAGGGCTACTATCTCAAATATGTCTCCTGAATTTGGGTCTACTTGTGCATTATTCCCAATAGATACTGAAACTTGTAACTATATGCGTACTACCGGTCGTGATGAAGAACATATTGCTCTAGTAGAGGCTTATGCAAAACAACAAGGTTTGTGGCATAATGAAAAAACATCGCCTACAATTTTTACTGATGTTATTGATATAAACTTTGCAACCATTAAACCCTGTGTTGCAGGGCCTAAAAGACCTCAAGATAAGGCTTTATTATCTGAATTGCCTACTATTATAGATAAATTATCTTCCACAAATAATTCATCGAAAGTAACTAAAAATATTTATGATTCAAATCGTCCTCTTAACCATGGTGATGTAGTAATTGCAGCTATTACAAGTTGCACAAATACTTCTAATCCAATTGTTTTAATAGCTGCTGCATTACTAGCAAAGAAAGCTATTGAACTTGGCTTGGTAACAAAGCCATGGGTTAAAACTTCACTTGCACCAGGATCTAAAGTAGTAATAGCTTATTTAGAAAAACTAGGGTTATTAAAATACTTAGAACAGCTTGGGTTTTATTTGGTCGGTTATGGTTGTACTACTTGTATTGGAAATTCTGGGCCACTACCAGATGCAGTTGAAACAGCTATAAAGAAAGATAAACTTATAGTATCTTCGGTATTATCTGGTAACCGTAATTTTGAAGGTAGGATACATCCGCTTACAAAAGCAAATTGGTTAGCTTCGCCGCCGCTTGTTGTGGCTTATGCATTAGCTGGCAGTACTATGTTAGATCTTACCAAAGACCCACTTGGTTATGCTGCAGATGGCAAAGAAGTATATCTTAGCGATATTTGGCCTAACGATGCGGAAGTTAAATCTTATGTTAACTTAATTGATAAAAAAATATTTTTGCAAGAATATAAAGGTTTGTTTTTGGGCGATACTGCATGGCAGGATATAGCAGTTAAAACTGGTAATAATTATGCTTGGGATGAAAACTCTAGTTATATTAGAAAACCAAGTTTTTTTGATAATTTAGGTGGGAAAAATAATCAAGATATTAGCAATGCAGCTATTATGGCTGTGCTTGGCGATAGTGTTACTACAGATCATATTTCTCCTGCAGGTGCGATTGCACATGATAGCTCTGCAGCAGAATATTTAGCTGACCAAGGGGTTATGCCTGAAAACTATAATTCATATGGATCACGTCGTGGCAACCATTTAGTTATGACCCGCGGAACTTTTGCTAATATACGTTTGAAAAATGAAATGGTTACAAAAGAAGGTGGTTATACTAAGCATGTCTCTAGTGATGAAATAATATCTATTTTTGATTGCGCGATGCAATATAAGGCAGAGGGCAGGTCATTGGTTGTGATCGCGGGTGCTGAATATGGCACTGGCTCTTCTCGTGACTGGGCTGCTAAAGGCACATATTTGCTAGGCGTAAAAGCAGTTTTAGCCGAAAGTTTTGAGAGAATTCATCGTTCGAATTTAATTGGCATGGGCGTTATGCCGCTCCAATTTTTGTCTGGTGATGATAGGTTTGAGTGGGACTTAGATGGTAGTGAAAGTATCGATGTCGTTGGTATAGCTAAACTAACTAAGCCTAGTTTAAATGTTAATGTTGTTGTTAGAAAATCAGATGGATCTAGTTTTACAAAAGAAGTTTTGTGTCGAATTGATACTTTAAATGAGTTAAATTACTACAATAGTGGTGGTATTTTACAATATGTATTACAGGATTTAGTTGATTAATTAGTTTTATATGGAATTACTATGGCTGACATTATCTCTTATATAAGCTCTTCGAGTATTATTGTACAATGTGTTTTTGCGATATTATTTTTAACTTCTATAATATCATGGGCACTGATAATCGAGCGTTTTATTTTATTTAGGAAGGCTAAACAAGAGCTGGTTTTGTTTGAAGAAAAGTTTAGTAATAGCTCAGACCTTCCAGGATTATATTCCAGTATTAGTTTGACCGAATCCAGTACAAATACTCTAGAAAAAATATTTATTGTCGGCTGTGATACTTTCAATAAGGCTTGTGCCAGTAATAATGATATGAACTATGCATTACCTTTAACAAAACGGGCTATGCAAATAATTGAAACTAAAGCTACGCAGAAACTTCAAGACCCATTAGTGTGGCTAGCAACTATTGGTTCAACTAGCCCTTATGTTGGATTATTTGGTACAGTGTGGGGTATTATCCATGCATTTTCTGCAATAAATAGTTCAGAGCAAGCGACTCTAGCGGTGGTAGCTCCTGGTATAAGTGAAGCTCTTGTAGCTACAGCTTTGGGTTTGTTTGTTGCAATACCTGCAGTTATTTTTTATAACAGAATGACAAGTCAGCTTGATTATTTATCTGATAGATATGATATTTTTCAAGAAGAGCTACTCCAAGTTATTGCACTCAAGGTTAAACTATGACCAGGCGCACTAAGCGGCGCTTACTTGCTGAAATTAATGTTGTTCCATACATTGATGTCGTTTTGGTGTTATTAATTATTTTTATGGCAACTGCACCAATAGTACTACAAGGCGCTAAAGTAGATCTGCCACAGTATAGTGCAAAAAACATAACTAAGATAACTGCAAAGCCTGTTGTTGTAAC
>JABJPE010000023.1 GCA_018664045.1 Legionellales bacterium | reverse complement strand
ATTTATTGGGGAAATATTAGTATGAGCAATTTAATTTTAGCCTCGATTTTATCAGCTGATTTTGCGCGTCTTGGCGCGGATGTGAGTAATGTGTTGGCCGCAGGTGCAGATGGTATTCATTTCGATGTGATGGATAATCATTTTGTGCCTAATTTAACAATAGGTCCTGATGTTTGCCGTAGCCTTCGAAAATATGGCATCGATGCAATTATTGATGTTCATTTGATGACAAAGCCAGTGGCTAATTTAATCGACATGTTCGCTGATGCTGGCGCGTCTGCGATTACATTTCATGTTGAGGCCGTTCCTGATGTGCGGCAGGCTATAGCACACATTAAAAGTGTGGGCTGTAAGGCAGGCTTATCCATTAACCCTGATACAGATGTTAGTCGCATTGTTGAGTTTTTGCCAGATCTTGATTCGGTTTTAGTAATGTCAGTAAACCCAGGTTTTGGTGGGCAGCAGTTTATGCCTGCAGCTTACGAAAAAGTCATGGCATTACATAAAATAATTCAAGAGCGCGGTTTGGCTTGCAGAATAACCATCGATGGTGGTGTTAATCAAAACAATATTGCGCAGCTTGCAGGTTGTGGTGTGGATGATTTCGTTTTGGGCTCGGCTTTATTTGGAGCCGCTGACTATAATAAGTGTGTAGCTGAGTTGCGCAGCGCTTTATCATAAGTTTTATTTTTCCCAAATACTTTGTAGTTTAGCCCAAATATCTGCAGGCGTTATTGCCCCCATGCACAAAAAACTTGGTACTTGGTTTGGGTCTTTGCTGGCACTACCACTAAAATTGCGTCTCTCAATTGTTGTATGGTTATTTTTATTGCAGCAGCAGTTTGCTCTTTGGCAGGGCGCGCAGTCTCTGCGCGTAGATATTTGCGCTTGATATTGCCCCAAATTACCAGCTAGATCATGATCTGTGGGCCCATAAAGCCCAATGCATGGAGTGCCGAGGGCAGCAGCTAAATGTGTAAGCCCAGTATCTACTCCTATTGCGCCTTTAGCATTGAAAATTATATCTTTGAGCTCGCTTAAGCTTGATTTTGGCAACACTTCTGTATTTGCTATTGTAGCTAGTTGTTGCGCTCTTTTATATTCAACTTGGTTGCCCCAGGGTATTTTTACTTTAAAGCCTGCTGTGGTAATTATCTTAATAAGATGCAGCCATTGTTCTTGGGGGTAGTGTTTGCTTGCCCAGGTAGTGCCATGAAATAAAATAACATAAGGATCTGTAGTTTGGTTTGTTGCAGTTATTCCGTAGTTTATTTCCTGAGGCATGTCATATTTTAGCGCTGCAGCGCAGAGCTTTTTCGTGCGCATAACGGCGTGTTGATTTTTTGCTATGCTTATTTTATTTTTATAAAAAATAGCGCTTATAGCTTCGCGCGCTGATTTTCTGCAGTAACCAAAATTTTTACCGTTTGCAATTTTGCTAAGTAAACTGCTTTTTAACAGGCCTTGAGCATCTATGACTAGGTCATATTGCTGCTTATTTAGCTCATGGCGTATTTGCGTTAAGGTGCTGATGCTTTGTTTCGACATGATATTTTTTTTTATGTTTCTAAGTGGCGTTGAAATAATATGCGTAATTGCTGGGTGCATGGCCGGTATGGCGGCGAAATTTGGTTCTACTGCCCATGTTATTTCTGCATTAGGGTATAGTGATGCAATGTCAGTAATGGCAGGCAGTGTGTGGATGGCGTCACCTAATGATGACATTTTTATCAGCAATATTTTCATTAAGTTTCTGTGCTCAATTGCTCAAGGGTTTCATCCTTATCTTGCCAAATGCCTTTTAATTTAGTAACGATGCTTGCTCTGAAGCTGCGATCTTTATAGAAGTCACCATGCCATGAATTATCTACCTCAATAAGTTTATAGCGTATTGATATTTTCGGAATGTTACCGGTTATAAAGTCAACTAGTGTTGCTCCTTTTTTATAGCTGATAGTAACATCTAGTACTTGTTTTATTTCATGTTGGAGTTCGTTTAAAACTATAGCGGTACCGCCAGCTTGGGGTGGCAGTAAATTTTTATAGGGGGATTTGCTCTTTTTATGTTTTTCTGGGGTTAATCTAGTTCCTTCTAAAAAGTTAATTATTGTCGTTGGTTGCTTTTTTAGGTTGTGACATGAGTTGATCACGCTTTGTACATTCTCATGCATTAATTTAGGGTTTTTTCTAATTTGTGATGGTGTGTATCTTTTTATCAGGGGGTAGTTAGATAGGTAGCATACTTGTCCTGCAAATGGTATCCATTTAAGAGAGTCTTTCATAAAAAACTTTAGATGTGGTATTTTGCGATTGAAAGCGCCTTGTAATATCAAAATATCAACTCCAGAGCAGTGGTTGGCCACTAGTGCATACCATGCTTTATTTGAAATATCATTTTGAATATCGAAATCCCACTTTGTTGGTAAAAATATTTTAAAAATAGTAGTGTTTATATCCACCCATGCATGGTAGGTCTGTTCAGAGCATAAAAACAAAATCTGTTTAAGTTTTTTAGTGGGACTTATGGTTTGTATTATTAGCAAAATAAAGAATATGCTACCTAACACTGCCATGTTTAGGCATGTTAGAGCTGTGACTGTTATGGCTCTTATAAATTTTAACATTTTTTACTCCTTTGCTTTAGATATTATATCTAATGCGCCTTGATGTATCAACTCTACTGCTGCTTCTTTACCAATATCATATGCTGCAGTACAGGGTCCGGTTTGGGTGGTTTGTATGTGACCTGTGTTTGTGAAAACTTTTGCATGTAATTTTATTTTATCTTCTGCATGTTCTGCATATGCAGCTACTGGTGCAAAACAATGGGCGCCTAGGTTTTACATTGCGCTTCTTTCGGCAGTAATACAAACATTTGATGCCTTATGGTCCAGTGTTGTAAGCATATTCATTATTTTGTCATTTTGCGTAAGGCACTGCAGGCCAATAGCAGCTTGTCCTGCAGCTGGCAGCATCTCAGAGAGTTTAAAGTTTTCTGTTATGTGCTCTGTAAGTTGTAATCTTGCGATTCCAGCATAGGCTAAAATAATAGCGTCATATCCATGGCCTATTTTTTTTATTCTAGTGCCGACATTGCCGCGTATTGGCTTGTATATTAAATCAGGGCGCATTAGCTTTAGCTGAAGTTCTCTGCGAATACTTGAGGTACCAACGATTGAGCCAGGCGCTAATTTGGATAAGCTCAGGTTTTGTTTGCTAATTAATATATCGTGTGGCAGAGATCTTTCTAGAATGCATGGCAGGCTTAGTTCAGCTGTTAATTTGCTGGGCATATCTTTAACTGAGTGTACTGCTACATCTGCTTTTTGCTCGAGCAGAGCTTGTTCTAGCTCTTTTACAAAGATTCCTTTGCCACCAATTTCATGTAT
>JABJPE010000022.1 GCA_018664045.1 Legionellales bacterium | reverse complement strand
TTACAAATGTTGAGGGTAGATAATGAAAGTTATGCTACTTTAGCTGAATCAGAGCAATTACTGGAGCTATTTAAAGAAAATATTGCTGATTATGATGGTTGTATTGTTTCAGATTATGCTAAAGGCTCTATGCAGATTTCAGCTAGTTTTATAGAAGCAGCAAAAGCTGCATCTAAAATGGTTTTTGTCGATCCGAAGCAAAGTGATTTTGCAGCTTATGCAGGAGCTGATCTTGTTAAACCAAATGCAGCTGAGCTTAAGTTATTACTTAAACTCAATAAAGATAATGCAGATTACAAAGAAAAAATTCAGCAACAAATGCAGCAATATAATATTGCTCATGTTCTGTATACACAAGGCCCAAAAGGTATGTCGCTTATTTATAATAATAAATATGATCATGTTCATGCTAATGCAGCAGAAGTGTATGATGTAACTGGTGCTGGTGATACTGTAATTGCCGTAATTAGTTCCTGTGTTTTAGCTAATTATAGCTGGAGTGAAGCTATGCATTATGCAAACAAAGCGGCAGGTTTAGTTGTGAAAAAGCATGGTGCTGCATCTGTATCTGCTACCGATTTATTTAATGATAATTGCTGCCAAATAACTAGTTTAACTAATTCTGCTGTTTTGGAGGATATAGCTGCCGCCAAAGCAGATGGTTATAGCATCGCCATGACAAATGGTTGTTTTGATATTCTGCACGCCGGGCATATTAGCTTTTTACAGAGAGCTAAAAGATTAGCTGATAAGTTAGTTGTGGCAATAAATTCTGATGCCTCAATTACCTCAATTAAAGGCCCTGAGCGCCCTATAAATAATTTGGATGATAGAGTGCTTATGTTGAAAGCATTGAGTGCTGTTGATTATATTGTATTTTTTGATGAAAAAACCCCAGCCAACATCATTGCAGAAATTAAACCTAAATATATAATCAAAGGTTCAGATTATACAAAAGAGCAGGTAGTAGGTGCTGAAGTTGTTAAATCATACGGAGGTGAGGTAAAAATACTGGATTTAATTCCAGGTAAATCTACTTCTAATATAATAGAAAAAGTAAAAGATGGTGTATCGGAAGCTACATCTAGCTAATACTTTTGTTGCTGACATATTTGTCAGTATTAGTTATAATAAAATAGTTTTGATTATTATGAGGGATTATAATGCAAGGTTATTCTTTTAAAGTAGATTATATAAAAAAACGTTCCCGTATTCGTAGTTTATTTGCTCCTATTATAGTGTTGCCTTTGCTTTTAATGCTATTACTTTGGTCCAGCCCAAGTTTAATTTCTAATCTAGAAACTGATTTTAATTTATTTAACAACACCGATTCTATAACATACATAGATAATAGTACGGATCTTAAAAATATATTAAGTGATGAAATACAAGCAAATCAAAGAGCTCTAGCACAGGAAGATGAATCATTGTTGACTACTGCTTTTTTGCATCATGCTATTTTTAATATAAAACAATACGTGTCTTCTGTATTACAAAATAATTTAGCAAAGCCACTAGTACTAATATTTTATTGTCTATTTATTTTATTTTGTCTATGGTCTCTTCTTGTAATAATGCTTTTTAATATAAGCTCAGTCTTTATTGTGTTTTTCCCTGTTGTAGCATTATTTGCATGTTGCAGGAAATACCCTAGCTGGATATTCGCATGGAATAGGGCCATAACTTCTTTTGTTGTTAGTACTTTATGTTACTTGTTATTACTCTCCCCTCACTTTCCTGATCTTGAGGCATCAGATAAAACTTTAGTTATACCACATCCAGGTACCCATTTAGGCAGATTTTTGCCTTTATTTAAATGGTTTTTAGTATTGCCGCATAGCATCATACTGCTTTTGCTTATGGCTATATTTCTACCTGTAAGTTTTATAGGGTATTTGATAACTATTATCACAGGTCAATACCCTGGAATTATATTTAAGTTTGTAGAGGGTTATTTACGTTGGAATTATAGAGTTATCTGTTATGCACAACTGCTTTGTAGTGACCAATACCCTCAGTTTAGCTTTTCCTCTCGATATGATGATAATACTTAGGTTTTATTTGTCATAAGTTTTGTGTATTACGAATTTGCCGCAATGACTAGTTGTCCCTATGTGGCAGCAATAATTTAGTTGGTATGGATTGCTACCTACCTGCGCTCCTCGCAATGACGTGAGGGGCCAGGGTTACTAGGACCGCTGATACAACAAAGGGGTTGCCGCGCAGGTTTGCTAACCCAATTACGGTACTAGGTCCCTATGATTATCGCAATAACCGGTATGGTTGGATTGCGACGTTGCTGCGCTCCTCGCAATGACGGGTGTGCTGCATGACTTTCGTAATAGATGCAGGGTGTTTGCCATATGACCCACAAGCTTATATTATTAGCCCTATATAACTATATTTTATTAATTACTACTTCCTGTTATATATGATTTCTCTGCTGATTTCACACTCATTAGTAAATTTTCCATGGCTAGTTTACTATCTGTCAATGAAGTTATCATAGATGATGCATTTGCAGCTAAAATTTTATCTCGCAAGTTTTTGTTTTGATATATTTGATCTTTAACTTCTGCAAGAAGAAGTAGCTTAGCTCTGCTAACTTCAGTAGCACTGGAGTACTTTATTTGCTGCTGCCATGGGTTTATACTATTGTTTGGTCCTGGCTGTTGACGCCAGGTAGCTTCCATATTTTCCAATTCTTGTAATGAGCATATTTGGCCGCTTTCTAAGTTCCAGTCAGTAGTTATATTGCTAAATGGATCTTGAAACTGGCAGTCACTTTCAGATGTTGCTGAGTTAATACCATTTTGGCATTTATAATTTAGTTCTAGTGTATTATATATTAAAGGAACTTTATGCAACTCACTACGCTTAGAAATCATTTCTCTTAAGTTTTGTAATGCTAGTGATTTTTGAGCAATGAATGATTTAACAGATTTGTTATATACTGTTTTTAATAGTTTGAGAGTGTTTTCTGCTTTTGTTCTTTCATTTAGCATAAGTGGAATGTTGGTTGAATAGTTAGCTACATTATTTTGATTTTGAATCGATCCAAAGCCACCAGCTACAGCGATAGAGTTTGTTCCTAGTGAAAGATCATCTACCATATATGCCGGAGCAGGAGCGGCCTTATCAACCCTGTCAATTAAATTACTTGAGATAGCTGCTAGTGATGCTGATAAATATTTAGATTTTGTACTGCATTGTAGCGGAGATTTACTACTATCAGGAATTCCAAAGCTGCTTAAACTAATAATTCCTCCTAAGCTATACCCCATATTGATAAAATATTTTTGATCCTTGTATGAGTTTTCTGTAGTAGTTTTACTCTGTACGTTCTTTGCTAGTAAATTTTTTATCTTTATAGCTAGCATTTTCTGTAGCTTGTCATCAACTTCGCCTAGCATGCTCGAGAAAGTCCCTAGTTCAGTTTGAACATCAGATGCAGATGCACAGTTGCTTCCAGAGCATGTAGCATCTAAACAGCTAGTTGGAAATGACATGCCGGTACTTGTCCCAAACTCAGATAGGTCTTCATCTGCGATCTTATTTACTTTTTCAACCGTCTCGCTATATAGCTGATTATAATCTTTTGTATCAGTTGAACTAGAACTTGAAAATCCATCTAGGTATGTAATGATAAGGGGAATTAATGTCTTTTGGGTACTGTTTAGTATACAAGCTCCTACTGCCGCAGAGCATTGTCTTAAACTTTTTTTAATAGTGTTCGAGTTGCTACCACCAGTGATGCCAGACCCAGCTGGTGGAGTTGAAAGTTGACTGGTTGAGTCGGTTGCAGTACTAGAGCTTGATGTTGTTGAGCTGGTCGTGGGCGGTGGCATCGTATACGAACAGCCATCTGCTAACAACTTATATCCTTGTACATTTAAGTCTAATTGGTCTATAGACAAAGATCCGTTATTAAACTGAGGGGTAGTTGGATCGACTCCTACAAAATCGTTTATTATGTCATTATATGTAATATTTCCTGTTAAGTCAGTTGTGTTTTGTGAGTTTATGCTGTTTTGCTGTGCAGTTGAGCTATTGTCACTAGTTTTGGCTATGCCAGGAAAGCTTAGACTGCCATCACTTTGAGCCGCACTGTTTATAGGAGACATTATATTTTTAATTATTGCTGTGGTTATATAGTTCACGTCATATACTATTTGTAACGGTTTTATTGATGTTCCAATAACGGATGATGTGTTCATTATTTTATCACTATTGATTTGATTGGCTTTTCTAGCGATTCTTGTGGCTTCTTCAACAGTCAGTGCGAATATATTATAAGGGCTTTCATTTAGCTTTAGAGTGCTAGTATCAGCAGCACTGCCCTTTATAATTCCAGATTCTATTGCGTCTTCAAACTTCTCTAGATTCGGTGATACTATTTGAGTTGGAGTAGGTTTATATTTCGTTAAATCATTTGGTTCGCAGTAATTTTTAGTATTTGAGCTGCTGCTAGCATACACATGGGTTAGTATGCATGAAAGTAATAATAAAGATGTTTTTTTGTGATTATTTAGCACAGTTCCTAAACTCCGGTTTGTTATTCCTTAACTCGACCCTGATGATGTACTTTTGGTAGGCTCACTTCCTTGTATAAATGATTTTATAGCTTTATCTATATCGTTGTTCATTTTAGATAGTACGCCTACATTCTTACTTAAGGTATTTAAAACATTAATTGATGCCATTGCTAACTCTTTTTCTAGCTGTAAGTTCTCTTCATATAATTGGGCTCTAATTTCTGCCAAAAGTTGTACCTCTTCCTTTGCTAAAATTCCTTGATTAGGATTTGAAGATATAGACTTTTGCCAAGCGCTAGTTTCTATTTTACCTGTGCTAGGGTCAGGGTTAAGCCTATAAGTTGCAGCATAATGCTCAATTTCTTTTGAGGTGCATGTTTCTCCTGCTGGTATGTACCCTAAGCTACGAGCATCACTTGTAGCAGGATTTAAAATTATTCCTGTGCTATCATAGTATTCTGGTATTGTTATTATATTTGTTCTTTCGCCTTTAAAATTATTTAGAATCCCTAGAGGGATTGATTTGTTGCTATTATAACCGCTGAACTGATTATTATACTGAGTAACTAGTGAGTCATATTGGCTTTGTGCCGCAGTCCTTGCGCTGCTAATTGTTGTTGCGTCAGCACTAGCAAAGGACTCAGTATTATCCACTAAGCCAAACCCACCACCTATAGCTGCAGTATCAGCGGTCAGCGGTATATCTCCTAGTATAGCTGTAGTGCTGCCGGCATCTGATAACGAATCTATTAAAGTAGATGCTGCAACTGCATTTCTTTTTTCTTCTAACGTTTGACTATCTGGCTCTACTTTTAATGTGCAAATTGTCTGGTTGCTAGGGATTCCTATTAGTGAGTTTGGACCAAGTAAGGTATTTATGTCTGAGGATTTTGTTAGTGTGTATATCTGTGCCAATTCATCTGAGCTACTGCTTTTATTAGGTGGAGTTTTTGCTAGTGCATCTATTATTGCTGCAGCAATATCTTGCTGAATTAAAGTTTTTAATCTATTAGCCACTTGTGCCATAACTGTATTTAACACTTTAAAATCTTGCGCACCTTGAGAGAATGATCTGCTTGGATAAGAACTTGAACTAGCACCTATACATTCAGTGTTGTTGATGTTCATATTATAGGTGCTGGTTAAATTTTTTATTGCATCAGAAGTTAATAAATTATATAAATAATTATATTGTATTGGGTCCGTATCTTTTAAGCTTTTACCCGTTTTTGAGTTGGTTTTTGTCAGACTTGTAGTTAAATCGGGAATAACACTATTTACTGCATACGTAATCATGCAAGCTGCTTGTGCTGTAGTACATAACAAATTCGTTGTTCCCGCGACATTTCCATAGGTTGAAGCATTGTTATTGGTTGAGCTAGAGCTAGAGCTAGAGCTAGAGCTAGAGCTAGAGCCAGAATTTTGTATGCTTAAACTAGATGAGCAGCTTTGGTTTTGCAACAATAATATCTTTAAGAAGATTAGGTTGGTTGACCAGCTATCAGTTGCTGTTAAATCATTCCCATCTTGAGTTGATAAAATATCGTTGATGTTTATTTTCGCTTGGGGAATAGTAGTTCCACTGGTTGTTGTAGTCGAAGAATTATCTGCGGTCCTAACGTTCTGTAAGTTTTTGCTGGCTATAGTATTTGTGCTATAGTTATTTGCATTTACAAATATAGAGCTGGTTGTTGTACTGCCACTTAAGGTTGTAGCAAAATTGGTGTCTATTGGGTACATAATTGAATTGTATGCGTATTCTGTTGCAGTCGTTAAATCATATTGTATTGCTGCATTAGAGCTATATGGGCCAGAGGTTGGTGTTCCTGTTTGTATAGCAGTAGCTGAAGCTGTGTTTAGTGAAGTATCAGCTACTTCTGCTCCTAGATAGGCTATTCCTTGAGATAATGAATTTGATAATACAGGATAAAGCTGGGCCGTCAAAGCATCACTTGTCCATGTGTAGCCGTTTAAAATAGCTGCAGTTGCTGAATTTCCTATGTCTTCTAGGTTTTCTACAGTCACAGGTATTGGTGGGCTAATTGAGCTAGTTTCAGTCCCGTATGGTTGTTTTGTTTTGCCGCTTGTATTTGAACTGCTTGTGCTAGAAGTACCCCCTTTACTCGCTGCCTCAAAAATACTTCTTCCATAAGAAAATTGCGGCACTAATAAACTTAAAATACTAATTGTAAGCGTTAGTTTTGTTGTTAATGATTTTTTATATGCCTGTTCCATGTTATAAAATCTCCCTAGTTAAGTATAGCGCCTAGTACCATCCTTTCATGATAAAATTGTTTTGTGGTTGTGATAATCCTTTTGATTTTTTTGGTGCTTCATTATTCATGCTTGGCGCGGGTATAGGTTGGTCAGGAATGATAGTGTTTAAGTCGCTTCCCTGTAATCCTTTGTTTTTTTGCATAGGATAAGCTTCTTGTGTTTGTTTTTTATTTTGCTTGTCCTGTGGTTGTTGGCTTTGTTGTTCATTTATTTTACCAGAAATATATTCTGAGCACTTTTTTTGATAATTTTTTATTTTAGGGCAGTTTAGAGAGTGATAAGATGTACAGTTTTTTTCAGTTTTACATTGTGTACAAGTTTGCGTCAGTTCAAATGTTTTTTGGCAGTCATACTCAGATGCTAGCACTTGAGATGAAAGTAGCCAGATAGTTGCTGTAATTAATGAAATCACTAGTCTTCGCATTAATTTCCCTCTATTGCGCTTTGAATAAGGAGTATTCTTTTGTTATCGAATATTCTAGTTAGCAATCTGAGACGTTCAAAAATTACATTTCGGTGTAAAAAAACCTCGGCAGATTTATTTGTTTTTGCTAATTCCTCTGCTTTTAATAGGATTTTTGATGCTGCTCCCGGATTGGCACTATCTATTGCTTGCAGTACGCGAAGTAGCCTAGTGATTTTCAGGTATGCAATGATTTCTATTAGAGATATAGGGCTTTTAAGCTCTACTTTTCCTATTTTGTCTAGAGTCTTTCCTAGCTCATCAATAGATGCTTCCAGTTCTTCATTGTTTTCTGTGTCTATGGTCCAATCTTCAGAGCATTCCATAAAAGATGTGACGCTATAGACATCTTTGTCTGAGTAATTATCCCAAAACTTTTGGCAAGCTTTGTAACTTAGGTCTGGCATATTTTAGCTTCCATGTTTACGACTATCAAAAAACAATTATATACTTTTTTTTTGGTGAATTCTATGCCTTTGCACAAAGTTATTTGTTAAAAATAAAATGCAACATATGAGTTTATACATAGGTAGATGTGTTTAATTATTTTAGTATGCTGTTTTATATGAGTAAATTATCCAGTTAACCCTGGTGTGCATTTATGTGAGGTATAGTTGGAACTAAGTATTTGTTGAGTATTAATTTGTTAGCTGCTTAAAAACCAATGTTTGGCTGTTTGTCATTTATTCATTTAGTTATAAAAAAACTTATGCAAAGGCTTTGTATGACTTAGTAGGGGGCTTTGTTTAGAGGTCTTCGCTTAAATGCTCTACATATGCACACAGTGTTAATAGTGCATCTTTGTATATCGAGTTTGGCGAGTGATTTAAATGCAACTTTGCTTGCTCGATATATTTTTTTGCTATTATTTTTGATTTTTGAATGCTGTTGTTCTTATTTATTATATATATGACCTTTTCTGTATTTACCCCTTTTTCAAGGGCGCTACTTAACGTTTCTTTATCTTCGTTGCTGGAATCTTCATAAGCGAGTATAAACGGCAGGGTTGGCTTACCTTCTTTAAGATCATCGCAGATATTTTTCCCTGTTTTTTCGGTGTTATGACTATAGTCTTGAATGTCGTTTGTAATTTGATATGCTTTGCCAAAGCTAGTGCCAAACTCTGCAAAGTGTTTTATTGTGTTTTGATCTTTTTTTCCTAAAACTGCGCCAAGTTTAGCTGCAACGCTGAATAATTTAGCTGTTTTTCTGTCTATTACTTCGAGGTAATCTGCTTGGCTGATTGTGGCCTTTTGGTTTTGAGTCAGCTGAATTATTTCTCCTTCTACTATATAGCTGGTTGTGCTCGATAGTATATCAAGGACTTCCATGCTTTTTATAGAAGTCATCTTTTGAAAGGACATTGCATAGATAAAATCTCCAGCAAGAATTGATAGTTTGTTATCCCAAATGAAATTTGCAGTTGCTTTATTTCTTCTTTTTGTGGAGTTATCAATAACATCATCATGTAGTAGGGTGGCAGCGTGAATTAGTTCTAGAATTGTAGCTAGCTTTACATGCTGGTCGCCCTGGTAGCCGCAGCTTTTTGCAGCTAAGATCATTATTAGTGGCCTTAGCCTCTTGCCGCCATTACTTATTATGTGAGTACTAATTTCATTTACTATTTCTATTGTTGAAGCATTTTGTTGCAGCTCATCTTCTACAGCTTGCATCTGATTTGCCACAACTTTTTTGATGTTATCAAAGTTGGTTTTTGCTGTTTTTTCTTTTGCGGCGTATGGCATTAACGTTTCTCTTTGCTTGCTGTTTTGGCTAAAATCAGCCTTTGCATAAGTTAACCTAGCTGCAGATTCATATCAAGTTTTACTTGGGTGGTTTTTTGATTACCCAGCATTATTTTAACTTTTTATATGCTTTGCGTACGTTTGTAATTGACATATAGCAGTTTTTTCTTTTAATATGGATAAATAACTTGCATAGTCAAGTTTATTTTTATAAAATACACACTCAAATAATCCGAGGTAAATGTTATGTATGCTGTTGTATCTAACGGTGGTCGCCAGTTCATGGTGCAAGAAGGTGGTTTTTACAAAGTAGATTTGTTGGCTGCTGAAGTAGGGTCAGAAGTTGCTTTTGACGAGGTTTTGCTTGTTGCAGATCAAGAGAAGAAGTCTGCAGTAGATGCTGCAAAGGCAAAGGTTATGTTCGAAATAGTTGATCATAAAAAAGATAAAAAAATTAACATTATTAAGTTTAAGCGCCGTAAGCACCACATGAAGAGAATGGGGCATCGTCAAGGTTATACTGTTGTTAAAGTGAAAAGCATTAAATAAAGGGGTACAGCAATGGCACATAAAAAAGCAGGTGGTAGTTCTAGAAACGGTAGAGATTCGAACGCAAAGTATCTTGGCGTAAAAATTTATGGCGGGCAAGCAGCTTTAGCTGGAAATATAATAATACGTCAACGTGGTTCAAAATTTCATGCTGGTGTAGGAGTTGGCAAGGGTAAAGATGATACTCTTTATGCTCTTCTGTCAGGCCTTGTGAAGTTTAGACATACAAAATCAAATAGTGGTAAGTCAAGAAAGTACGTTGATATTGTTACAGCTTCAGAGTGATTTTATTTATAGATTGTTTTTAAAATGAAATTTATTGATGAGGTAAATATTGAGGTTACGGCCGGTTCCGGTGGTCGTGGCTGCAGTAGTTTTAGAAGAGAGAAATACATCCCTTTCGGTGGTCCAGACGGTGGTAACGGCGGTAGAGGTGGCTCTGTTTTTCTAGTTGGCGATTCTAGCCTAAATAATTTATTAGAATTAAGAAATAAAAGGTTCTTTAAGGCTGAATCAGGCTTTCGTGGCACTCCAAAATTATGCCATGGTAAATATGGTTTAGACCTATCTGTAAAAGTTCCATTAGGAACGAAAGTGTATGATGCCGATACTGGTGAATTTATAGCAGATGTTACTGCTGAGGACGCAAGTGTTTGTGTCGCTGTCGGTGCAGACGGAGGCTTTGGTAATGCTCATTTTAAATCAAGCACAAATCGCGCCCCTAGGCGGACTACTATAGGTTTTCCTGGTGATCATAGAAAGCTACGCTTAGAGTTAAGCATTTTGGCAGACGTTGGCTTGCTTGGCATGCCTAATGCAGGAAAATCAACCCTGTTGCGCAAGATATCTCATGCAACTCCTAAGGTTGCTGACTACCCATTCACAACTTTGAGGCCACATTTAGGAGTGGTGCAAGCAGATTATGACAAGGTTTTTACTGTTGCAGATATTCCGGGTTTAATTGAAGGGGCTGCTGATGGTGTTGGTCTTGGAGTTAGATTTTTAAAGCATTTGTCTCGTTGTGGGCTATTACTGCACTTGGTTGATGTGGCATCAGGCGATGATGTTTTTGACAATATTATTAAAATTAGAAAAGAGCTTGCTGGTTATTCTGCT
This sequence comes from Legionellales bacterium, assembly GCA_018664045.1. Taxonomy (GTDB): domain Bacteria; phylum Pseudomonadota; class Gammaproteobacteria; order Comchoanobacterales; family Comchoanobacteraceae; genus JABJPE01. The sequence continues at coordinate 16,193 of JABJPE010000022.1, read as the reverse complement.
GAGATAACTGCTAAGCCATGCTGGCTAATATTCAATAAATGCGATGCTATGCTCGATGATGAGCTAGACGAAATTATTGCTGATGTTAGCGCAAGGCTGGAATTCGATGGCACATTTTATAAAATATCAGGCATTTCGGGAGAAGGAGTTAGCACTCTTGTAAATGATATAGCTGCTTGGCTTGAGGAAAGTAGAGCAAGCACATAATTTTATATGTTCAATTGTTGCTAGTGCTTCGCTAGCATGAACTAATTTTAGTTTATTTATCTATAGTAATTATTTAGTAATTATTTTTTTGAAACTATGACATATAAAAAAGCCTGCGTATAAATAAGCAGGCTTTTTTATTATTAGATTACGATGACTTGTGTTTTACTTTTTACTTTTTGTTGCTTTCTTAGTGCTAGGCTTAGCAGTAGTTGTGCTGATGTTCTTCAGAGCCGCAGAAGCTCTAGATTTATATCTAGCTACTGTATTTTTATGAATAATACTGGAGCCAGCATGCTTGTCTAATATTTGTGAAGTTTTTTTGAATGTTGCTGTTGCTAATTCAATGTCACCGCTTTCAAGTGCTGCTATAAATTTTTTTCTACTTGTTCTAACTTGTGAACGTAAACTTGTGTTATGAAGACGCCTTACGTTGTTTTGACGTGCTCTTTTTTTTGCTTGCAAACTATTTGCCACTGTAATATCTCCAAATGTAAACTTGATATCCCCTTTAAGGTTAGTAATATTAAGCTTTTTTCCTTATAAAAGTCAACACTGTTGTTCTATTTTGTTAATATTTTGTTATTGTTGGCTTTTTTTGCTTGTTTTTGCTACAATGCTGATACGTTAATTATGTAATTTTGGGTTGTTTAAGTTGAGTAAGTTATTTCGTTCAGTTTCAGTTGTTTCTGGTACAACTTTTTTATCAAGGCTTGTCGGTTTTGTGCGCGATATTGTCTGCGCTAGTATTTTTGGTGCTCACTTTGGTTTTGATGCTTTCTTAGTGGCTTTTAAAATTCCTAATTTTATGCGCCGTTTATTTGCAGAGGGTGCTTTCTCCCAGGCATTTGTTCCTATTTTATCTGAGCATTATGCTAATAATAAAGAAGAAGAAACGTTAGCTTTAATAGATAAGATTTTTGGCGTGTTACTGTTAGTGGTGTCATTAATTGTTGTGATTGCTTTTTTTATAGCGCCTTACATAGTGATGGTCTTTGCTCCTGGTTATGTGGGTGATTTAGCGCGTTATACTCTTACTGTAGAGATGCTTAGAATAACATTCCCATATTTGCTTTTTATTTCGCTAATAGCAATGCTATCTGGGATATATAATTGTCGTCAACACTTTTTCATACCTTCTTTTTCTCCTATTATTTTAAGCAGCTGCTCTATATGCATGGCTCTCTTATCGCAGTTATACGGGAGCTCCGTGAAGTTTTTAGCTTGGGGGGTAATTTTAGCTGGGGCTTTGCAACTGATATTTTTACTTAAAGGGATGGAAAAATTCCAGCGTTTACCACGTCCTAAAATTGACTTCGCTGATAGAGGCGTGCGTTCAGTAATGAAGCTTATGTCTGCTGCCTTATTTGGCGTATCAGTAGTTCAAATAGGTTTGATGATTGAAACGTTTTTAGCTTCATTTTTACCTGGGGGTAGTATTTCATGGTTATATTATGCAGAAAGATTAATGCAGATGCCTTTAGCCTTAATAGCAATTTCTGTTTCGACGGTTATCTTGCCTATTTTATCAAAAAACCACTCAGATGGTGACAAGGATGCTTTTAATCGTAATTTTGAATGGTCTTTAACTGTAATAGTAAGTTTATCATTGCCAGCTGCGGTAGGAATGTTTTGCTTGGTAAAACCAATATTAATTACTTTATTTTATCATGGTAATTTTACTTTATTTGATGTTCTTATGACCTCATATAGCCTAAAAGCACTTGCATTTGGTTTGCCTGCTTTTATGCTAATCAAGGTTGCTGTGTCAGCTTTTTATTCCAGGCGTAATATTAAGACTCCAGTTAAAGTTGCTGCTTTATCGCTTGTTGTTGATATTGGATTGAGCTTGTTATTTTTACCAACTCTAAAGCATGCAGGGTTATCACTGGCAGTAGCATCTAGTGCATGGGTAAACGGTATTAGTCTTTTGTACATATTACTTAGTGATAAAGTATTCAAGCCTAGCGCTAATATTATGAATGTTATTTTTTCATGTTTTAGTTCAGTATTGATTATGTATGGGGTGCTAACGGCTCTAATTCCTGCAGAATCATATTGGGTAGCTTGCATGCCTATGTTAAGGGCAATGCTTTTGGTTGGGTTTATAGTTTTGGGTATGGGCATCTATATCATGGTATTAAAACTATTTGGTTTTAGTTTTTCAGAGTTAAAATCATCTATAAGTGATAGTGATAGTTTTTCAGAAAAAGTGGCAGGTTAATAATTGGTGTTATATCGAAATTTAAAAAAGATGCCGCCTGGGTCTGCTATCGCTATAGGAAACTTTGATGGTGTTCATTACGGGCATCAGGCATTGATTAAGCAGTTACTTGTAGCCAAAGATAATGGTGCAAATGCTGCATACGTTATTTTGTTTGAGCCCCATCCTAAAGAGTATTTTGAAGCGCAGGGCCAGGTTTCAAGAATTATGAGTTTGCGTGATAAATACGATACCCTGGCAAAACTAGGTGTGGATGCAGTTTTTTGTCTTAGATTTAATTCTCAGTTAGCAACGCAGACTCATGAAAGTTTTTACAAGGATATATTGAGATTTATACAGCCATCTGTTTTTGTGCTGGGAGAAGACTTTTGTTTTGGGAAAAATAGGCAGGGTGATATAGCTTATCTTGAGTCTAAATCTAAATTAGATAAATTTAATTTAGATGTTATAAAGCATAAAAGTCATAAGGGGCTTCGCATTAGCAGCTCTAAAATAAGAGATGTACTTTTAAATGGTGATTTGGCTTCATACAAAGATTACACGGGAAGAGAATATTTTTTTTCAGGAAGAGTTGTTACCGGGCGCAGATTAGGGCGTCGTATGGGTTTTAAAACTGCAAATATAAATATAAACAGTAACAAGTTGCCACTAAACGGTGTTTATATTGTAGCTGTAAGTGGCAATAAAATCTCACGTGATTCATATGGAATAGCTAACATCGGTTATCGCCCTACAGTTTGTAATAACAGTCTTAGGCGCCTTGTTGAAGTTCATATTTATTCGCATGATCAAGATATTTATGGTGAGAGAATAGCTATAAAATTTATGAAAAAAATTAGAGATGAACGAAAATTTGCTAATATTGATGAATTAAAAGAGCAAATTAACTCTGATTCTGTATTTGCAAAGCTATATTTAGCTGATTTAACAATAAAGACATTGATTTAGATCGCTGATTAATAGTTTCTTTTGTGTATATATGGTTTTTTATTCTTTTATGTCTTGACAAAAAAATGTTTAAGAGTAATATGAATGTACTAATCAAACAGATTTATAAAGGGGTAAGCTTATGTTTTTTATGTATTTTGCCGAAAATAATAATGGTATCAAGCGCTAAGCTGTTACCTTTTATAGAAAATTAATTATGCCTGGCTCTAGTAGTTTTAATTACATTTATAGTAATTTCTTTAATTATATATCTGTTCCACTAATTGCATGTAATGCATTTGCAATGTGCTCAGATGTTATGCCTTCATTGATTTTTTTAGGTGTTACAGGTTATGTTTCGTGGCTTCTTTTGGCCTCAGTATTTTCAATGTGGCTTATTTTATATCTTTGTGGTGGTGGTAATGATAGCACTAGAAATTCTTTTGAAAGAGAGTATTACTTAAGTAAACTTAAACGAAAAGTAATAGATCAAGATAAAAATGCTATAAAGTCCTGGGTTGAGTTTAATTATTTTAGAATTAAACTTTACAATAATCTAAGTATTCATTCTTCAGGTGAAATAGATAAAATACATAAAATAGATACCCATGTTTCTTTTTTTAAAAATAGATATCTTAAAAATAAATATAATTCAGGCGATGATAATGATATTAAAAAAACGATCTATAGTTGGATTGACAAATTTTCCAGTGATTTGAAATTTAGTAGTGGAAAACTAGGCCTTGCAGAAAGATTTATTTTGTCTACAGACTCCTTTAACGCAGGTAATGGTTACTTTGATAGTAATTATGGAAATGATCTACTAGATATTTTTAAAGGTAGGGAAAAGGACTTAATCAGTAACCAATATATTCTTAAATTAGTTTCTTTTTTTGCTGCTGCAAATATTGCTATTAATGCTCTTACAATGTTTGGTTCTGCAGCTGGAGTTATGAAGACAATTTCGACTATGCTTTCGCTCAGTATTTCTCCCTTTGCTTTAAATATAATGGCTATAGTGTTTTTATTAGCAGGCGCATGTGCTTCATTTAAATTAACGCGGCCAATGATTCATATGTTTGGTCGAAAATTAGATAAATATTGTAATTTAGACGATATTAAGACGAATTTTTCACCTTATACTTTTTTGTCTATTATTATGGCTTTCTTCACTGCTGCGGCCAGTGCGGTTTTTGCTGTTTATAATACCCCAATAATTGCAATGCTTCCGCCATCTTTATTGGGCCTGTCTTTTGCGATTAGGTGCCTTACTTTTGCAATAGTTATAGTTTCTTCTTTCTCCTTATATTTTGTTTCTGTTTCCACTAAGCTTGAATCGTGGAGACAGTATCGTAATGATGCTCCAATTGCTTTTGATAAATTATTTGCAGCATTAGGATTTATTGCGCTTAGTATTTTAACTGACATTACCCTTATGCCAGCATCTTATTATGGTTGTATAGAGGTTATTACTCTGCTTGGACTTGCGGATAATAATTATTTTGGAAAGAGTGGGCTGCCAGTTGTAATAGCATTGCTTGCTAGTTTTTCGTTTTGCTTAACTAGTTTTCATCAATTTTGTGTTCTTTTTACTCCAGGTATTATTTGTAAAGCTTTAATAGTGGTAGAAACACTTTTTCAATTTTCTACTTTTTCTATTACTTTTTATTTTGGTTCTAGTAAATTTTTAGAGGGAATAAAAAAAGATCCGCTGACGTCTAAATCTTTAGATATGAAAAACAAAAATAAGGATGATTTAATAGTACCGGGGAATAATATAGGAAATGGTCATGATTTACATGCTAAAGCATGATTACAATTTGTAAATTAGTTCTAACGACATTTCGCCATTTCTGCATAGCAGCAGGTGCTTTCCTTTATTACTAGTCCAGTCAGGTATTGTTATTGAAATGTAGTTTTCTCTGCTGTTTTCATATGCCACTTCAGTTCTATGTACATGTCCATGAATTAGTATTTGTGCTTGATTCTGTTTAATTATTTTTTTTATGGGGCTGTGGTTAGTTTCGAATTTACTTATGTTTTTTTTGCTTGTTGCTGTTTTACTGCCATCCCTTATTTTTTGCGCAATTTTTTTTCTGATGTTTGTTGGTAAGCATAGAAATGTTTTTTGTATGACTTTGTTATGTACTACTTTTCGCATGATTTGGTACCAATTATCATTAGTACAGAGTAAGTCTCCGTGAGTTAGTATTATTTTTTTATCGTATATTTCTATTATTTTTATTGGTTCTAGTAACGTAGCATTTATTTGTTTTATAAACTCTTCCCCAATCAGAAAGTCACGATTACCATGCATAAAGTATAGTTTTGTTGTTTTTGTTAATTGCCTAAGTAAATTTATTATGTGCTGATTGAACTTGGTTTCATGGTCATCGCCAACCCAGTAGTCAAATAAATCACCAAGTATGTACAGAGAGTCAAGCATTGGAGCTGTATTTTTTATGTATCTTTCAAATTCAGCATTAACTAAATGATTGTTTTCATGTAAATGAATATCTGCGATAAAGGCGCTGCACTTTGTCATAAGCAATTTAAACTTTTAAAACACTATTCTACAATACCTAGATACTTAAATAAATATTATTTTACAACTTGCTTTAATTTTTTTATTGTTGCGGTTGTTATTTATATTTTTATGCCACATAGTATTCTTCTGCTTGGGTTTTATTAGGCTAATTTTTACTAAATCTTTAATTAGGTGATTGATTTATGAGTGATATGAATAAAGAATTTATGATTTATGATAGCATGTTGCGGAAGAAAAAGCCGTTTAAGTCTCTGCAGCCTGGTAAAATTAGTCTTTATGTTTGTGGTATGACTGTTTATGATTATTGCCATATTGGGCATGCACGAGTGATTATATTTTTTGATTTTGTATATAGCTTTTTAAAATCTTTAAACTATGATGTGAAGTACGTTAGGAATATTACAGATATTGATGATAAAATAATAAAAAAAGCAGTAGCTGAAGGTGTATCTTGTGATGAGGTTACTAAAAAATTTATTGCAGCTATGCACAAAGACGCTGCTAGTCTTGGTGCAGATAGCCCTGATTTAGAGCCAAAAGCAACATCTTATGTTGACAACATGATAGAGATGATTGGCAGCCTTATCCAAAATGGTTTGGCTTATGTTAGTGATTCTGGTGATGTTTGTTATGCGGTTGCTAAGTTCGCAGATTATGGGAAATTGGCGAGGAGAGATTTATCTGCATTGCGTGCTGGAGAACGTGTAGCGGCTGATAAAAGCAAAAATGACCCTTTGGATTTTGTGTTGTGGAAATTAGCCAAGCCTGATGAACCAAGCTGGGAATCTCCTTGGGGTAGGGGGCGTCCAGGTTGGCATATAGAGTGTTCAGTTATGGCAAGTACATTATTGGGTAGAACTATCGACATTCATGGCGGCGGTGTTGATTTGCAGTTTCCGCATCATGAAAATGAGATTGCTCAATCAGAGGGCGCTAATAAGCAAAAGTTTGTAGGTTCGTGGATGCATGTCGGGGCCTTGCAAATAAATTCTGAAAAGATGTCTAAATCATTAGGTAATTTTTTCACAATAAGAGAAGTTCTTGCAGAATTTGATTATGAAACTATTCGTTATTTTATGTTTAGTACTCATTATCGTCATCCAATTCAGTATACTAAAGAAAATTTGCAGCAGGCTGAGCGTTCTTTGGAGAGAATGTATGTGGCTCTTCGACATTCTGGATGTGATATGGCGCCTGTTTTTACTGGGCTTGAGTATAATAATTTTATAGATGCTCTTAGGGATGACTTTAATACGCCAAAAGCTTTGGCTGTAATGGCCGAGCAAGTGAAGAAGATTAACATAGAGCCTGCTGGCTCAGGCTCAGCTATAAGGATGGGGGCTGTTTTACTTGCAATGGGATCTATTTTAGGTCTTTTTTCAGCTGGGGTTGATGGTTATTTTAATTTAGATTCAGCTGATAGTGTTGAGATAGACGGTCTTGTTAAAGACAGGGAGTTAGCACGTGATGAAAAAGACTGGGCTAAAGCTGATGAGATTAGAGATAAATTATTAAAGGAATATAGCGTAGAGGTTGAAGATACTGCCGATGGTTCTATTTGGAGGCGCTTTTAGTAAATGCATCCAGAGTATTTTGCATTAGCATAGCGACCGTTATAGGTCCCACTCCTCCAGGTACTGGAGTTATCATTTTTGCTATTGTAATTGCGCTTTTAAAGTCGATGTCGCCTGTTATTTTGTTACCAATTTTATTTATACCTATGTCAATTATTGTTGCGCCTTTTTTAATCCAGGCTGTTTTTATAATCCCTGTTTTACCAATGGCAGTTATAACTAATTCAGCTCCTTCTATGTTCTCTTGCAAATTTTTAGTATGTTTATGGCATGTTGTTACTGTTGCTCCTGCAGCTATTAGTTCTAGTGCCAGTGGTTTTCCAACAATGTTAGATGAGCCTACTATCGTGCATTTTATTCCAATAATGTCTAGTTTTATTTTATTTAAGATCAGCATTATGCCTTTAGGTGTGCATGGCAGAACTCTATCTTGTTCAAATGCCATTATTTTGCCTAAGGTATCACTACTAAGCCCATCTACATCTTTATGTAGGCTGATGCTATTGCATATTTCTCTTGTATTTAACTGATCCGGCAGGGGAAGTTGTACTAGTATGCCGTGGACTTTTTCGTCATTATTAAGATTATTTATTATGCTAGTTAGCTGTGTTGCACTTATATCTTCCGCAAGATTATAAGCGAATGATTGGATTCCGACTTTTTCACATGCTAATAGTTTATTTTTTACGTAGGTTGTTGAGGCGGCATCATTGCCTACTTGAATAACTGCTAGGCCAGGTTTGCTTTGCAATTGGCTTATATATGACTTTATATTTCCTAATACTTCTGCTGCAATAGCTCTGCCATCTATAATTTTATTCGAGTACTGGTCGTTGTTTGGCATTTATTCTCTCATGTGTCTGTGGTGATTTTAGAGATTATGAGTTGTTAAATCCTATTAATCAATGTTAATCATATATTATTGTTATTAATTTTATTTAGGTGGTAGCTGTTGTTTGTAGCTTAGCCGGTCAAGTGTTTTTAATGCTAGTTATTGCTCCAACCTTAGTAATCCTGGCTTCAGTCCGTCATTGCGAGGAGCGGTGCGACGTCGCAATCCAGCCACCTGGCTTAATTACTCCGATCTTAGTAATCCTGCTGGTAGCGTCACTATCTGCGCTAAGATTTATGAATATGATTCTCGTAATTCCGGAGTTTGGCTGCCTGATCCTATTTGTGCTCTAATAAATTTATTAGAATCTAAGTGTTATTTGGTCTTTATTCCCTTATTTATTTTTGGTTGTTTAGATTATTATGAGTTTTAAATTAATATTAATCTATTGATTAGCGCTAATTTGTATAAATTCATTATTTCTTTGTTGAGATAGTTAGTTAAAACATTTATCATAGCTAGAATGCATTTATGTTTTGCTCGTTACAGGTGTTGATTATGGAAAATAAAACTGTTAGAGGGACTTTTAAAAGATTTTTTGATGTGTCAAGTTGGTTGGGTACTGCTGAAATAAAGCGTAACACTAACAATATAAGAGGCATGGTAAAAGATTTGTTTACCGTAAAGAAGGCTGAGCGTCGTGAGACTTTTTCTGATGCAGTTGCTCGCTACAATTTAAATAAGCAGGACTTGCTTGAAAAACAGAATGAGTTTTTCAAAGTATCTATGGTTTATTTTGCCTTGTTTATTTGTGATGCTGTTTATGCTGTTTATCTATACTTTAACTCTAGGTATATGCCAGCTTTAATGGCTTTTGCTTTTTCTTTTGTGTTGTTTTCAATGTTTTTTAGGCAGCATTTTTGGTATACCCAGATAAAACATCGACGTCTAGGTTTTACTTTCCAGCAGTGGGTCGTCAGTTTATTTAAATAGGAAATATATTATGAGAATAAGGTTATTAGCTTGCATTGCTTTTTCCTTAGCTGCATCTTTGGTGTTTGCGGATGATATATCATTCGACACCATATTTGTAGCTCCAGCTACTGACATGTCTAAGTATTACTTGGGTGCAATATTCGGTAGTGTAAGTGATGTTCTAGTTGGGGGCTCTAACGTCGTAGTTGGTAAAATGTTTTATGTTTTCAATACAGGCATTATTACGTTTACAGCACTACTTATTTTCTACACCATGAGCATGTCAGTTGTTAATACGGCTCAGGATGGTAACGCTATGGGGCAAAAAGTAAGTACTTGGATTGTACTTAGAATTGTCGCTGGGATGTCTATGTTAATTCCAACTTATAGTGGCTATTCTGCTATTCAGGTTTTGGTTATGTGGAGTGTTGTGCAAGGAGTTGGGTTTGCAGATAACATATGGGCTCAAGCTTTAGACACTATTGAGGCATATGGTGGCTCCGTTGTTGTTCCAGTGTCTCAAGGCTTGGAGACTCCAAGTTCTACAGGAGCCTCCAGCAGCACCAACAGCAGCCAATATAGTGATATGAATATGGTTGCTACGAAAAATAGCCCTACTTATTCCCCAACATTATCTGATACTAGCGGTACTGCAACAGTTGCTAGTATATTTCAATCTAGTGCTTGCGTTGAGTATTTATATAATAAATGCCTTGATGATAACAAAAGCAATTCTAGCGCTTGCCTTAGATCTAATTATGGTTATTTTAATACAGCTAAGACTAACTATGATGCTAGTGCAAATCCACAAACCTCCGCATCTTCAACATGGTGTTTTGGTAAGTTAGCTACTAGTGGTACTGTATCTACCTGTGATGCTTCTTGTGGCAAATACATTTCTAATACAACTTCTTGCGAACAAGGCTGCTCTTATTACGCAGAGGCATTTAATAATATGGTTTTAGCTGTTGCGCCAATGGCAGCTGATTTTTATACATCTGCGGTTACTACTTGTAATTCAGATTCTAGTAAATGTAGTGGCACAAGTGGTACGGCACAAACACTAGTCGATTATAATGCAGCAAATTATGGTTGTGCTACAGGTGCATATAATGACCAGTATGTTTGTTCGCCATCACAGATGCTAATATCGGGCGCTTCATCATATTATCAGATAAGTATGGCAGATAGAATGCAGCCTGATTCTCTTTCTAATAGCGATAGTAGTTGGTATGATTCAGCTAGAAGTGCAGGTTGGGCAATGGCCGGTTCATATTATCGCAATTTAGTAGGTGGTGGAGGCCCGTCGAAGCAGCTGAAGCTGCAAGTTATAGGTCTTCCTAAGGTGATAGGTGCCGTTACGACAAAAACACCAGACACACAGTCAAACAATAACGAGAATGTTTATGCTGCATTGGTTGGTACAAAACAAGCTGTTGGTACTGATCCTTCAAGCCCTCAACTTTCTCCAATTGGTTGGTTTTCAAATGCGGCCTATTATTACCTGCGTGAGATGCAGGGCATGTTGTATGCTGGTTCACATGAGTCAGCCCCAGGTGGCAGTCTTACTACTAGCCCACAGACAGCTGCATATGATGAATTTACAGCTTTAATGTTAAAACATCTTATTCAAACTGGTGATAGTTTTAAAACATTAGGCGGTGGTTACAGTCATTATTTCCCTTATACAGCCGCAGGTGATTTTACTAAATATCCTGGTTATGTTTGGAACCAGTTAAGTTCTAATATTGCCGTATTAGTTGGTTTAGAAATTTATAGTGCCGGTACTGATTTATATCCTCCAGGAATTTATACTGCTCCTACTACTAATTATGCGTGTGGCAGTGCTGCTACTAAAGTTACTGACACAACATTTTTAGGACTCATTAGTACAACTGAGATAAAAGCTGCTAAAAATGTATTAGGCTGTAGTACACCCCCGTATACGGGTTGTTTTTTAACGGCGGTCAATAGTAACTGTATTACTTCAGCTGATAGCAGCCCAGCATTTTCTGGCATTCTTGGTCAGGCAAATGCAGCGGCTTCTTCTTATTTATCAGATCCATTATTATCTATTGCCAATACGGGACAATATTTTATGCAGAACTCCATGACTTATTGGACCAGAGTGATAAGCCAAACTTTTTCTGATGCAACAGATTTAGCTATTGATTATATGGCGGTTATGACAGCCACGTCTTTAGTTGCATCTGTTGGGGCTTTTTTGTCCTCGTTATGGATGCCTTTTGATACTGGTGGAGGTTGGGCTATTTTATCTGGTGCTTTAAATGGTATAGCCCAGTTTTGTTTTCAGCTAGATAGAGCTATGATGGAGGCTTGGCTGCCATTTGGTTCAGCTTTAGCTATGATGTTTTTTATGCTTGGCGTAATGATGGGTGTATACCTGCCGTTCGTACCATTTTTATTATATTTATTTGGTGTTATAAGCTGGTTGATAGCTGTTGTTGAGGCTATGGTTGCAGCACCTTTAGTTGCAATGGGGGTGACTCATCCTGAAGGCCATGATTTATTAGGAAAATCAGAGCAAGCTCTTATGCTGCTGTTAGGTGTGTTTATAAGGCCAGCGGCTATGGTAGTTGGTTTAATCATGGCAATTACTTTAAATTATATAATGATTGGATTTTTAAATTATGGTTTTGTTGTTACCTTAAACCCAATTCTTGCTGGCTTTACAAGTGGTGATACGCAAAGCTTTCAACTAGTAATAATTGTGGGTTCTTTAATCGTATATGTATATACAATAATAGAGGTTATTAACCTTTGTTTTTCAATGATATTCCAAATCCCTGATAAACTATTGCGCTGGATTGGTGGGCCAGTAGAACAATCTGCTGGAGCGCAGGCTATGGCTCAGATCAAAGGTGGGGTTAGTCAATCTGCATCTGGAGCTGCTGGTGGAGCTTCAAGCAAAGCTAGTAGCGCGCCGAGTGTGCAAGGACAAGCTCCGTCAGCTTCAACTAGCTTTAAGGGTAGTAGTTCAGGTGGTGGAGAATCTTCAGGTGGGGGAGATAAATAGCATGAAAAGTCCGGTATTGGAGATTTTATTGGCCAGTGGTGCTAATAGAGCTAGGTTAAGCATTGTATGCGTATAAATTCTTTAATAAGATTAGTATTAGTAATACTTTTCCCTGTTATTGCCTATTGTAGTGATGGCCAGCAATATTATTTTATTAGTGCTACAGATGTATCTATTAGCTATTTGAGTAATTTATTTGGTACAGTTGGCGATGTGCTAGTAGGTGGCAGTAGTACTCCTTTAATTTCCAAAATATTCTATTATTTTAACCAAGGTGTTTATCTTTTCACTGCGGCGCTACTTAGCTATATAATTCTATCTAGTGTGATTGCAACTTCTAATGAAGGTAAGTTTGTAACAGAAAAATTTAATTCATGGATACTAATTCGTTCGGGTTTGGCAATTTCGTTGCTTATACCACTTTCAAGTGGATACTGTATGATGCAAGTTGCTGTAATGTGGTCGGTAACGCAAGGTATTGGTCTTGCAAATAGCATGTGGTCTGAAGCTGTGTATAATATAAGTAGTGCAGGTGGTTTCCCTAATACTACTAATGCTACTGAAACTTCAAGTGCATCACAAGCTCCTGTTAGTAATAGTCCATCAGACCAACTAACAATAGCCATTGGCGGTACCCCTAGTAATTACTCACCAACTGTAGCTTCTGGCTCAAGCGTATCTTTTTTACAAATATTTAGATCTGCATATTGCGCTTATACAGTATATAATTACGATAAAAAAGCAGCTGCAATTAATGGGGCAGCTGCGCCTTCATCTTCTAATTACGGTTATTTTATAGATACTAATTCCCATTTATGTTTTGGTTCAAAAACACCTGGGGTTAGTGGGGCTGCAGATACATTTAATTGTCAATGCGGCGAGTATAGTTTTACTAATCCTGATTCAGCAGTTGGCATAAGTAGTTTAAATACAATGTACCAAATGGCAAATTTAATTTATGGTTATGCACAAACCTCTTATAATACTGTCAACAATAATAATCCTAAAGCAAGTACTAATATTGCAACAAATGGCTCAAGCGCTGATATGGATCAAATATGTCAGGTTTTAGGAGGAACAAATACTGATCAATCTACATGTATTCCAGCAGTCTCAATTTGGTCTTATGCAGCCGATTATATGCAGTTTATTTCACAATATCAGAGCACTGAAATTGATACTACTCAAGAGACAACAACTAATGGCTGCTCATGGGTTAATAGTTCTAATCAGCAAGGCTGGATTATGGCAGCTTCATACTATGCTGATTTAGTTCGAGTAGGTAATTCATGCTCGGCCCCAGCTCAAGTTACCCCGCTTGCTGACTTTTTACCTAAAGCTGCTAATGCAGATGGTAGTAACATTATTACTTCTTGTAATACTAATTGTCACCCTAACCCTTGTATGACTGCTGCTTCTGGTTATGGTACGGATACTACCACTTTATGTAGTGCAAGTAATCTAGATAATACCGTTCAGAGTAATTGGAATGCCTTATATAACCCTAATGTAGGTAGTACTTCATCCTGGGGCGGTGCCGGCATGCTGCAGAACATGTATGCAAATGGGGGCTCAAATTCAGACCCACTTGGTATTGGGTACTTAATGTCAGTAAGTTCAAGCTCATTGTATGATAACTCTTCTGACCCTATCACCTCGAGTACATTTGATGATTATTATAATGGCATGCTCAATAGCTTTCTTCTAAATTTTGCTATAAACACTGCATATGAGCCAGATAGTGTTGGTTATGATCTTATGACAGGTGGAGGGCAACGCTTCATAGTTAATGGCACGGCAACCTTAGTTACCTACGTCATTGGTGAAATATTAGGTATAAATATATATTCAGGCCAAACTCCAAGCGAAATTTTTGATTATACGGTTATGGATGCAGGGCCTCCTACTCCAAATAGTAGTTGCACTAGTTGTTACAATTCTGGTAATGCAAGTTATTATTCATCTTCATGTTATGTATCAGGTAGTACTAGCTCTTGCATAAACGGCAGCGGCTATGGCCTTTTTGGCCAAATTGCTAAAGAGCATAATGCTGAATCATATGTTGATCCACTATCTTCAGTGGCGTCAATAGGACGTAACATTCTAAAATATACGCTTGGCTATCAAACCAACCTAATAGAGAATATTTTTGTAGGCCTACAAAACCTAACAACTGATATAATAGCTGCTTTTATTGCAGCTGTGACTCCTCTAGCTATTATTGGTTTTTTTGGCCCATTCGGTGGATCAGCAATTTTACCAATGACAGCTGGGTTTATGGCCCTAGTTGAAGTTGTTTTTAAAGCTCATATGATTCTTTTATTTAGCTATATGCCATTAGCAGTCGCATTAACCATTATGTTTTTTACTATAGGCTTAATGTTGGGGGTTTATTTACCTTATTTACCATTTTTGCTTTTTACTGCTGGAGTAATAAGTTGGTTTATTTCAGTTGTAGAGGCAATGATTGCAGCTCCTTTGGTTGCAATGGGTGTTACCCATCCAAAAGGTCATGAGCTTATGGGGCGATCAGAGCAAGCTTTAATTTTGCTATTAGGTGTTTTTATTAGGCCATCTACCATGATTATTGGTTTTATTGCAGCAATATCTTTATCATATGCATCTATGTATATGCTTAATCTAACTTTTGCCTATGTGTTTACTGAGGGCTTGTCTGCGGCATTATCAGCTAACTCAGGCTACGGCACTGCTATTTTAGGTGGGCTTTTATATGTGATTATTTATGCATATAGTTGTTATGCGATTTTATCGCAGACTTATAGCTTAATTTTTCAGGTACCAGATAAAGTTATGCGTTGGATAGGAATGCCACGTGATACAACAGGCAGAGATGCTATGGCGCTTGCAGGAGGAGTTAAATCAGGCACTATGGATTCAGGTGGCAGCCTTGCTAAAGATGGGGTTAAGGGCTCTATGGCTCAAGCGAAGAAGGGCGCTCCTAGCCTTGATGCCCTTGGTCAATTAAGCTTTCAGCAGAATGAAATTGAAGCTGCAGTCAGCGAGGATTCAATTGCCTCTGAAGATATCGAAGCAGCAGGTGATAATGGTGGAGATAGTGGTGGATCTACAATTGATGGTAAAGATAGTTTAGTAATTAAAACAGCTACTAGTGATGGGGGTACAAAAGGCACTGATAGCAAATCTGTCTCAGGGGTGAACACAGCTAGCGGCGCTGACGGTAAAGATAATTTAGTAATTAAAACAGCTGGTGCTGGAACAGAGGCTAGCACATCCTCAACTGAAGCTAAGGTTACTCCTTTAAGTCTAATTACCTCTTCTGTTACTAAAGTTGCTGCTAGCGTAGGTAGTTATATTTCTAATACTAGCACGGCAAAGGCAGTGTCTAATGTGGCTTCTGTGGCAAAGACTGCTGGCACTAACGCAATAACTAATGTAAGTACAGCTGGATCTAAGTTAATTGCTGCCGCTGGTTTTGGCTCAACTAAATCGTCCTCCACAGATAATGTATCGACAAAAGGCGATAAACCAATGGCGGGGGTAATATCGCAGGGACTTGGTGCTGATAATAAAGCTACCCAACAAACAAATGCGCCGGATAATAAATCTATGTTGTCACAAGCTAAAACCACCTTAAGTAAAGTTGCCTCTGCCAGCTCTTCCATGGCGAAGTCAGCAGTAGCAGGCGTGTCTTACGTGGCGAGTGGAGCAAAAGATTTAGGGACTTCCGTGGCGAGTGGTACGGTTACTGTAGCGAAGCAAGTTTCTGATGCGACTGGTTTAACCAAAGCTGCCACTGTCAGCGCTTCCGTTTTAACCAAAGTTGCCTCTGCCAGCATTTCCGTGGCGAGTGGAGCAAAAGATTTAGGGACTTCCGCAGCGAGTGCTAC
>JABJPE010000021.1 GCA_018664045.1 Legionellales bacterium | reverse complement strand
TTAACTAGCGCAAATGCGGCTGGATTTACGCCGCTGCATGAGGCTTTAATAGCCGGTAACCCAGATAATGTCAGCTTATATCTAGATCTTCTGAAAGAGTGTGATTCAGAGCTGCAGGCACAGGTATTAACTAGTGCAAATGCGGCTGGTTTTACGCCATTGCATGATGCTTTAAAAGATGGTAACCCAGAGAATGTCAGGTTATATCTAAATCTTCTGAAAGAGTGTGATTCAGAGCTGCAGACACAGGTATTAACCAGCGTAAATGAGGCTGGCTTTACGCCATTGCATGATGCCCTAACGGGTAATTCAGCTAATTTAAGTTTATATCTAGATCTTCTGAAAGAGTGTGATTCAGAGCTGCAGACTAAGGTATTAACTAGCGCAAATGCGGCGGGCTTTACGCCGCTGCATCAGGCTTTGAAAGCCGGTAACCCAGAGAATGTCAGGTTATATCTAAATCGCATTCAAGACTTACTTGATAAGAACACATTAAGGCGTTTGCTTTATGCTAAAAACAGATCAGGTTATACCTCAATGCATCAGGCTTCAGGTTCAAAAAATGCGGTAGCGATATCTAAGATACTAATCGGTTTTGTTAAGCGTAATTTTTATGAAGATGATGCTAATGAAATAATCCAGTACCTACTTTATACTAGAATAAAGAACTACCTGCCATCAGCCAATAAGAAAACTCATGGTAATAAGTTAGCTAATGAGATTGATACTTGTTTGCGTGATTTAAGGCGTCAGTATCCAGAAAGAGATGGTTATACCGACACGAATAGATCGCAGTCTTCTAGTGGTGATGGCAAAAGAAGACCCCGTCGTGACGATTATAGATCATCATCTAATCGTACAGCTTATGCATCTGGTCCAGATCAAGGTAGATCGGGTAAAGGCAATTATAATAATTATGGCAATAGCAGTTCATTTTTTAGGAGCTCACCTCAAGCAAGATTAGGTGCTGGCGGCGCATCTGCATCTCAGCCTTCTAATAATGGAAAAAGAAGTAGGGATGATTATAATGACTATACTCATGATCATAGGAATAATAAATCATACAGAAGATAATAAACCTGTCTATGTTCTGTTCTCGTTAAAGGGAGGGGGGAATAGTTGTTAAATAACATAAAAAAATGTGTGATACTTATAATCCCTTGACAATTATGCCTGAACATTTCACAATACACCATGATTTGGCTATGTAGCTCAGCTGGTTAGAGCGCGGCACTCATAATGCTGAGGTCGGTGGTTCAAGTCCACCCATAGCCACCAATGTTTCTAAGAGTTAAACAAAAAATGAAAGAAGGACCTACGCTACATAATAAGCATTTAACTAGTAATGAATCATATGTGTTGATGGCATTGCCTGCAGCAGTGTTGTTTTATGCTGTTTTTGTTTTGGTTTTATTGTATTGGCCGGGATTTAGCGAATCATATTCAATTAATTTGCAAGGTCTATCAGATTTAAGTTTAGTTGTCCCTAATATAATAACCTTATATTGCATTTTTGTTTGTTGTTTATTAGTTCGTGTTACAAAACCTTTTATTAAAGCATTTGCATTTAAGAAGATAAGCTGGGCTAGCTTTTTTGTTTGGTTAATAGTGTCTTTTATGCTTGCGCTTAGTGCTGATTGTATTAAGTATGCTAACAATGTTCCATTTGAATCTGAGTGGCAAACATACTTGCAAAATAAGCATATGGCAACAATTATATTTTTTGGCCTTACAACAGTATTAATACCTTTTTTTGAGGAACTGCTTTTTCGTGGTTTTATTTATCACAGCATTGCAAATAGCTATTTAGGTGCTAGTGGCGCCGTTGCTTTAACTACTTATTTATGGGCTATTCCTGCAAGTTATCACAATCCATATTTATTGGGTATAAATGTTGCTTATGGTTTAGTGTTGGCTTTTGCTCGTTATAAAACTAAATCGGTATGGACTCCTGTCATGATTCACATAATAAGCAGTATGCTGGAATCCACTGCGTTTGTTACTATTATTAGTTATTTTAATTAAATTTATCACTATCGGAAAAAGTTATATCGTTTTTATTTTTCTTAAAATAAAAATCTATACTGCTTAAGTTAACGTCTTTAATATTATTCGGTTGCCATTTTGGTGTTTTATCTTTATCAATTATTTGCGCACGTATCCCTTCTTTAAAGTCTGAGTTAGTAATGAAATTGCATGCGAGCTGGTATTCAACCGCTAGGGCCTGTGCTAGAGTATAGCTCTTTGCTTGTTCTAGCATTTTAAATGTAACATGGATGCTAGTTGCCGATCGCATATTTATATTTTCAAAAGTCTGTTGAGCCCAGTCTTCTTTAGATTTTGCTAAAGTGGACATGATGTTTTCAATGTTGTTTTCACCAAAATATTTATTAATGTTGCCTAATAACTTTTCAATATTACTTGTTTTATTTTTCATATTATAAGACTGTAACACATCGCTTATGCTGATTGATGACATATCTGTTTTTGTAATATCAGTAATAATACTATCAAATTTATTAAATTCTGTTACGTAATCATTAAGACCGCAAAATAAAGTATCACTAGCATTGATTGTCCTACCTGTTAGAGCTAAATATCTACCTATGTGGCCTGGGGTGTTTTGCAAAAAATAACTTGCCCCTATATCAGGGAAAAAACCAATGCCAGTTTCGGGCATTGCAAAACTAAGGCAGCTAGCGGCAACTCTGTGACTGGCATATATGCTAATACCAACGCCGCCACCCATTGTGATTCCATTGGTTAGGGATATAAATGGCTTGCTGAGTTTGGCA
The DNA here is from genome assembly GCA_018664045.1 of Legionellales bacterium. Taxonomy (GTDB): domain Bacteria; phylum Pseudomonadota; class Gammaproteobacteria; order Comchoanobacterales; family Comchoanobacteraceae; genus JABJPE01. The sequence goes on along the minus strand of JABJPE010000021.1, from coordinate 4,611 downwards.
ATTTTATGCACCAAACGATATTCATCCCAAAAAGTTTCAAAAGCATAGTCATTAGAGTTATTATAAATAGCTTTTAAATCACCACCTGCACAAAAAGCTCTTTCATTATTTGATTTTATTATTATAGCTTTTATGTCATCCCTCACTTCCCACTGACATAGTTTTTTATACAGAGCTTTTGTTATCTCAAGATAAGTTGCATTTAAAGCTGCTGGTCTATTTAATACAATTATGCCAAGCATGCCATTTTTGCCATGTTGTTCATAGAATAAAATGTTGTTATGTGGATTCATAAGATAGCTCTTGTTCTTGTATGTGATGAGTTAATATAGCACTATTTTGCATGTTTGGAACTGACCTTAGTAAGCTCTTAGTGTACTCTTGTTGTGGTTTTAATAGTATTTTTTTAACAGAGCCAGCTTCTGCTATTTCCCCATCTTTCATAACGATAACCTTGTCTGCAAAACTACTTACCAGACTAAAGTCATGAGTAATTAGGATGTAAGCATAACTATGCTGCTTTTGTAGACTTTTAAGTAGGCTTATTATTTGTGCCTGTATTGAGACATCAAGTGCACTAGTTGGCTCATCACATATTATTATTTTTGGCTGCAAGCTTAGTGCTCTAGCTATACAAATTCTTTGTTTTTGACCACCTGAAAATTCATGGGGGTAGCGTGATTTCATGTCTGGATCAAGGCCCACTTGTTGCAGTAAGTTATCTATGGCTTGCTGCATTTCTTTCTCACTATAAAAACTTTTTTTTGCGCGCAACCCTTCTGTCATTATATCTGCAATTGTAAAGCGAGGATTCATTGATGTATCTGGATTTTGAAAAATCATTTGAATGCTATCTTGAGTTAATCTAGTAGATTTTTTTTTGCCAAAATTTAATTTTTTACCAAATAGTTTTATTGTACCTTTATTTGGTTCATTCAGCTGCAATAGAGCTTTTGCAACTGTGGTTTTCCCAGAGCCAGATTCACCAATAATTGCAAGTGTTTCACCTGAACTTAAACTAAAATTTATATCTTTTACACTAAAACTTATAGTTTTTCTAAACCAGTGATTATTGTTATAGTGATTAATTCCCAGTTGAGACACTTGTAGAATATTATCTTCATATTCTTTTGTGTTTGTTTGTTGTTTTTTTATAATAGTAGCATCTAGTAGTACTTTGCTATACTCGTTTTTAGGGCTTTTGAAAAACTTTTTGGTATTTTGATACTCTATAATTTCCCCATCCTTCATTACCGCAACTTTGTCTGCAAAATCTTGGACTAAGCTTAGGTTGTGCGTGATAAATATAACACTCATATTATGCTTTGCTTTTAATGAGTTTAGTAGCTCCATTATTTTAGTTTGTACAGTAACATCAAGTGCAGTTGTCGGCTCGTCTGCAATTAATACTTGGGGTTTACTTGCGATAGCTAAGGCAATTATGGCGCGTTGATTCATGCCGCCTGATAGCTGATGAGGGTAGCTGGCATAACACTTTTCTGGGTTTGGTAGGTTTACTTCTTTGAGTAGCTCTATTATATGTTGCTTTGGGTTTTTTGTGGCTATTTTATGAGTTGTCAGTACTTCTAATATTTGTTGCCCTATAGTTAGCACTGGATTAAGTGCGCTTAAAGCCTCTTGAAAAATTAGGCCTATGCGCCTTCCTCTAATATAACGCATTTCTTTTTCAGAAATATTAAGTAAATCCTTGCCCGCATAGCATATTTTTGCTTTTTTACTAACCTTGCAGCTTTTGGGTAGGAGTTGCATTACTGCAAGAGCTGTTAGTGATTTGCCACTGCCAGATTCTCCAACTATAGCAAGAGTCTCGCCTTTTGTTAGGGTTAATGAATCTATAGCAACTACGGTTTTAGTAAAATTAATAGTTAAATTTTTAATATCTAAGACAGTATTACTCATGATGCTCCCGCATTGTTTTTTTCTCTAGGATCAAATGCTGCTCTTACACCATCTGCAAATATATTAGCGGCTAAGACTAAACTAAACATAAACACAAATGCTGCAGCTAAAGACCACCATATAGCAGGCTCTCTCGCCATCTCTAGCCTTGCGCTATTTATCATGTTGCCCCAGCTCATTGTGCTAGGGTCTACCCCTACACCTATATAAGATAGTACAGCCTCGGCCAAGACTAAAGAGCTAAAATCAATAACAGTTATAATTAATACAATATGCATTACATTTGGTAGAATATGTTTATATAAAATGCTGCTATTGCTAACCCCTAAGGTTTTGGCTGCTGTTATGTAATCCATTTCTCTTATTTTTAAGGTTTCGCCACGTAATAAACGGCATAAAGAAGTCCAGCCAGTTATACCCAGGATAAAGCAGATCATTAATAAGCGCATATCAGCACTTTCTTCCATAGAACTAAACCAATTGGCATGCCTTCCTAGCCATACTTGTAAGCTTAGTACTGCAGCAGAGATTAATAAAATGCCTGGTATGGCACTTATTGTTGTGTAGATATATTGGATTATATCATCAATAGTTTTGCCAAAGTATCCTGAGCAAATACCCATAATAATAGCTATGGGCAAACTAAATATGGTTGTTATTGTGCCTATTATAATCCCAGTTCTAATGCTTTTCATTGTTTGATATAAAACATCTTCACCTATTTTGCTGGTGCCAAAAACATGGTAGCAACTAGATATGTTTATAAGGCAAGCAAATATTGTAAATAATATAATAGCTGTAATTATGCTGTGGAGCACCCCTGATTTTTTCAGCGTAGTTAAGTAGTTTGGTATGCGTCGGTGCCATACTTGATTTCGTTCTTTAAAAAGAATATATAAAGATAATACAGCTAGTGAAATAAATGCCCATTTAAACCATTTTATTGTAAATTCATAGCCTAATTCACCGATGCTAGGCTCATTTTTTTCATTTATTTTTAGATGATTATAGAAGCTTATATAGTTTCCAGCGCTATCTTTTTCATAGCTTTTATTCAAGTTGTGAGTAGCAAATGGTTTTGAATAAGACTGCTCTTTAACTATTCCTAAAGGAGTTACTACTGAGTCAAATAAGCTTTTAACCTCATTGCTATAAACAATTTTGGTGTTATGTGTTTCTGAAATTGGCTCCCTAAAATGGATGCTGTCTGTCAGTGCTACTATGCAAAAGAATACTAAGGTGACAAGACAGGTATTATATAACTTACTTTGTAGTAAAACTGACCACTTTTTACATAAATTTGGTTGGCGCTTTATTTTATACACTGTTATTGTAAGCATAACTGCAAATAGCCATATGAATGCATCTGTTGCAAGAAAAATTGGTTTTACTAAATAGAGCATTTTTTCACCTGTTAACTTAATCTAATTCTAGGGTCTACCCATGTATATACAATATCTGTCATCATTAATCCTAGCATATAGAGCAGGGTGCCAATAAAGACCATTACTCTTATTATCGCAAAATCTTGTTGGCTAATTGCATCTATTGTATAGCTCCCAAGCCCAGGTATGCCAAAAAATGATTCAGTAAGTAGAGAGCCCATAAATAACAGGGGTAGTATAGCAACAATACTTGTTACAATTGGAATCATCGCATTTGGCAGGAGGTGGCGCTTTAATACTTGCAAGTCAGATAACCCTTTAGCTCTAGCTGTTATTGCATATGGTTTAAAGTACTCTTCTAACAATAGGGATCTATACCAGCGAACCCCAGAGCCAATGCCTGATATTATCGCAATCATTACTGGTAATGCGACAAAATATACAGCATTAATTCCAGGAAGGTAGCCAGATATTGGTACTAACTTCCATAATTTGCCAAATAGATATTGCCCTGCAATTATATAAAACAAGCCAGATATAGACATTAATAATATACATATTATAGTGCCCCATCTTTCAATATATGAGTCTTTGAAAAAGACTATTATTAGTGCAAAGCTAATGTTTGCTAAAAGCCCTAAAATTAAAGATGGAATTGCGATCGCAAGCGATGGGTACATTCTCGTTGTTATATCATAGTTTATATCTCTGCCGCCATCAGATAGTCCAAAGTCAAACCTGACAAGCTTTTTTGTCTGATTATAAAACAAAGACTCTGAAATGTTTTCAGGGAATTGTTTGCTACTATCGAAAAATAAAGGTTTGTCATAGCCTTTACTAGCTTTCCATCTTTCTATGGCTGCTGGGGTGACATTTTTATTGCCTAGTTGCATGCGAGCCATATCATCTGGGGTATTTACCATAAAAAATAATATGAAAGTTATTACATTTACCCCCAATAAAATTGGGATCATATATATCATTCTTCTGATTATGTACTTTATCACATGATCTCCTTGGGTTAAGCTAAGATTAAAATTTATTTGTTTGGTTTATCTGAGTACGCTTTCTATAGCTAATTATGCCAGGTAGTATTAGTGCCGCTAGCACTAAAAAAATTATTCCTATAATGTTTTTATTCGCAATATTCCACTCATGTTGCTTTCGATAGCGAAACTTAGCATCTACAGATTTATATTTTGCACTATTGTTCGCAATAGGGTTTATTTTATTCGGGCCGTTCCAAGTGTGTCCTAATATAAAAGTTTTATGGAAAAAGCCCCATACCCATGGGCTTTGTTCTTGT
>JABJPE010000020.1 GCA_018664045.1 Legionellales bacterium | reverse complement strand
GAGCTAAAGTGGTTTGCTAATAATATATCTGAATTGCCTACAAGAGAGAGGTCTATTGTTAGGTTGTTTGAAAAGTGGGGCCGCCTTTAATATTTAAAATGGAATTTTAGTTATGTATAAAAATATTGTGATAATTGGTGCCTCTGGAACTATAGGAGCCGCATTTGTTAAATACTTTGCTATAAATAATGCGTCTGCTCAAGTATTTGCCTTTTCTCAATCAGAGGTTGTTAATAAGCATGATGGTGTGGCGTATCATCATATGCAGTATGATGATGAAAAATCTATTTCTGAGTCAGCAAGTAAATTGCCCGCAGGCAATATAATAGACCTTGTGATTGTGGCTACTGGTGTTTTGCATGATGGAAATGTTAAGCCTGAGAAATCAATGCGAGAGCTTAACTATAATAATATGCAGCATGTTTTTGCCGCAAATACATTTTTCCCAGCACTTGTAGCAAAACATTTTTTACCAAAATTATTGATTAATGATAGAGCTGTTTTTGCATGTTTATCTGCCCGTGTAGGCAGTATTTCTGATGATCATTTGGGTGGTTGGTTTACATATAGGGCGTCTAAAGCGGCTCTGAATATGTTTATAAAAAATATTGCTATTGAATTTTGTCGCTTTCATAAAAAGGCTATAGTTGTGGGTTTGCATCCAGGTACTGTTATAAGTGGTTTATCGCAACCCTATAGTACTAGAATTGCTCCTGAGAAATTATTTACAGCAGATAAGTCAGTGGCGTTTCTTGTAGATGTTATGGCAAGCCTGAGCCCTGATAATAGTGGTAATTGCTATGCTTGGGATGGAAAAGAGATCCCTTTTTAATCGTTTGCTAAATTAAGACCTGAGCAATAATTAAAAGAATAAATATTTTATTACTACGTTATTTAGCATTAGGCTCTTGATCCTAATTTTGCTTCTGCAATTCCAAGTATTCCATCTGATATTGGTTTTGTATTAGCATTTTCAACTCTTTGTAATAATCTAGCTGGGGCAGATGCTTTAATCATGCCATTGCTAATTTCTTGAATCGCAATATTAATACGCATTGTATCTGTTATTAGGTTTGTTTTACTATCAAAATCTATATGCTTATTAGTTAGGACCCCATCAATGCTTTTTCCGTAATTGTCATAGTCATTAGCAGTAAAGGTTGCGTGATCTGGAAACTTTAGTGATGGGTCATGAAAAAAATCACTTGTATGATTATAATCACCCATAATAAAATATGGCACGTCTCCAATTTCATCTTGTAGTATTTTGATATGACCTTTTAATTCGTCTAAAACATTTTCTCTGCCCCCAGGGTGATGGATTGAGCCGACAATTATTTTTTCTTTGGTCAGTATGTTTTCTAAAGTTGCTATAATATATGGTTTTCTCCCACCAAAAGAGCTTTTTATTGGCGCTGGACCTGTTAATTGATATTTATTGCTATCGAACATTATAGCTACATGGTCTTTATTCCCCTCTTTTGTCGATGTAGATATAGATGATATGTTTTTACCTGTTTCATTCTCTAAAAAGTGTTGTAGATCTGCAGGAACACTACATTCTTGAAAACATAATATATCTTGCCTCCGCATGTTAGCCAATAGCTCTTTTTGCTCAGATAGCCTGAGGAGTCTGTTGTCAAATGTAAAGCTACCTTCTTTTAGATGAAAAATTATTTCAAGGGCATGTCTTATCGCAAGCTGATATTCATGATGGTTGGGATTGTCTTTATCTAGTAATATATCTAAGATATATTGGCGTTCTTTTTGAATGAGGGTAATGTCTTCATCGCTAGCATCTGGTCTTAATTTGACACTGGTTTGTTCTGTTATAAATCTATCAAGGGTGCTTTCTGTAAATTCAATTGCATAATTAATTGAGTCATCTGAGTTATGGCTAGTTACTTTTTTATTCGCGTATAAAAATTGTGATAGCTCCGAGAAAAAGAATTTTATATTCATGCCATCATAATATTTTAATTTTATTACTCCAGTTTCTTCTGGAAAATATTTTTGTTTTATTTTCTCTAAGCATAGGCGATCATGTGGTTGCTCTGTATTGCTTGGTTCTCGTAAATCTCCTATTAGAATTCCAGTTCCAGTTACATTCATAAAACTATTAAAAGTATGGTCATCTGAAAGTAAGTTCCAGCTAAAAATATTTATATTGCCGTTCGTATTACTTGTGACTGATCCTGATATTGGTAAGTGATCTGAAATGCCAGAAGTTATTAGCCCATACCTAAATGCACTAATACCTTTTCTAAATGACGCAGATGCCAGGGCATGTTCAAGTTGTTGTTTTCTTTCGCTAATTTGTATTGATAATTTTAATGAGTCATCCTTTTCTGTATTGCCAGAAACTATTTTTAGTAAATCTTTCATTTTTTATTCCGGTTTTATTATAATAATTATATATTTTTAATTTAGTTTTTTTATATTTTTTTTAATATTTCCTCATAATTTGGTGCGCTTGTTATATCATGTACAAG
>JABJPE010000019.1 GCA_018664045.1 Legionellales bacterium | reverse complement strand
TTAAATGGGCCTATATATTCCTCTTTTATCCCCATATCAGGGGAGCCATCTGCGCAGAACTGATCAAGAACCAAATATTCTTTTGATTCTAAAGTTTGCAAAACTGATAATATATAGCCTTTTGCTATTTCACGATACTCTGCAACACTCAAGTCTTTCAAATAATATAAATATCTATCTTTAATATTAGCGTATGAAAATGGCGTCTGTAAATTAGGATAATCTTTATACTGCCATTTCTTAAATTTGAAAGCAGCATTACCTTCCAGACCAGAAGGAGTTGTTATTTTAAAATCAACTAGATCATCAATAAACTTTTTGGTCAGTCGCATGTACTCATCAGTATAAACTCCCCCTCGTAAATAAAAATATTCAGATAAGGTTATAAAGCTTTTTAGCATAAAATCTCTTTGATTAAACTCCCTTGTTTTAAATGCATTTTCAAGGAAATAAACGCCTCCGTATCTCCTAACAAAATCAAATTCGCCCGCAGTTTTTTTACTAGCAAGGGCGCTCCCGCCATTTTTATCATGATTACCTAAAACTGTCACGTGTTCAAATTCCGCAAATAAATCTAACAACACTCCCGAACCACTGTGCCCAAAACCTTGTGCACAAACTAAATGATTAAAAGTAGATTGAGTAGGAATGTAAGGAATACTATGGTTAGGTGTAAGTGCAAGCATTTTTTCCTGAATCTTTCTCCTAAAACAACAACGATTCTGCTTGTTTAAAATAAAAACAGCCAACGCCAATAATATTTTAAGAGCCAACGAATAAAAGTATGCTATCTTATATTTATGCATGACGACCTAAATTAATTAAAAAATTATACATCATCTTACAAGATGCGCTTCAAAATTTATCATACAAGAAATAAAAGAATGTAGCAATATTGCTTTTGCTTATCTTTCACAATATCGATATTATTTCCAATATAAGCAATCACTTAGGATCATTTAAGATATCTTCAGTAACACTATAACCATCTCCATCTATTATGTTATACTTCACTGTAACTAAATAAAATTAAGCGATGCTCATATTGTATCCCGGCTTACATTAAGTTCCTAATAAAATATAGGACAATTTTAAATTAATATGCCAAAAAACAAACGACATAAAAATTAAAGGATTGTATTACGTGATTTTAATTAATACACCACATTCATCTTCTACCAAAAAATATGTTTTCACATCAAAGATACCAGAAGCAAAAGTACTTGCAGTCAGTAAATCAAAAATATAATATGTACCTTGTTAGGGATGCATCAGCAAAAGTGAGAGAAAAAGTGGAAAAAAAATAAACATACTAATTCCAATGGCAGGACGAGGAAAAAGATTTTCAGAAAAAGGCTATAAAACACCTAAACCCGCAATCAAAATTAAAAATAAAACAATGGTACAGTTAGTAACTGAGAATATAAGACCTCAAGTACCACATAAAATGATTTATGTTTGTCAAAAAAGTCACTTAGAAATTAAAGAAATAAGCTCATTTTTTGATTCACTAAAGGGCGACATTGAAATAATTACACTAGACAAGGTAACCGATGGAATGGCATCAACCACGTTAAAAGCAAAAAAAATTATAAATAATACAAATCCACTCATGACAGCCAATGTTGACCAAATAATAAACTTTAACATTGATGAATACTTAGAGGTAGGCAACCATAACAATATAGATGGAATGATTATGACCATGAAATCACAATCATCCAAATGGTCTTATGTTAAAGTTAATAATGAAGGAATAGCTATAGAAACAGCAGAAAAAAAAGTAATATCAGAGAATGCAACAGTTGGAATATACAACTTTAAAAAAGGCAACGAGTACATTTTTTATACTGAAAAGATGGTCTCATCGGGATTAAAGGTTAATGGGGAATGCTACATTTGCCCTGTTTATAATTACTTTATAAGAGATGGGAAGAAAATAGCCACATTTAACATAGGTGATGAATACAATGGCATGCATGGGCTTGGCACACCAGAAGACCTAAAAAAATACTTAACAATCGGAAAAGAATAATGAGAATAAAAGCAGTTCTATTTGATATGGACGGAGTTCTAGTTGATGGAAAAGAATGGCACTACGAGGCACTTAATACTGCGCTAAGAAAAACCTCTTTAGGTGTTATAAAAAAAGAAAATCATATTAAAATTTTTGATGGATTACCAACCAAAAAAAAACTTGATATATATTCCGAAACCACGCCTCTAACTAAATATCAAAAAGAAAAGGTGTATGCTCTCAAACAAGAAGAAACAAGAAACCTAATAAAAAAATACTGCAAAAAAAATAATATCCACGTAGAACTAATGAACTTCTTAAAAAAGGAAAATATTCGCACTGCTTGCTGGTCTAATGCAATAAGAACAACAATGGAAGAGATGTTAAGTAGATCAGAACTTCTTAGCTATATGGAGTTTTTAATATCAAACGAGGATGTAGAAAAACCAAAGCCTTCACCTGAAATTTATTTAAAGGCGATAAATAAAATGGGCATAAAAGCAGATGAAGTTCTAATATGCGAAGACAATATAAATGGAATTAAAGCAGCCATAGACTCCAAGTCATGGGTCCTACCTATAAGAAAAATATCAGATGTTAATACTTATAATATTAAAAAAGCTATTAAAAAGATTGAGAACAATGAAACAGACACAAAGTTGATCAATAATAATTAAACCTACTTATCCCAAGGCTCAACCCCCATATCACTGTTAAACTTAAACTTTCTAGTACGATCACGCTCAGCATTTTCGGTCCAATTTTTGGGTAAAGCATCTATATTACCATAAAGGAGTTGAAGATATGTCTCAATATCATTTGGAACAAAGTACTCTCTTCCTTCAAAAACAGCCTTACCTAGTGGAATTATAGCCTTCATTGGAATCTCATTGTATGCATAGCTACCTAGCTCCTTCACATATATGCCGGCAGTAAAACCATCCTCTTCTGCATCTGTGAAAGCAAATATGTCAAAATACTCATAATTTGTTTCTTTATCGAATATTTTATAGAAACAATTTTTTGGAGAAAAACTTCTAACATCATTAGCATCAATGACATTAAACCTGGAACAGTTTCTTGTAATAACATCATTTACCTTAGAAAAATCCTTTTGAAATACACATATGTCTATGTCGTTATCCCAAGGAATAAATCCGTTGTGGCGGTACACGCCAAGCAATGTTCCATAACCAAGCCAATAAACAATATTGTTTCTTTCCAAAACCTCTGCAACCTCTTCTAAAGCCTTTAACCTAGTTAATTGTACATGTCTCATCCAAGATTTTGCTGGCGTTGCCTTTTTCAAATCAACATAATGAGTTAAAAACAACTCCAGCTGAAACTTTATTGACTCAATATCCTCTCCCATTTTAGTAAGAGGGCGTTGTTGTTTGATTGACTTCTTCAATTTATAAGAAGTTTGATCGTTTTTTACAAATAATCTTATAAAGTTTATAACGAAACTATTCTTTAAAACAACTCTTTTTAAAACTCTTAAAATCACTATTTTCTCCTTTTTAAATATATTAACCGTCTATTAGGCTAGTAATCTCATTAAAACTACTGTAAGATTTGATGCCCTTATATTCCCAAAAACTATTTGTTCTGAAACCATAATTTACCGCAATAAAACGTGTATTCAATAAATATGCTGCGCTGCTGTCTACCTCAGTGTCACCGATAAAATAATCTACCTTGAAAGGATTTAGAGCTTCATATTTTTCTTTTGCTGCATTTTTACCAGGAGAAACAACAAAAATTTTTTCAAAAAAATTTTCGACTTCTAAAAGCCTAACTTGCTCTAATAGATTATACTCATCGTTCCTTGCTGTAACAAGTATTAAATAATTACTCTTGGACAGTTTTTCCAAGAACAAACTCGCTCTGTGATATAGCTTATCATAAGCCAAAAAATCTTTATCCTCTATATGCCTTATCCATTTAGCCTGTATGGTATAGCAAAGATCAATACTATCTATATGTTCTTTTAGAAAATCAATATTACTTTTTCCCCTCTTTTTATAATCAACAATGCCTCCACAATCCAAATTGATATTGTATAAATCAAGAACCTTTCTCATAACCACATTATGCCGTTCAGAGCTATCTAAAATAGTTCCATCTAAATCAATAGCTATTATTTTTTTATACAGTTTTTGTGATGATATCTTTGTATGTTCTAACAACAAAAACCTCCTTATTTCTTATTTTAAAATTATTGTAATTGATTGGTCTAGACAACATCAAGTCAACAAAACCAGATACGACATCCCATCCGCAGGAATACGACATACTCATACCTGCTGGCATTCTTAAGTTTATGTCTGTAATTACTGGAATGCCTTCCTTATTCGACATGAACTGCAAATTAAAAAATGGAGGAGCATAAATATGCTGAGAAAATAGACATGTTATACCATGCAAATATTCATCGTGATATACCCTTGCTTTCACGCAAACTCCTGACTTTTGTGATATTCTCTCGCGTGCAACAGTAAACAATACTCCTTCGACGAAAAAACATTCCAAGGTTATCTCAGGGAAGAAACATATCTCTTGGCATATAAATTTTTTAAAATCGGTATGTTTTAGAATATCAAATCCTTTCATCATTTTTGCTTCTTGAGATCCATAACCTCTAATAGGCTTAACAAAGTAATCTTCATCTTTTATTATTTCATGTTTTCCATATGACATGGGTACAGGCAATCCTTTTGAGAGCAAATAATTAAACATCGAAATCTTACTTTCATAAATACGTCTGGTTTTTTCTGGAACACCAAAAGAAGTTACCCCAAGTAACAATAAATCTTTATTTTCAGGATAAAAAAGAATCTGGTCTATGTCGTGTACAGGGAATAAAAAATCAACACCATGGGCTTTAATAATTTCCAATATTGATGAATAGTAACCCTCTTCATCTGAATTAGATACTTTATGATACTCATCCACTAGATCATATACAGGGACAAGATGTTTTTCATTGATATCAGCCCCAACGATATAAAAATAATTTGAGTATAATTTTTTCAAAGTATTTATAAAATGGTAGCTTGCAACTGAACCACATGACAAGAATAAAATTTTTACTTTTTGCAAGTTATTTCCCTTTTAAAAACTCATCGTAATCACGAATATAATCTGTCTCATTATAGTGTTCGCTCGCGAGCACCATCACCACACAATCGGTGGAAAAATTAGTAAATTCACGCCATACATTTTGCTTTATATGAAGGCCCTCACTGGGACTTGATAAATGTATAGTTTCTTTTTGAGCCCCATTATCTAAAATAAAATCGCAACTACCCGCAGTGCACACCACTACCTGCTCTAATTTTTTGTGAGCATGGCGACCACGCACAATATTCTTCTCAGTACCCCAGATATAATACACCCTATTTATCTCAAACGGGAAGTCAGCACCTTTCTCCAGCGCTACTAAACTCCCAGAATGATCGCCTTTTACGCTAAACTTAAGGATTTCGTAATGCATTTCAAATACCAATTAACTGTTTTCTCAATACCAGTGGCAAAGTTTTCCTCTGCCGCCCAACCTAAATCTTGTTCTACTTTTGTCGCATCAATGCCGTAGCGCCGATCATGCCCTACGCGATCTTTAACAAAAGTTATCTGCTCTTTGTATGATGCGCCATCACTACGTGGGGACACAACATCTAGCAAACCCAAAATAGTAGCCACCACTTCCAAGTTTGTTTTTTCA
>JABJPE010000018.1 GCA_018664045.1 Legionellales bacterium | reverse complement strand
TTTGTGTGATTGTAAGTCTGCTAGTGTTTGAATAGTTTCTTCATAAGTTTCACCAAGGCCTAGCATAATACCTGATTTTGTTGTGATATTTGGATTTTGTATTTTAAATTGCTGTAATAATTGCAATGAACCTTCATAGTCTGATCCTGGGCGTGCTTCTAAATATAGTCTTGGCACAGTCTCAATATTGTGATTGAAAACATCTGGCAGGTTGTTTTTAAGGATTTCTAAGGCTTTTGCATGCCGTCTTCTGAAGTCTGGGGTTAGTATTTCTATTTTTATACCTGGATTTATTGCTCTTATTGCGCGAATGCAATCTGCAAAGTGTGTGGCTCCACCATCTTTAAGGTCATCACGATCGACTGATGTAACAACTACATACTTGAGTTCCATTTTTTGGATGGTTTCAGCTAGGTTTTGGGGTTCGTTAGGGTCAAGAGCGTCTGGCCGCCCATGAGCAACATCACAGAATGTGCAGCGCCTTGTACACTTGTCACCCATGATCATAAAAGTTGCGGTGCCATGGCTGTAGCATTCATAAATGTTTGGGCAGCTAGCTTCTTCACAAACGGTTACTAAGCTTTTAGATTTTATTTTTTCTTTTAGCATCTGTACTTTATCATCTGAAGGAAGCTTAATTCTTATCCAATCAGGTTTTGGTAGTGTTTGTTGATTTGGCGTAATTTTAACAGGGATTCTAGATAGTTTCTGTTGTGCCCTTGCTACTCTATTTTGTTCTGCAGACATTTATAGTTTCCCTTATAATTTCAATATTATCATACTCAAATTGAGCACGGCCATGCTGTATGATTTTAGTATGAATTTGTGCTGGGGTAAAGTTATTCCCGTAATCATGAATGTTTGCTATTTGCAGATTGCTAATGCCGCATGGATTTATATGGGTAAATGCCTTAGCATTAGTAGATAAATTTAGCGCAAAACCATGGTAGCTACGGTATTTTTTTACTTTAAGACCTATGGAGGCTATTTTTTTTTGCCCGACATAAACGCCTCTGCCTAACTCTGAGTTTTGGGATGCTATAATGCCACAATCATTTAGAGTGGCTATTATTAGTGCTTCTGTTTTGTCTATTAGGTCTATTATAGATAGATTTTTGCGTTTAATGTCTATAAGCAAATAACACATTATTTGACCAGGGTCATGAAATGTTATTTGGCCACCACGGTCTGTATTTACTAATGGAAATGGTAGTTTAGACTTTATATGCTCTGGTTTTCCAGCGAGCCCTTGGGTGTAAGTTGGGTTGTGCTGTAATAACCATATTTCATCAGATTGATGTTGGCGTTTTTCTGTGAAATTTTGCATAGCCAAAAATATGTCAGAATAATTTTGTGCTGAACTATATGTTCTTACTATAAGGCTATTATCGTTGCTCATTTTTTTAAGATGTATATCTGTGCCACAGCTCAGAAACTTTATCAGATGATCTTTGCCAAATGCTGCCATTTTCATTTTCTGCTAATGTAAATAGCGGCTTTGTTATGATCACTTGTTCGCCTAGTTTTACTTCCATTTGGCCAAACTCCTGTCCTCTTTTTATCGGTGCGTGTGTGTCCTGTGCAATTTTAGCAGCTATGTTAATATTGTTTGCCTGGCCTTTGGGAACAGTTACATATAAGTCTTCATTAATTCCAAGAGGTGTGTATTTGTAGCTACCACCCCAGACCCTAACTTTAGCTGTCTTTTTAAACATGCTTTGAGCTAACTTAGTTTCATAAAAACGCATGCCCCATGTTAGAACGGCTTGAGTGTTGTTAGTTCTAGAGCTGTCTGAGGGTGCGCCAAGTTGTACGTTTATTAGTCTCATAGTGCCATCTTGGGCAGCAGCAATTAGGCAGTAGCCTGCTTCGTCAGTGTGGCCTGTCTTAATCCCATCTACTTTATTATTTCTCCAGAGCAGTCTGTTTCTGTTTGGCTGTTTTATGTGGTTGTATTCTATCCATTTTTGTTTGTATATGTGGTATTCTTCAGGGAAGTCTTTTATGACAGCTTTTGCTAATATTGAAAGATCTTTAGCGGTAGTGTAGTGGTCTTTGTGTGGCAGACCAGTTGCATTAACAAAATGTGAATTTTTCATTCCAAGTCTTTGTGCTGTAATATTCATCATTTCAGCAAAAGAATCTTCGCTGCCAGCTATGTGTTCTGCCAATGCGATTGTCGCGTCATTTCCAGATGCAATGACAATCCCATTTATTAGTTCTTTTATTTCAACATTTGATCCTTGTTTAACAAACATGCGCGCACCTTCTGCTTGCCATGCTTTTTTGCTAATATGCACTTTGTCTGTTGCTTTGATTTGGCCATTTTTTAATGCTTCAGAGGCGATATACATAGTCATAACTTTAGTCAAGCTTGCAGGTGGCAGTATTTGTTCTGAGTTCTTTTCTGCTATTACCTGGTCACTATTTGCTTCAATTAAGATATATGCTTTTGAATTAACTTGCGGCGCAGCAGGTATCATGCTTTGCATGCTGGTTTGCTTGATGTCACTTGTAGGGTTTGCAAAAATTATGCAGGGTATTAACGCTAATCCGACAATTAATTTTGTTAATAAAAGCTTTTGTTTTGACATTTTATCCTCTCTTTCAAATTGGCGCGCACACTTACGATAGTTATTATATTCAAGTAAGTTTCTAAATTATAATCAGTAAATTATACTGAAATAAAGTATGTTTGTACAGAAAAAAATAAAAACTTAAGGCTGTAATTTAAGAAGAAAAAGTTATTTCTTTTGCTAGGTTCTTTTTAAGAATCAGCTCTTTTGCCCCGTTTGCGGTTTTAAAGTCCGAAAAAGGCCCAATTTTAACTTTATAAAATGTTTTATTATCTTTGGTGTTGTTTTCAATCTTACTTAAGAAGAGTGAGTTTTCCAGTATTGTTTTTTGCAATTCTTTTGCACTGCCGGCATCTTGAATGTTTGACACCTGTAAATATAGAGAGGGCGTTTTATTTTTAGCGGTTTTTATGGTTTTTTTTGTTGCTACATGTATTTGTTGGTGCTGCTCTTTTGTTTGTGGTGATTTAGGGTCAATAGCTTTAACTCGTACTTTTGCAGTTCCTGTGGCTACCACTCCAAGTTTTTGTGCGGCGGCGTAAGATAGGTCTATGATTCTGTTGCTTACAAAAGGCCCGCGGTCATTGACTTTTACTATTACTTTGCGGTTGTTTTTTAGGTTTGTTACTTCGGCATAGCAAGGTATTGGTAGTTCTTTGTTTGCTGCGCTCATACTGGTCATATCGTATGTTTCACCAGTGGAGGTTAATTTTCCATGAAATTTGGTGCCATACCATGATGCCGTACCTATTTTGTCATATCCTTTGGCTGTGCTTAGCACGTAGTAGCGTTTGCCGCGGACCACATATGAGCTAGGGTTTACTCTTTTGTTTATTTTTTCAACTTTAGGGATGGCATCTGGGATATTACTATAGTTTATATTTCTTCTTGGAGCACCATCGCTGCTTGAGCATGCGTTTAGCACCATTATAGCTGCGACTAAAAAACTTATTTTGGTTATATTTTTCATATTTTATTTGCAAATTAGTTATTTGAAAACGAACTTATTGTTAATGATAGCTTTTAAAGTTTAAAAGGTAAATGCATATATGCTAAATATTCGCTATAGCCTTATTTTTCTTGAGTTTATAAGTTAATCAAGTTAATTTACAGTTGAGGTGATCATTATGAAATTAAAAAAAGTTTATGGTATTTACGCGGCTCGTGCTTTGCTTCAGCAAAAGGATGCAAAGGTATCAAAGTTATTGCTGCAGAAAACAGACAACAAAAGGGTCGCTGAGATATATAAATTAGCTATATCCAGGGGCTCTGTAGAAATAGAGTATGCAAAATCCAGTAAGCTCGATGAGCTTACAGATAATGCTGTGCATCAAGGGGTCCTTATTTACTATACAGCATCACAGCCTCAGTTGGACTTGTATGATTTGATCGCTAGTAAATCAGGTTCTGTGCTTGTGCTTATTTTAGATGGGGTTGTTGACCCTAGTAATTTGGGAGCTTGTATTCGTTCAGCTGCAGCCTTTAATGTGGATGCAGTTATTATCCCAAAAGATAAGGCGGTAGCGGTGAATGAAACAGTGCGTAAGGTTGCAGCTGGTGGCGCTGATATGGTCCCCGTATATCCGGTGACAAACTTAGTCAGGACTATGGATGCTCTTGCAGGCCATGGCATTTGGTTTTATGGTCTTACTGAAAAAGCAGGCCAGACCATCTCTGAAATGAATTTTAGTGGTAATATAGGCATTGTAATGGGTGGTGAAGAAAAGGGTATGCGTGATTTGACAGCAAAGAAGTGTGATCACTTAATTAAATTGCCAACGTCAGATGACTTTTCGACCCTTAACGTTTCTGTTGCTACTGGCATAACATTATATGAAGTCAAAAGGCAGCTAGGCTAGGCTATAAAAGATCTTGACATTTGCCTCAATACATTGTTTAATAATAAAAAATACAAGGGTTTGAGATGAGTGGCAGTGAAAGTAGTTTTGTGAGTTTCTTTAATAAATTAAGTGGTTATGTTAGTTCAAGTGAGGCTCCTTATGCTGATCCTGCTGACGATACTGAGCTTGATGAGCCGGATCTTTATGATAATTTAGATGCGAGCATAGATTTAGGACCAGATAGTGACTTAAGTGATGAGGGTGAGGCGGGCAACAAAACTAATAGTTTTGCCTTTAGTGCCAATTGTTTATTCTGGGGCTTGAACCCTTTTGCGAAAGACAATACTAAAGAAAAGCCAGTGGACACTGGAGGTGACTCGTTATCTCAAGCCTATGGTTATCTAGTTAGGGCTATGCATGCCGCAGGAGGCGGAATATTTAGTAAAGACACTGCAAAAAAACATTCTTATCCTCAAATGGATTGTGAGGGTGAAGAAGAAATGGTTTTTGTATGTCCTTCTGTAAATTATCATGAAAAATAGTCAGATATTTTTTATGCTAACTTACTTGTTTAAATTCGTTTTTACCCAATTATGTAGTGTGTTTTATTTGACGTAACAAAGCATTTATAAATTTGCTTTTTTATTGCCGGTTTGTTAATCTCATAGCATTATAACTATGAGGGGCTATTATGGCCAAGACCGATAAGTTTTTCTCTACTACAGCTACTTTGGATTTGAGGAAAATAACACCAAAATCTATAATGGTTAAATATAAATATTCTGGAACATAAAAATGATCTTCCTAATACCACTTGCCATTTTCGGTTATTTTGGATTTTTTGCTAATATCTATGTTGTATCGTGCTTTTTTTTAATATCAACAATGCAAGATTTTGCAGATGTGTCATCTAAAGTAGAAGAAAAGGATGCAAATGAAGAAGAGTTTGCTATTGTAAAGAAATTTTTATATAAGAATAGTTATGTTAAAAGCTTTCAGCTGTTGAGTATTAGTTCTTTTCTTACATTTCTGCTCTATTCAATAGTTTTCTATTTGTTAGGTATTTATACTGCGCTTATTCTACCTTTTTTTTGTTTACCTTTATTATCTTTTACCCTTATGAGTATTGGGGTGATATTTTTTGAAGAGGAGTCTTTTAATTACCGGTCATCCCATTTTATATTATTGATATTAGAGCTAATAGCTTTTGCATCTCTTAGTTATTTTGGAATTTTTTTAAATATCTATCTTGTATCGTGCTTTTTTTTACTAAATATATCATCTGCCCTGCCATTTCAAGAAAAATTATTTTCTGATTATGAAAAGAGCTTGTTATATAAGAATAGTTATGTTAGAACCTTTCGGCTGTTGAGTATTAGTTCTTTTGTTACATTTCTGCTCTATTCAATAGTTTTCTATTTGTTAGGTATTTATACTGCGCTTATTCTACCTTTTTTTTGTTTAAGTCAATTATTTTTTGCCATTACTGCTATTGGGGTGATATTTTTTGAAGAGGAGCCTTTTAATCACAATGCAGCGCTTATCTTTTCAAGCATAGTTGGGTTAATTTCAATATTAGTTTATGCAAATGTATTTGGATTTCTTAATTATTTTACTTCACCATTTTCACTATCGCTATATTTTTTACCTGTCATTTTTATATTAGGCATATATTTTAATCCTTTTTGTACTGATGAAAAGGGACAAACAATTTTATTTGGAACATTCAAAGTTCCAAATTGGGATAAGTTTTTGTTTGCTTTTGTAGTTCAGGCTAGTTTTGTGGTGTTATTATGCTTTAGGGATCACCCTGAGTTGCTCACACTTTTATTTGGGATTCCGACTCTGCCATATATATACGGCGTAATACTTTTAATGCCGCTTGTTTATTTACATGCTTCACTAAGCGAGTTTGTTTTTACTGGCCTACCCCTGCTCATTCATAGGTGGTTAAGTTCTAATGATAGCGAGATGATGATAAAAATTGGTTGCTGCTTTTTATCTGTGGTATTATTTGCATTGCTACACATGGGATCTTTCCCATTTACCTTGCTTGGTATCCTACATTGTTTTGCCATAACTTTACCTACTTCAGTTACGCTCCTTGCTATCACTTTTTATTCTGGAGGAGTAGAGTATAGCTTGGGCCTTCGCTATGCCATTACTTTGTTGTCTTTAATACTTTTTCCTGGCGCTATCAGTGGCTCTTTAGTAGCAAGTGTTTCTTTAATGCAGGTCTGCTGGGCTTTTTTAGATGCCGCCTTGAAGCTGGCTGTGCCTGTGCTTTTAGTCTTTTTCTATGAAATGACTTACTACAGAAGGTGGGCTTATGGTTCAAATGTTATTGAAAAAGAAGCAAGGTGGGCTTATGGTTCAAATGTTATTGAAAAAAAAGCAATGAAAATTTATCTAGATCCCTTCAAATACTACTGCAAGAAAAGAAATTTAAAAGTAATAGGAGCGCATGGTTACCAACTTTTTTACGATATATTAACAGGCCTTAATATAAGTTCTGAGAATGGTTGGAATGTTTTTTATAGGCAAGCATCTTTAGTATTTCACCCTGACATGGGAGGAGAAGAAAAGCATTTTAAAAGTTTAAATGGTATAA
>JABJPE010000017.1 GCA_018664045.1 Legionellales bacterium | reverse complement strand
TGTTGTCGAAAAAATCGGTTATTGCGGCGGTATAGAAGGGTTTGATGCAAGCACTTGTGCGGTAGTGACTGCAATTGGTAAGCAGTCTGCTGATATTGCTCAGGGAGTAGATAGGTCTACAAAAGAAGAGCAGGGGGCAGGAGATCAAGGCTTAATGTTCGGTTATGCCAATAATGAAACGCCTGCACTTATGCCCGCACCAATATATTATGCGCAAAAACTAGTAAAAAAACAGGCCGATGTTCGTAAAGATGGCACATTATCATGGTTGCTGCCAGATGCTAAAAGCCAGCTTACTTTTCGCTATGTAGATAATAAACCAGTAGCAATAGATACTATCGTGCTCTCAACGCAGCATCAGGAAGGTGTGGCGCAAAAAGATTTAGAGGAAGCTGTCTACGAGCATATTATAAAACCAGCGTTGCCAACTAAATATATAAATAAAGATACTAAAGTTCATATTAACCCAACTGGTAGGTTTGTAATTGGTGGGCCTATGGGAGACTGTGGTTTAACTGGTAGGAAAATAATTGTCGATACTTATGGTGGCTATGCACGTCATGGCGGTGGCTGTTTTTCCGGAAAAGACCCATCAAAAGTAGATAGGTCTGCAGCATATATGGCAAGGTATATTGCAAAGCATGTAGTTGCTCTTGGACTTGCGGCATCTTGTGAGGTGCAGCTTGCATATTCTATTGGTGTTGCTGAGCCAGTTTCTGTTTTGATAAATACTTTTGGCACAGGTGTCGTATCAGATGAAAAGATTGAAAGATTGGTGCTGAACAACTTCGATTTAACGCCGTATGGTATAATAGCTAGCCTTGACTTGCTACGCCCTATTTATTTCCCAACCGCTTGCTACGGCCATTTTGGGCGTGAGGATATAGTTTTTCCTTGGGAAAATCTTGATAAAAAAGACGCTTTAGAGCAAGATGGTTATGTTTTGAATGCTAAAAACAGAGTTTCTGCTCTGTAGAATATAGTTTGAGGTTTTATGATGCGAGCTGTTTTTCCTGGAAGTTTTAATCCGATAACTTTTGGTCATTTAGATTTAATAACTAGAGCTGCCAGTTTATGTGATAGTGTAGTTGTGGTTGTCAGTTTTTCTGCAGGTCATGCAGAGCCTGAAGATCGGTTAGAGCTCGTAAAATTGGCATGCCAAAATATTAGTAATGTTGAGGTTGTTTCTTATCAGGGTTTAATGGTTGATTGCGCTAAAGATGAGGGGGCAAATGTAATAATTCGTGGTGTGAGATCTGGAGATGACCTTTGCTATGAAAATAATATGGCTAATATGAATCGGCAGCTTGGTGATGATATTGAGACCCTACTCTTGCCTGCAGATGCAAACTTGTCCCATATAAGCTCATCATTAGTACGCCAAATATTACGCGTGCAAGCTGATGCCGCTCCATTTGTTCCTGCTGATGTGCTAAAATGTATAAGAGATAAAAATATTTATGGCACTTAAAATATTAAAAGATTGTATAAATTGTGATGTATGTGAACCTGTATGCCCTAATCAAGCAATAAGTCAGGGTGAAGAGATTTTTGATATCGACCCAAACTTATGTACCGAATGCGTGGGCCATTTTGATGCGCCTGAATGTCAGGAAATTTGCCCAGTAGACTGCATTATTATTGACCCTGAGGTAATAGAATCAAGGGAGCAGTTACTAGATAAATACAAAAAACTTACTGAAAAGTAATATTATTCTGGCTGACAAGTGCCGCAAAAGAATGTTGCCCTTTGCCCCTGAACTATTTTTATAATCAAATCCCCACAGGAATTACAATTATCGTTGGCTCTACCATATACATTGAGCTTATTTTGAAAGTAGCCGGGCTTGCCATCAGCACTTAAAAAGTCTTTTAAAGTGGTGCCGCCACTTTCTATGGCAGCTACCAACCTATCTTTACTATACTTAACAATGTTTTTTGCTTCAGTTATGGTTATTGAGCTAGCCATGCGTTGTGGGTTAATCTTTGCAAGAAATAATGTTTCACTAGCATAAATATTGCCAATTCCAACCACAATATTATTATTCATTAATAATTGCTTGATGTTTGTTTTTCTGCCTTTGCAATTTTCAAGTAAAAACTCATGATTATAGTCATCGGTTAAAGGCTCTATTCCTAAATTTCGCAGCAAGAAATGCTCATGAGGCGCATCTGTGGTCCAATGGAGTGAGCCAAATCTTCTGGCGTCATTGTAGCGGAGGCATATATTGTTTGCTAGATTTATGTCGATGTGATCATGTTTGGCTGCTTCTTCATGTTTCTTTAAAACATGTAGTCTACCTGACATTCCAAGGTGCATAATTAATGTGCCGTTAGTCAGATGGATTAATATATACTTGGCTCTTCTAGATATGTTTTCAATAGTTTGGCCGCTAATGAGAGCATTAATGTTTTTTGGTACCGGCCACCTAAGACTGAAATTTCTAACAGTTATGCTGTTAATTTGTTGATTTAGGCTATGAGGCTCTATTCCTCTGCATGTTGTTTCTACTTCTGGTAGCTCTGGCATTTAAATCCCTATCCCTTAACAAAACATATCATTTTACCTGAAATTTTCCTTGGTGTGCAATTGATATGTTAATTTTTAGCGCATAAATTTTATCATTTCAGATGCTGTTTGTCCTATTTCTTTTAGTTCTTTAGGCTTATATTTATCGGTATGAAAAAGTGTTATGCCTGGTTTAAGGCTGATGTTTTGTGTGGATTGTGCTTTTTTGGTGGGGGCTACTGGCATTCCCAATTGTTCCGCAATTTTGCTATGCCCATTTTCACTAGCTATTTGGCCAGCGCTTTTGCCATGAAACATCGCTTTTTTAGGGTTTGCGTTGTACTTAAGCAGTATATCTATTGAATCTTTGTGACCATGCTCGGCAGCCAAGTATAAAAGTGGTTTGTCCCCTGTATTAGTCTGGTTTGGGTCAGCATCTTTTTTTAGAAATAGCTCTAGTATTTCATGTCGGTTGTTTTCTACTGCAGCATGTAATAGTGATTCTCTTTCATGATGTATTCCGCCTTCGCTAGATAAATTGAAGTTGGCCTTGTGCTCTAAGAGCAGATCTACTACTTTTAGGTGTCCCATTTTTGTTGCCAAAAATAGTGGTGAGTTTTCATGAAGGTCTTCTTTATTTATATCAGCAAAAGATTCTATTAATAATTTCACTAACTCATAGTTCCCGTTGTAAGCTGCAATCATGATAGGGGTTATTTCACGTGAATCTGCTGTATTTACATTTGCACCATTTTTTATTAATGTTGCCAATATGTCAGAGTTGTCAATATTTGCTGCATAATTTGCAATTGGTGTATTATTGAAGCATTTGTTTAAATCTACTTTTTTGCTAATAATATATTTTAAGGCATCCATATTGCTATTTGATATAATTGGTAGCAAAATCACAAAGAGACTAGAGTCTAGATCTATTTCATAATTTTTTAATAGGTAAAAGATTACATCAGTATGGTTCTTTTGAGCGGCCATATAAACACATTGCATTAATGTTTCGTTATTTGGTTCTACTTTGTTAAGTAGGATCTCTAGAATATTTTTGTGGCCATTTTGTGCAGCTACAATTAGGGTTTTAATAATATGCTCGTCTAGGCAGGTTATCGCGGTATGGGTTAGTAATAAATTGCATATATCTGTGTGACCATTTTGTGCAGCTAAATATAGAGGCCTGTATCCGCGAAAAAAAACATTCTCTGTTATACCCATATCGATTAGTTTTTGTACAGTTTTAATGTCACCATTTTCAGCTGCAAATAGCAGGTAGGGCGTAATATTGTCGCGTCCAGATAAGTTAGTTGTAAAAAATTTAAATTTATAAAGTATTGAATAAATTCCGAGTAGAGATGATACCATGCTTTGTGCCTATTTGTGGTTTAATGATTTTAGTTGAATGTTTCAAACAAAGATTTTTTAACTTTATTTAAAGCTTATTTAGCTCTAATTATATAGCGTTCAATTAAAGTAGTAAAACATTATTTATAAAACATAAATGATGTTTGTTATAAACAGTATTATAGTTAATAATGTATTTTAACAGGAGATAGCTATGAATAAAATGGAATTATTAGAGTCAATGCAAGTGGGCCGGCAGTTTCAGAATAATATTAAACTAGCCCTAGGCACAGGGAGACTCTCTTTTTCTGAAAAATTTGCTGATGACAATGTCCTAGATAACAAAGATGTGCAATCAGCAGCGGTATATTATAATGGACTGGAGCTAGAACATATATGCAGTAGGCCTCTTGAGATTATAAAAGTTGCTCTTTTACGTGAGCCACAAGCAAAAAAGTTTTTAACTACAGCACAAAGAGCTCAATTTGAAGAGTATATGTTGCCAAATTCTTATGAGAATTCTGACAACGTTCTCGATGCTATAGAAATAGTTCGTGAGAATGGTCTAAAGATAAAGGATCTAGCTGAAGATATGCGGGCAAATGAAGCTGTGCAAAAAGCTGCAATTTTTAATAACGCATTCGCATTTAATTATGTAATAAATCCCACTTCTGAAGTTGTGAAATTAGCTTGGATAAAAAATAAAGGTGTTATGGGGCTCTCTAGTGAAATTAAGCCTGGTATTATACCTGAAAATGTATTTTTAAAATCGATAGAAGACCCATTAGCGCTAAAAATATATATGCAGTCTACCCAGATGTCAGAGTCTTTTAATCTTACAAGCGAATTAGTAAAAAACGATCCTAATATTGTATATGAGCTTCTTTCAACTGCATGGCATGGCCCTAGCATTCTTAGCTTTGCGGGTAGTGATGTGAAAAAAAATAGATCTTTAGTAGCATATGCTGTTTTTAATGATCATACAGCAGCTCAGTTCGCTCACCCAGATTTGTTGGCTGATCGCGAATATATTATGCAGCTAGTGCAAATAAATGGCATGTGCCTTGGATACTTACCATTTGAATATCGTCGTGATGATGAGGTTGTAAGATTGGCAAAAGAATCTTATTCTGAGGCTGTTAGATTCTCATTGTTGCCACAAGATTTAGAATTTGTAATTCTTTGCGGAACTAGTGATGTGAAAAGCGATAAATATTCACGAGTAAGATATCGCTCAGACAGTTTTTTTGAAGAAGAGTATGATGAAGTTATTGCACCAAAACCGCTGCCAAGTTCGCCAGGAATGATAAATTATGGGATATTTGCAGATGACGCTCCTTCCCCTGGATTTCAGCAATCTGGATTATATATGGGCGGTATTGATTTGCCTATTGAAGCTGGTGCTTTCCCAGATTTTGATGGGATAGTTCCTAATCTCACTACTAATTTCAATGTTGAGAGCGACTGCTTGTTGCCGCCTAAATTACAGCGTCATGGGCTACACCTAGATTTTTTTGCTGATATAGAAATGTTCGGCAATTCTTTTTCTGATGAAAAAAACATTAATACTGATGATTCTCAGCAATATAAAAATTAATAGAAATAACTTTAAGATAATTGATGTTTCCCAGAGGTTTTTTGTTGAGCTCCTTGCATCATTTTATGCTTCTTGATAACATGTGAATATTCTTCTTATAAAGTGAGTTTTGATATGTGGTATGGATTTTTAGACGCTTCTCTCTCTTGTGCTATCTGGTCAGCCTTGGCTTTAACACATATAACTATAATAGGTGTTACGGTTTTCTTGCACAGGTGTCAGGCACATAGAGCATTAGATTTGCATGCTAGCGTTAGTCATTTCTTTCGTTTTTGGATGTGGATAACAACCGGCATGACTACCAAAAATTGGGTCGCAGTTCATAGAAAACATCATGCTAAATCAGAAACCCAAGAAGATCCACATAGCCCAATGATATATGGTCTTAATCAAGTGTTATTTAATGGCGTTGGTCTATATAGAAAAGAAGCAAAAAAACCTGGGGTAATTGAAAAATATGGCCATGGCACCCCAGATGATTGGCTAGAACGCAATGTATATACTCCTTATCATAGGTATGGTTTTCTGATAATGTTTACTGTCGATGTTATGTTGTTTGGAGTGCTGGGATTACTAGTGTGGGCTATTCAAATGCTGTGGATTCCCTTTTTTGCAGCTGGAGTTATAAACGGCGTAGGGCATTACTTTGGCTATAGAAACTTTGAGGTGAGTGATAATGCTCGTAATATCGTGCCAGTTGGCATACTTATAGGTGGAGAAGAGTTGCATAATAATCATCATGCATACGGTGCTTCTGCAAAATTATCAGTGAAGTGGTATGAGTTCGATTATGGCTGGTTTATAATTAAAAACTTGTCGAGACTTGGCTTGGCTACAGTAAAAAGAACTATTCCCGATCTTGAAGGACCTAAGGAATGTACAAAGAATGGCTTAGTTGAGCATGTTTTGTATAATAAAATACAGCTGTTTGAGCGCTATTGTAGTCGCGTTATTAAGCCGGTATTTAAGGCAAACAAGATAAAATCATATTTTCCGAGGGCCAAGGGACTTTTGATTAAAGAAATTTCATCTATCACAATATCCGACACCCGCCTTCTAAATGACCTTTTAGACAGGTGTGAAAACCTGAAAGTTGTATATGAGTTTAGAAAAAAACTTGAAGAAATATGTAAAAGAAAGAAGTGTAGTTTTGATGAAATATATGAATCTTTAAGTGAGTGGTGTATAACTGCCAAAGCCTCAGGTATAGATGACTTGGAGGTTTTTGCACTTTGGCTTGAAGATTTAATTAGCTCAAAGCAGCAAGCTATTACATCTTAGTTTTTTTCGGCCACTTGCAAAGTGACTGTATTTTGCATTCACTACATATAGGTGCCCTGGCTTTACAGATGTAACGACCATGTAAAATTAGCCAGTGATGCGCATCTTGTAGAAATTCCTTCGGTATCTTTTTTGTAAGTTTTGTTTCAATTTCAATCGTGGTTTTGCCGCGAGCCATCCCTGTTCTATTCGCAACCCTAAATATATGAGTATCAACTGCAATTACAGGAAAGTTAAATGCCGTATTTAAAACAACATTTGCGGTTTTGCGCCCAACCCCTGGAAGAGATTCCAATTCTTCTCTGGTTTGAGGTATTTTCCCTTGGTGCTTATTATCCAAAATTAAGCAAGTTTGGATAACGTTTTTAGCTTTGTTTTTATAAAGGCCAATGCTTTTTATGTGTTCAATTAGGCCTTTCTCACCAAGAGTTATCATGTCCTTTGGTGTTTTAACTAATTCAAATAGCTTAGCTGTCGCTTTATTAACCCCAATATCTGTCGCTTGTGCTGATAAAATTACGGCAATTAATAATTGAAAGTCTGAGGTGTAGTTAAGTTCAGTTGTAGGACTTGGGTTCTCGTCTCTCAATACTGTGAAAATTTTTTGATAATCACTTTTATTCATAGGCCCTGCTTTTCCTTAACCCTAGATAAAGCTGCTAAAATAGCATCTTGACGAGCTTTTATAATTTCTTGCTTGTTTTGTGTTGTAGCCCCTAGCTTTTTTTTATTATGTTTTTGAATTTTATTTAAGTTGTTGGCTTTTATTCTTTCTGTTTTTGCAATAAATCTATCTTGAAGATAGCTGGTATTGTGTTTAGATTTATCTGTAGGTTTTGTTATTATGCAATCTACTGGGCAAACGGGAATACATAGGTCACAGCCAGTACACTCTGTTGTAATAATACTATGCATTTGCTTGCTGCTGCCGATGATAGCGTCAACTGGGCAAGCCGTAATGCACTTTGTGCAGCCAATGCACGTTTCTTCATCAATTGTAACAGCCGATGGAGTTTTATACTGGGTTTTAACTTTTTGCTCATATTCATGCCATGGTTGCCCAGTTAATTCACTTATTTTCTTTAAAGTATCAATCCCACCTGGATGACATTTAGAAATATTAGCTTCATTTTTTGCAATTGCTTTTGCATAGTCCAGGCAGCTAGGATAATCACATAACTGGCATTGAGTTTGTGGTAGTATGCAGTTTATTTTCTTGCTTAATATTACTTGGTTCATGATTAGAATTAGCTGATGTTATTTGCAGGGATATCCTTTTGGTCTACCCTTGCTAGCAAATGTTTGTATGGTTTTATTTCATGGTCTAGTAATATGTTGTCTATCTCTTGCCAGTCTAAGATATTTATATTCAAAAAACTCATGCTGTTTTTCGCGGTCTCTGGAAGAATCGGCGCAAGGTAAGTGATAATTATTTTAAACATGTTTAATGATGTTGTGCATACTTGGTGTACTTGTTCATGCATTTTAGGGTCTTTTATTTGCTTCCATGGTTCTTTATTGGCTATATATTGGTTTGCTTTGTCGGCTAGCTGCATAATCTTATTGGTTGCAAGATTATATTGGCGATCAGCATAATGTTGTATTATTGTATCTTTAGCTTTTAGCATAGTAGCTATTATATCCTTGTCATCAAGCTCGCAGGCTAGTTTTCCATTAAACTTTTTATGAATAAAACCGCTTGTTCTACTTGCGATATTTATTACCTTGCCAATTAAGTCTGAATTTATTTTAGTAGCAAACTCGTCCCAATTTAAATCTAAGTCATCAACGCCGTCAGCAAGGCGTGTAGCTAGATAGTAGCGTAGGTACTCAGGACTCAGTTTATCTAAATACTCGCGCGCGGTTATAAACGTCCCTTTAGATTTTGACATTTTCTTGCCGTTTACAGTTAAAAAACCATGAGCATATATTGATTCTGGTAATTTATATTCTGCTGCAGATAACATTGCAGGCCAGAATAGACCGTGGAAGTAAGTTATGTCTTTGCCGATAAAGTGATACATTTTTATTTCACTATTTGGGTTGATATACTCTGAAAAATTAATATTAGCATTAGCTGTATCCGCATAATTTTTTAATATTCCAAAGTAGCCTACGGGAGCATCTAGCCATACATAGAAGTATTTATTATCAGTTTCTGGTATTTTGAAGCCAAAATAAGGAGCATCTCGCGATATATCCCAGTCCCTTAATGATGAATTAAGCCACTCTTGTAATTTATTTCCTACTGCAGATTGTATTGGAGCGCTACTTAACCATGATTCAATTTGTGTTTGCATTGAGCCTAATTTGAAAAAATAATGTTCAGATTCTTTTGTTGTAGGTTTAGTATTCGATAGTGTTGAATATGGATCTATAAGGTCAACAGGGCTATATGTCGCTCCACATGCTTCACAATTATCACCATATTGTTCTTTTGCGCCACATTTAGGGCAAGATCCTTTAATAAATCTATCTGGCAAAAACATTCCTTTAGTTTCGTCGTATGCCTGAAGTATATTTTTGGAATCTATTAGCCCTTGTTGTTTTAATTTGGCATAAATGTCATAAACTATTTCTTGGCTAGTTTCATTGTGGGTACTACCATAATAGTCATAACTGATTAAAAAATCTTTCGAGTCATTTTTGTGTTCTATATAGATGGCTTTTACCATTTCTTCTGGTGTAATATCTTGCTTGGCAGCGTTTAGCATTATAGGCGTTCCATGTGCATCATCACCAGAGATAAACACACAGTCCACGCCTTGCATTTTTTTATTCCTAACCCATATATCGGCTTGAATTTGCTCTACGATGTGCCCCAAATGCAGCGGTCCATTTGCATAAATTAATGCTGTTGTTATAAATGCTTTTTCAGTCATAATGCTTACTGTTCTTCGGTATTAGAAGTATCGTTAATGTCATTGCTATCATTGAATTCTGATGGTATTTCTTCATGACAATATGGAGTTAAAGTATATTGAAGTTGGCCAAAAATTTTACTTCGATCAACTTTATCTAAAATTATAGCGCAGCCATCATTTAAACTTAACCTGTTAAGTGTTTGTAACAGCAGCGGCAAGTTACGCTCCCATATTCGCATATCTATAGTATTAGAATTTATTTCTTCAAATATTTTCACTGAATTAGCTGGTGGCCAAATTGCTTGCTCACCTGGTTTTAGAGTGTATGTTATGGTGCCATCTGCATCTTTATACTCTAAGTCGGTTTGATTGTTTACTGCAACGTAGCTTACATCAATATCTGTGTGGTTGATTATAGAAATACTATGCTTTGGCAGTGCATTTGCAATGGTAGCTAACATGATAGTAATTGTAAAAGCAAAAGTCCTCAACATTTAACGTTCTCCATATTCAATTTTCTAAGTTATTCCTTCTCTTTGTTCAAATAACATATAATTCTAATATATTTTAAGTGTTATTTAAACGCTTAATTGCTAGGTTGATTGCATTCGCTGCTAATATACGTTTTTTTTATGCCATCACCACCATCTTTGTATGATAACACACACTTTTCATGGAAATAAGGCGAGATAGTTTGGACACCTTGAATTAATGTGTCTTGGCAGCTTGGCTTTAACGTTAAGCAAAATTTACGGTTATATTCGAGGTTCTCGTCTTCATAAGCGTTTTTTATTTTATATGTTTCGTTTTCACCAATATTAGCTTTTCCTATAACAGCACCAGCGCATGTTTTTTCTATATTAATTGATATCGAACAATTGGTTTCGTTTATCAATGTTGGTCCACTGTTTGCTGCATAAACTAGAGTTGCTGATGCTAAAATTAAAATTATTTTTTTGTTAAAATTCATGTTTTACCTCGTAAATTAATAATATAAGATTGTAGCTAAATATAGCATGTTTTGTCTTTGTAAGCAAATTACCGTGATTATGTATATGTTTTTTAGTTGCTCTTTTTTACCTGATTATTTAAAATGATTTTTAATGTTTATTACAGGAAGTTGTTATGTCCGTTATCTTTAATCAAGATGTCTCTATTATAACGCAGTTATTAGACCTTATCGATGCAATAAAAGCAGGGGCTGTTGAGGTTTCTTGGGTGATAGGTTTGCTTTGGATAATACAAATATTAAATTCAGCTGCTAATAATGTTCTTTGTGTTTTAGGTATTATACCAAGACATCCAATTGGTCTTTTTGGGATACTATTCGCGCCTTTTATTCATGCCGGTTTTAATCATTTATTTTTTAATTCAATCCCCTTTTTCTTATTGCTAACTTTTATGCTAACTTTTGGCTTAGATCAAACAGTTTGCGCCACCCTTACTATAGTGGTTTTGGGTGGGCTTGGTGTTTGGCTTTTTGGAAGGAATTCTATCCACGTTGGGGCTAGCGGGCTTATTATGGGTTACATGGGCTTTATAATGTATAAAGGTTATTATGCTGCAAACATCTCTAGCTTGATAGTTGGTGTGGTTAGCTTTTATTATCTTGGGAGTATTTTGTTTTCTTTGATACCTACCGGTGATCGGTCTTCTTGGGAAGGCCATTTATTTGGGTTTTTAGCTGGAATATTCGCGGCCCACTATGGTTGCATGCCCCCTTTTGACATGCTGTCTTCTTATTTGATGAGTCTTTAGAATGATTTTATCCTATTGTATTTTTTAGACAAAGTGTTATTATTTTATTTATTATTATTTTTTCAGGGCTAATATTATGCTAGACATTATAAACAAAATTATACTTAAGTTTTTTATCTCTAAGTTTGATTTAGAAATAGATGAAAACTATTATAAATGTGAAATTACTGATGTAGATAATATTATTACTGCAGTTATTGATTTTAATTTCGCTCTTGGGGATGTTCAGAATGAATTAGAGCAATATATTGAAAACGCTATTGCTACTAGTGAAAATAATAAAATCATAGTTAAAATAAATAGTAATATTATTGCGCATAAAACTGAGAATATGGTGCAAGGTAAAAATTCTATCAAGAATATAATAGCTATTTCATCAGGCAAAGGTGGGGTAGGGAAGTCGACCGTTGCGCTAAATTTAGCCCTGTCACTACAGCAGCTTGGTGCTAGAGTAGGCTTGCTTGATGCCGATATACATGGGCCAAGTCAGCCTACTATGCTAGGGGTGACGCAAGATGACTTAAAGGCGCGTGCGTCAGGCCTCCATCCTGTAAAAAAGCTAGGTCTGGAAACTGCCTCAATAAGTTATTTTATGACTAAAGATGATCCTGTTATATGGCGTGGCCCCATGGTAAGCCGTGCTTTGGAACAGTTAGTGCATGATATCTCTTGGGGAGAGCTCGATTTCCTTTTGGTTGATATGCCGCCTGGAACAGGGGACGTAGCTTTAACATTGGTAAAGAAAATACCGGTAGTCGCTGCTGTGATCATTACAACGCCACAGGATATTGCATATATAGATGCCGAAAAATCTGCACAAATGTATGCTAAAACTAAAGTTCCTGTGCTTGGAGTTATTGAAAACATGAGTGGTTATGTTTGCTCTAGTTGTGGTCAGATTGAAAATATTTTTGGTGAGCAAGGGGGCGCTAAGCTTGCAGCTTGCCAGCAAGTGCCATTGCTTGGGAAAGTGCCATTATTGGCTGAAATCAGAGCCGGATCTGATAACGGGTCTCCGGCAGTTTCTACAAATAAAGCATTGGCTGATATTTATGCGGTCATAGGGATAAAAATAGGTGCACAACTATCTTTACGGCCCCAAGATTATGTGCGAAAATTTAATGAGTCGGTATCTTAACGCGCAAAGCTTAATTTATAATTGGGGGAAAATATGAGTATAAAATCTGATGCTTGGATAACTGAGATGGCTGAAAAACATGATATGATTTCACCATTTGTTAGCTCGCAGGTTAAAGAAAGTCAGGGGCAAAAAAAAATATCATATGGCGTATCTAGTTATGGCTATGATGTGCGTTGTGCAAATGAATTTATGATTTTTCACAATGTAAATTCTACTATTGTTGATCCAAAAAACTTCGATAAATCAAGTTTTATAAAAAAGACTACAGATGTCTGTATTATCCCGCCAAATTCATTTGCCCTAGCGCATACAGTTGAATATTTTAAAATACCTAGAAATGTTTTGACAATTTGCTTGGGTAAATCCACTTATGCTCGTTGTGGCATTATAGTAAATGTTACGCCATTAGAGCCTGAGTGGGAAGGCCATGTAACTCTAGAGTTTTCTAATACTACGCCACTACCTGCAGTCATATATGCTGGAGAGGGCGTGGCTCAGTTTATTTTTCTAGAAGCAGATCAAGAGTGCCAAACATCTTATAAAGATCGTAATGGCAAGTACCAAGGCCAAACAGGAGTTACTTTAGCAAGGGTTGACTCGGCTGAGGTGGTCGCAGAATAGAACTATGGCTTGATGCAGCGATACTTTCAGTTTTAACATTATTTAAAAGTATTAAGCTGTCTGTGGGCATGCCTTGAGCTAAAAATTCACGCCAATCTATGGAACCATTTAAATTTATTGCTGATTTAAAATCATGCTTTATACGCTTATAGGAGTTAGTGTAGCTGCTAAAATCTAAGCCATTTGTAAGTAGATTAAATGTCCCTACGTGAAGTATATTTGCTGCAATTATGGCGCCAACTACTTCATATTGATTTAATACAAAAATACAAAAATTTATTTGGCTAATTGCGGTGGGAATTGTGATAAAGATAAGCAGTAGTGTATAGGTTGCAGTTAAATCTTTCTTGTTGGTGTTTTCTAAATCCAAATTGCATGATTCTAATAGCTCTTGATGCTCTTCATCGGTTAGGGTAGTTAGTGTTTTTTTTAATAAGTTTAGGGCCTTTACTCCTGTTATTAAAGGTGTGAAATGGCTATGAATTTTTAAATTATGACGAGTTAAAACTATGCTGCTTATAGCTATAGCAGTACTTAGTAACAGATGATAACTAATATTTGGCGTAAAAAAAGACACTATATAACAGCAGCTAATAGTTATTGTGGGCCATGCTAATGATGGGAATGTTTTGTGTAGCAAGCCTATTGTTAGTTCTTTTGTAGTTTTATATTGTATTGGCATTTGGTCGCGGGTTGTGTGTGGGTTCAGGGGTATCTGAAACGAAATAGTCTTCGTCAGTATTATTAATATCATGCATCTCTACCGCAACTAATGTTATTTGCCTTTCATATAAATGAGTGCTGCTATTATATTTCTCTATAAACTGAGTGGGAGTGTTGCTTAGTTTGAGCATGGCTCTTATAAGCATGGCAGGCATGCTTGCAGCGACTAATAATACGCAGCACCTGAAATTTAAATTTATGTTTTTATCTGTGATAGTCGCTGCAAAAAAATTGATGTATGCACCTAATAATTTGCACCATATAACAGTTAAATTTACAATAAATATATGGGATATAAGTGTGTTTTGCCAGTCATCAATATTGTTTAATTTTGTTTTTAAACTTTGTAAGTTGTACGCTGTTTCTTTGAATTCTATATCTGTGCTGGGATTATTTATAGTCGTTTTTAGCGTAAGCTCAATGATGTTTTTTATATTAAGAATGGCTTTAGTAAAATTGTCAGGCATATACTGTTCATGTTTTTTTGCGGTACGATCATAAATGTATGTGCTAGTTGCAATTGTAGTAGTTGCGCAGATAAACCAGTGCCATGGCATTTTGTTATAGCTGAGCGCAGTTAATAATATTGCAACAACAGCTGTTATTGGTTTTGGAAATAGCTTGTTGATAGTTTGCCTTACTACCCC
>JABJPE010000016.1 GCA_018664045.1 Legionellales bacterium | reverse complement strand
CGCTGATTGTTTTGGGGCTGTTATCTGCTTTGTTGCTTTTGGAGCCAGACTTTGGTGCAACTGCAGTAATTATTGTGGTATCACTTGGCATGATGTTTCTTGCTGGTGCTCCATTGAAAAAATTTAGTTTTCTTGTGGTATTAGCTTTATTAATGTTGGCGGCATTGATATATTTTGCGCCTTATAGAGTTGAGAGGGTGCTGAATTTCCTTGATCCTTGGAATAATGCTTATAAAGGTGGCTATCAGTTGACACAGGCGCTTATGGCTTTTGGCAGAGGGGAGCTTTTTGGTGTTGGGTTGGGTAATAGTGTGCAAAAACTTTTTTACTTGCCAGAGGCGCATACGGACTTTCTTTATGCTGTAATAGGTGAAGAGTTGGGTTTTTTTGGTTGTGTTTTAGTTATTATGCTTTATGTAATATTAGTTGCGAGAGTATTACACCTTGGTCGAAATTCATTGAAGAAGCATATGGTTTTTAATGCATATTTATCATATGGTTTAGCGCTTTGGTTGGCGTTTCAAAGTTTTATCAACATTGGCGTTAATATAGGAGTTTTGCCGACTAAGGGTTTGACTTTGCCATTTATAAGTTATGGTGGAAGTAGTTTATTAGTTAGTAGTATAGTTTTAGGATTATTACTTAGAGTTTATCATGAGTCAGTACATTTTAATTTATCTATTAACAATAGTTATGGCTCTTATAAGTCTGGTCGTACAAAGAGGAGGAGGTCTAAGAATGCCAAAGTGTGATTATTTAATTGTAGCTGGTGGTACTGGTGGGCATGTTTTTCCTGCGTTGAGTGTTGCTTTGGATTTGATATATATTGGTTATAGGGTTTGTTGGTTGGGCCAAGCTGGTAGTTTAGAAGAAAAGGTGGCGGCTGAGCATAAAATTAAATTTATAGTACGGAAAAGCCCAAGTTGGTATGGTGGCAGCTTTTTGAAGAAGGCGTTTATTTTTATGCCATTATTTATTTCTATTTATAATATGTGGTTTGAGTTAAAGCAACTAAATCCAAAAGTGATTGTTGGTTTTGGTGGTCATATTACGGTTCCGGTGGGATTATGTGCCTGGCTACAGCGACGCAAATTATTAATTCAAGAGCAAAATTTAATTCCTGGCAAGGCGAATAAGTTATTATCTATATTTGCAGATAAGGTTATGACTGGCTACAAGGATACTTTTTTCAATAAAAAGAATGCTATTTACACAGGCAATCCACTGCGCCGAGATATTTTAGCTGCGGGCAAGAAATTACCACCAAAAACATCTGATTTAGCATCTCCTATGAAGGTGTTGATTTTAGGTGGTAGTGGGGGTTCTGCTGCAATGAATCATATTATTGCGGATGCTTTTGACAATATTGGCCAAGATTTTAAAATTTGGCATCAGACTGGCAAAAAAAATAAGGATGAAATAGGGGAAAGGTATGCCATAAGTGACAAGGATGCCTATGTAGAGTCTTTTATTGATGATATGGCAAGAGCTTATGAGTGGGCTGATGTAGTGATTTCAAGGGCTGGAGCATTGACTATTTCGGAGTTACTTGCATTTTCAAAGCCTAGTATTTTGATACCTAACCCTAGGTGTGCTAATAATCACCAATTATATAATGCTTTATATTTGGTTGATCAAGGTGTTGCCAGTTGTACGCTTGAGGATACACCAAATGTGTCTACTGAGATAGCGGGTAAATTAATGTATTGGTTTGCAAATCCACAAGAATATTATAAGGTTTGTGGTGCGGCTAAATCACTAGCCAGGTTTGATGCTGTAGATAGGGTAGTTAGTTTGTGTATTAGTGCGCATGATGGGTCTGACTATGTTAAGGCTTCAGATTAAAGTTTAAAACAAAAAAAGCAGTGTATTATATCGATACAATTGGAGATGTGCCTGAGTAGTTGAAGGGGCTGCCTGGAAAGCGAGTATGCGTTTATACGTATCGAGGGTTCGGCAAAATTGTCTGGAGTAATTTTGTATAAGCGCAGCGCGCCTGGAAGGCGAGTATCAGGAAGATACGAGTAATCCCTCTCTTCTTCGCACCCTAGGCTGTTCTAACTTCGGGTTGCAAGCGCGAAAAGCGAGTTAGGGCTAGATGTGTCTTGCTTGCATCTTTGATTAAAGCTAATGGTTATAGTACAGGCCTTATTGAATAATTTGCATTAGTTAG
Source organism: Legionellales bacterium (assembly GCA_018664045.1). GTDB lineage: Bacteria > Pseudomonadota > Gammaproteobacteria > Comchoanobacterales > Comchoanobacteraceae > JABJPE01. The sequence continues at coordinate 2,096 of JABJPE010000016.1, read as the reverse complement.
GTTTGTTCTGTACATTCTGTTCATACCCCTGATCAAGATCCTCGTCTGGCGGTATGTTGTTTTCTTTTCTAATGAGGTTTTCTAGGTTTTCATCTGGGATTAATCCTTCAAATTTTTTAACGAAAATTGCAATGCTTGAGAAGTCCTCTATTGAAAATATTTTCTGATCTTTACCTAATCCTATGGTGCATTTTCCATTTTGAGCTGCCTCGACAAAAGAAGTCCAATATAGATATTCGATGTACGTTAATGGCTCATATTTTTCATTGTCACTGATGCCAAACAATATTAGAAAAAATGCTTCTTTTGCTGGCATCAATTGTTCTGTACCTACGGGCTTAAAGTTTTTTGAATGAATGATTTTGAAAACATCTGGAGGTATATCTGAGCAATTATCTGGCCCAACAGGTAGGTCTCTAAAAAAGTTTTCATTTGGATTAGTTCTTTTCTCAAATAAATTGAATAAGCGAGCGGTAAATTCCTTGAGCCATTCGAAATAAATTGAGCTCCCTCGATAACTAGCCAGCACCTTCCAAAACATTGTTGCCAATGATTTATTAAGTTGCAAAAGTGGGAGGACTGATCTTCCAAGTTGTTCAAAATGGCTGTACTCCTCGATGTCTTCCTTCAACGGGCCTTCTTGCGCGTTTATTAATCTTTTTTGTTCTCTCTCCACTTTTATGTCGGTTTCTTTCCACGAAAAATTTTGCATTTTATAGTTTGCGCTCATATCAATGTAAGTGACGGAATCTTTCACATTTGTTGTATTTGTTGCTGATTTTGCATATATAACGATGGGTATAAAAATTTTCTTATCATTTAGTGCATGACGAAGAGCTCTGAAATAATGTTGACAACTTCCGCATACTGAAGAGCTGAGAATGAATTCAACCCTTGCTCCACTTAGGTGTGTTAGTGATAGTTCATCTGTGGGGTGCCTTATTATCCCAGGGTTTTCTGTTGAGAACTTCACAATATGATCAATCATTGTCGTATAATGTTCACTGAAAAACTTGTCTTCTGCATGTGGATCTCGTCGGTCAATGATATTCTGGGAATTAACTTCTGTTTTTTCCAGATTTTTTTTGAGTTCGTCGATAAATGTGAGTTTTGGACCTTGGCTATTATTTTTTTTATTTCCGATGGTACTCTGGGCTTTGATGATGGATTCATTGATGATGGTATCAGAATGGTCAACAATATGAAATTGCAAGGCTACACCCGAATGATTTTTGTTAAAAGGGTAGAAGTGTTTTTGCTTTTCTAATGGGTTGTGCTGAAATTGCCTTTGGAAAATACAATCTAGAGCATTTATTAAAGTATTATAATATTTATCTGAACTATCGATAAATTTGCTTAATTCTATGTTGTTTGAAAGCTTATTGATGTGATTAAGTATGCGGTTTTTATTTTCTGGGGTTATTAATAATCTTTTAACATCTTCAGAAGGAAGTTGATTTTGATAATACAGTATCTCTGGTGTGACCATGGTCACCCAGAGCTTAGCGTTTGTTTTGAGAGTCTTAAGGTCCTTAGGGCATATTTTATTTTTTTTTAGGTATTCAGAGAAATTACAAAGCATAGTTGTCCTCGAGCTTTAAAGATCGGATTATATCACTTTTTGAGTTTTAATGTCTTTCCTATTATCATTTAGAGTGTGTTCCAGTAATAAAGGTCTTCCATTATGCGTATCGAGGGTTCGGCAAAATTGTCTGGAGCAATTTTGAATATGCGCAGCGCACCTGTAGGGAGAGTATCAGGAAGATACGAGTAATCCTTCTGAAAAAGAACATGAAATAACAAAAAAAGCTGTAAGAATGTTTAAAAATTATGTAGTATAGACCATCGAATAGGAGAGGTGCCCGAGTGGCTGAAGGGGCTCGCCTGGAAAGCGAGTATACGTTTATGCGTATCGAGGGTTCGAATCCCTCTCTCTCCGCCAGATTAAGCAAATAATTTTTAGGGATGAGAACCCTTGGGTTCGGCAAAATTGTCTGGAGCAATTTTGTATAAGCGCAGCGCACCTGTAGGGCGAGTATCAGGAAGATACGAGTAATCCCTCTCTCTCCGCCAGATTAAGCAAATAATTTTTAGGG
>JABJPE010000015.1 GCA_018664045.1 Legionellales bacterium | reverse complement strand
CAGAAATTGCCGGCGCAGTGTCTGAAGGTAACATTATTATTTCTGGGGAAGCTGGTATTGGCAAGACCACTCTAGTTGAAGAGTTGGCCTATAAAATTGCAAGAGGTGATTGTGGCCAGGAGTATCCCAATTTAAAAGATGTTAAAATAATAAAGCTAAGCCACGTTGATTTTAAATCTGGAACTAAATTCGTAGGTGAAATGGAGAGAAAGGTACAGGGTATTTTAAAATATGTGCAAGAAAATAATGTTATTTTGTTTGTCGATGAGGTTCATATGTTGTCTTGTAGAAGAGGCGAGTCTCAAGAGTCTATATCAGATACACTAAAGCCTTATTTAGATAGAAGTAAAAGTTCTCAGAAAAAAATTAGAATTATTGGTGCTACTGACAAGTTTGAACGTATGCAAGAGGCCGATAGTGCTTTTACCTCCAGATTCAGTAAAATTGATATGAAAGAGCCTGATGAACAAACTACATGTAGAATATTAACAAGCCTTGGTTACACTAATGCGGTTGCTTCGGAAGCCTTTAAGAAAAAAGTTGAATCTACAGAAAATAACCCAAGAAAAACAGTTAAATACTTGGGTTTAGTTGGAAGTTTTGCTAAAAGGAAGGAACCAAGATTAGTTACTTGTGATGATCTTTGTAATTATTCTAATTCTAACATTGCGCAATCACAAAAAGATGATAAGCCTGATCAAAATAAAGAAACTGATGTCAGGTACAAAGCATTTAAAGATATTTTAAATAGTATTGATCTTGCAATGAATGTTGGATGTGCTGGTGCCTAAGATAATTTTGCAGAATATAGATAATAGAGTTATTTACTCTAAGTATTTTCTTCTTTTCTTTTTGTTAGTATTTCAGCGCCATTTTTAGTGATGGCAAGTGTATGTTCCCACTGCGCTGACAGACTTTTGTCTTTTGTAACTACAGTCCAGTTATCAGCTAGTAATTTATTGTGTTTTTTGCCGGCATTTATCATTGGCTCTATGGTAAATACCATGCCTTCTTTGATAGTCATGCCTTGTCCTGGTTTGCCATAGTGAAGTACTTGTGGTTCTTCATGTAGGGTTTTGCCAATGCCATGCCCGCAATATTCTTCAACTACAGAAAAGTTGTTTTTTTCTGCGTGAGTTTGGATTGCGTGCCCAATGTCACCTAAGGTGTTGCCAGGTTTTGCTTGAGCTATCCCTAGTTGTAGACACTCCTGAGTTACCTTTACTAGTCGAGATGCAAGCACAGAGGGTTTGCCAACAAAAAACATTTTTGCTGAGTCGCCATGATAGCCATCATTCTCGATGGTTATATCTACATTAATAATGTCACCACTTTTTAATATTTTTGGACCAGGTATGCCGTGGCAAACTACATGGTTTACTGATGTGCAAATTGATTTTGGAAATCCTTTGTAGTTGAGGCAGGCTGGTGTTGCTTCAAGGTTTTTTGTTATGTACTCATGGCATATGTGATTTATTTCATCTGTTGATATTCCGGGTTTTATATGATGACCTACCATCTCTAGTGTTTTAGCTACCATTTGGCTTGAGATTTTAATTTTTTCAATTTCACTCTTGGTCTTTATCATGCTTATTCCCCTTTTATTTTTCACGACACTCCTACTTTAGTTGCTATTTAAGCTATTTGCAATAATGTTTTTACTGTTTTAAAGATGATAATTATTTAGTTAAACATAGCCTTATGCATTGTGTTATATTTTTTTCTATGCTATATTCTTGACATTTGTGTAGTTTATCTACTTGTTATTTAACCCCGCACACCTTGCGTTGATTACAAAATAGGGTGTTGGCTGAATTTATCAGCTGATTTTTTTGTAAATAAGGTGGAGGCATAACCCTGGAGAATATTATGAATGACGTATCTATGCTGGCTATGATTAAGTCAGGTGTTTATTTTGGACATCGTAAACGTTTTGGCTGTCCTGCTTTTGGCCCTTATCTCTATGGTATAAGAGAAGGCGTACACATTATAAATTTAGAAAAAACATTGCCATTATTTGAAGAGGCTTTATCTTTCGCCTCACAAACTGTCTACAGCCAAGGTGAAGTTTTAATTGTTGGCACGAAAAGAGCAGCACAAGAAATAGTAAAAAAACATGCGTCTGATTGTGGAATGCCATACATCGACAAAAGATGGTTAGGTGGTATGTTGACTAACTTTAAAACCATAAAAAAATCTGTAAAAAGATTGATTGAATTGAGTGAGCAGATAGAGCGTGGTTTACCTGATGATTTAACTAAGAAAGAAAAGTTATCGCTGCAGCGTGAACAAATTAAGCTAGAAAACAGTTTAGGTGGTATTAAGAACATGTCTTCTCTTCCTGATGCTATTTTTGTTATTGATATTGGTTCTGAAAATATAGCTGTTGCAGAAGCAAAGAGATTGGGTATTCCAGTGATAGGTATTGTTGATACTAATTGTTCTCCAGAAGGTATAGATTACCCCGTTCCAGGTAACGATGACTCTCGTAGAGCAATAGATTTTTACTTGAGTGCATTGTCTGCTACAATTAGCAAAAGTAAGTCTAAGTTGGCAGAAGAGTTGGCTGTAACTAACGCAGCTAAAGAAAAGGAAGAGAAATCAGTTAAGTCTTTTGGAAGAGGTCCTTCTAAAAGAGTAGTTGTTTCTGATAGCCATGGTGACATTGCTAAGTTGGCAGTAAAAAATGATGAGAAAGAAAGCGCCAAGCCTGTTTCTGAAGAAAAGCCATCTATCTCAGCTGCGCCTAAAGTTATTAAAAAAGCAAAAAAAGTGACTGAAGAACCTAAGATTGTACCCGCTGACACAAAGCCAGCAGCAAAAGTAGCAGCAAAGCCAGCAGCAAAGCCAGTAGCAAAAAAAAGTACAGCTAAAGTTGCAAAGAAAACGAGTACTAAAGATAAGTAATCGTAATTTGTAAAATGTTTTTCTTAAAATAATTGAAAGGTGGTATAATATGGCAATTTCAGCAAAAATGGTTATGGAACTGAGGCAGAAAACTCAGGTAAGTATGATGGAGTGCAAAAAAGCTTTAGTTTCAGCTGATGGAGATATGGTCTTGGCTGAAGAAAACTTGCTAAAATCAGGTGCGGCAAAAGCTGATAAGAAGTCAGATCGTGTTGCAAATGAGGGTTTGTTGTTTTCAGTTAGTGATGCAGAAAATATGGGTTCTTCAATAGTTGAAATTAACTGTGAGACAGACTTTGTAGCCCGTGGAGATGATTTTAAAGGTTTTGGTGAGAAACTGGCAGAACTAGCTTTGTCTCACAAAGTAACTACTGCAGATTCGCTTTTATCTTTGCAATATGACAGTGAAAATTCTGTTGAAGATATGCGTAAAATAATGATTGCGAAGCTTGGTGAAAATATCCAAGTTAGACGAGCCTATGCTGTTCATGCAGATTCAGGTTGCGTTGCTAGTTATTCTCATAGTGGTAGAATAATAGTGATTGTAAAGCTATCAGATGCTAATATTGATGTTGCAAAAGATGTTGCTATGCATGCGGCTGCTATGAAGCCCACAGCTATATCTTCTGATGGTATCCCTAGCGATGATGTCGCCAAGCAGCGTGAAATATTCGCAGCACAAGTAGCTGAATCTGGAAAGCCAGAAAAGATAGCTTCTAAAATTATAGAGGGTAAAATAAACAAGTTTCTTGATGAGAACTCATTACTAGGCCAGGTATTTGTTAAAGATTCAAAACAAAAAGTTAGCCAGTACCTCGATCAACATAAATCTAAAGTATTATCTTATGTGTTATACGAAATAGGGATGTCAGGTCCTGACGGAGAAATTACACAGTAGATTCTCAGGGAGATGAGCATGTCACAAGCAAGGCCTTTGTATAAAAGAGTTATTTTAAAGCTTAGTGGTGAAGCTTTGTCAGGTGATACTGATTTTGGTATTGATCCACTTGTTCTTACAAGGCTAACCAAAGAAATGTCCAGCGTTATAGGTATGGGTGTTCAGCTTGGTATAGTTGTCGGTGGTGGTAATTTGTTTAGAGGCAAGGAACTATCAAAGTTTGGTTTAAATAGGATCTCTGGCGACTATATGGGTATGCTAGGAACTCTAATGAATGCTCTTGCTATAAGAGATGTTTTAGAGCAGCACAACTTGGCTTCTAGAGTTATGTCCGCAATACCTATGAGTGGAATAGTTGATCATTATGATCGGCGCAAAGCTGACCATCATTTAAATCAAGGTAGGGTGGTTATATTCGCAGCTGGAACGGGGAACCCTCTGGTTACAACCGATTCTGCCGCAAGTTTACGTGGCATTGAAGTTGGAGCTGATATTATTTTAAAAGCAACTAGTGTCGATGGTGTTTATGATAAAGATCCTGCCACCAACCCAGATGCAAAGCTTTATAAGCACGTGACATTCCATGAGGCTCTAAAGAAAGAGCTTGGTGTTATGGACCTTGTAGCATTTTGTCAGTGTAGAGACCACAATATCCCAATTAGAGTTTTTAATATCAACAAGCCAAATTCATTATATAATGTAATTATAAGTAGTGATGAGGGTACTACTGTTGATAATACAGGAGATTAGAATAGATGAACGAAGTAATTAAAGATACAGAAATAAGAATGGAAAAGTCATTGGATCAATTGCAGAGTGAGTTGGGTAAAATAAGAACAGGCAGAGCAAATCCAAGTTTGCTAGATGGTGTTAAGGTCTCATGTTATGGAACGTTGACTCCACTTGCACAGGTTGCTTCAGTAAATGCTGAGGACGCAAGAACTATTACTGTATCTCCATGGGATAAAAATTTAATTGCTGATATTGAAAAAGCAATTATAACTTCTGATCTTGGTTTAAACCCTAGTTCACAAGGAGAGTTAATTAGAATACCACTGCCTCCATTAAGCGAGGAGCGACGCCGAGATTTTGTTAAGCTTGCAAAAAGTACTGGTGAAAGCACTAAAGTTTCTGTAAGAAATATCAGAAGGGATGCTATTACAGGTTTAAAAGATCTTCTTAAAAGTAAAGAGATAACAGAGGATGATGATCGTCGTCTTCAGTCTGACATTCAGGAAGTTACCGATACTTTTATTGCTAAAATTGACAAACAAGTAGCCGCAAAAGAGGCGGATTTACTTAAGATTTAACTATAATGTCTATCCCAAAACATATTGCAATAATAATGGATGGAAACGGGCGTTGGGCAAAAAAATTAAATTTGCCTAGAGTTTATGGGCATCGATCAGGCGTTGATGTTGCAAAAAAAATTATTGATGAAGCAATTCGCAAAAATATAAAGCAGCTAACTTTATTTGCATTTAGTACTGAAAATATGAATAGGCCTAAAGTAGAAGTTGTGTTTTTGCTTAAACTTTTTGAAAAAATTCTTGAACAAGAATTAAAATACTTTTTAGAAAAAGATATAAGGTTAAAATTCATTGGTGATTTAGAAAAACTACCAACAAAACTTAAGAATCTTATAGTGGAGTCTTCTGAAAAAACCTTTAAAAATAATGTCATTACGGTTCTTATTGCGATTAATTATAGTGGGAGATGGCAAGTTTCTGAGGTTGTTAAAGAAGTCGCTAGGACAGTTTCTCATGGGGATGTTTCTATAGATTCTATTGATGAAAATTTAGTCTCTACCAAAATAAATAATTTATGTGGTTCTGATCCAGATTTGTTAATAAGAACTGGAGGGGAGTATAGGGTTAGCAATTTTATGCTTTGGTCACTTGCCTATACTGAAGTATATTTTACAAAAAAACTATGGCCAGATTTTTCAGTTAATGACTTGACTGAAGCACTTGATTTTTACGCAGCCAGAAATAGGCGTTATGGTTTACTTGAGGAAACTGAATATGACTAATTTTGTTCAAAGAATGTTATCATCATTCGCTATTTTATTATTTGTTGCAGGGGTTACTTTTGTAAAAATACAAGTTTTTTATGTTTTGATTGGGATGATGCTAGCTGCGTCCGCTTTTGAGTGGAGTAATCTATATACAAAAAAGACTGCACATAACTTTATTTTTAGTTCAATTTGTGTGCTTTTATATTGTTTAGCTGTTTATTTCGATTGTGGGTGGCTTGTTTATATCAGTTTAATTTGGTGGGCGCTTATTTTTATTATGCTAGGTTGTTATGTAAAACATCCAACGCCAGGGTTGAAATGGTCACGCATAACTCATATAGCTCATGGCATTATGTTGTTGGTGCCCATGGCTATGACATTAGTTATTATAAGAACTTTTGGCATAGAGTACTTGGTTATATTATTTGTATGGGTTTGGTCAACAGATTTAGGTGGTTATTTGTTTGGTATGAACTTAGGTAAGCATAAGCTTTTGCCTGCGGTTAGCCCTGGCAAATCAATAGAAGGTCTGTTAGGAAGCCTAATAGTTGTTGCGGCATCGACTTCATTATTATATTATTTCTTTGACTTTGATTCATATAGCTTATTAGAGTATATTCTCGTAGCGATCATAGTATCTTTATTTGCGGTAATTGGCGATTTATATGAAAGCATGGTGAAAAGACGTTTTGCTGTGAAAGATAGTGGTTCTTGCATACCAGGGCATGGTGGTATGTTAGACCGATTCGATAGTTTGACTGCTGCAGCACCTGTATTAGCTGCGTTATTATTTTTTATGCCGAGTTAAATTAAGGGTTGAGTTAATATGATTAGAAAAATTAGTAAGTTAGTAGTTTTGGTCTGTTTGGCATCTAGCATTGTAGCTATGCCGGTAAAGAGCATTATTGTTGTAGGTAGCGGTTTAAACAAAGATATTGTGCTAGAGTCTTTGTCATTTAAAGAAGGTCAGGATGTAAGTGACGAGCAGATAACAGAAAACATTAAAAAAATATATAGTACTGGGTTTTATGATGATGTGCGTATTGATTACAAGGAAGGAAACTTATATATAAAAGTAATTCCTAAGCAAGTTTTAGGTAGTATAAATTTAGAAGGTAATGATAAAATATTAAAAAGTGAGCAACTACAACAAATTTATGAACAAAATAAGCTTGCTGTTGGTAAGCCGTTAAGCCAAGCATCGGTAAAAAACACTAAAAACATGTTAACTGAATATTATAAATTTCAAGGCTACAATAGTGTAATAGTTAAAACATCTATCAGAAATGAGAATAAGGATAATGCAATCCTTGATATAAATATTACCCCCGGTGACCAGACAGTTATCGATAGCATTGTTATAATTGGTAATAAGAATGTAGCTACTGAGACTATTTTAAAAGAAATGCAATTAACTAGCACAAATTTATTTTCATTTTTTCTATCTGACAACTTATATTCAAGAGCTAAGCTAGATAATGATTTAGCTACTATTAATAATTACTATTACGACAATGGTTATATGGACTTCAAGGTATTGGATGATAAACTTAGCTTTAGTAAAGATAAAAAAAGCGTCGATATTGTTTTAAAGTTATTTGAAGGCCCCATATATCATTTCAAAGATATTGGCTTAAATTCAGATGAAAATATTAATAGGGCAGAGCTTAAAAAAATAATAAGTTTACAGAAAACAGATGTGTTCTCTCGTAAAAAATTAAGAGAGACGGTAGACAGTATTAATAAATATTTATTCGGCAGCGGACATTCTAGCGCAATAGTTAGTGTTGAATTTGGTAAGATTGATCAAAAAACACATTTGGTCGATGTTACTTTTGTAGTTAAGCCAGGTAAGGCGTATACAGTTAGAGATATAAACTTTAGCGGAAATTATGTAACTGATGAAAAAGTATTAAGGCATGAGTTTAGTCAGTATGAGGGGGCTATATATAATCAAATTAATATTGATAAGTCGACAAGGAAGCTAAAAAATTTGGGTTATTTAAAGAGCGCTATTTGTCACCCTAAATCAGTTATAGATACTGATTTAGTAGATGTAAATTGTAAAGTAGAGGAGTCTTTATCATCAACTATGACAGGGAAGGTTGGTTATTCTGATACTGAGCATTTTTTGTATGGCTTAAACTTTAGTCAAAATAATTTTTTAGGCACTGGTAATTCAATGTCACTTGACTTTAATCGATCTGAAGCTGAGAAGAGTTTTAACATGAGCCATGCTTGGCCAAATTTAACTCAGGATGGTGTTAGTTCTCATGTTAACGTTTTTTATAGAGAAACCACTCCAAATAGAGTCAATGGAAGCCAATATCATACTGATAACTATGGTTTTGGGTTTGGTTTTGGTATTCCTGTGGCTGAGTATCACAGATTATCTACTAGCATTGGTTTTGAGCATAGCAGGATAAAAACTTTTGACGATACTCCAACTCAGATTACAGACTACACCGCATTGTATGGCGATAGGTTTAATCAGCTAAAATTAAGTTTAAGTTGGGGGTATAATTCGTTAGATAAATATATTTTCCCTACTTCTGGCCAAACTCATAACTTTGTCGCAGATGTTGCTCTGCCTTACAACGACAATAATGAAACTTTGGCGTATTATAAAGTTGTATATAATGGGAGTTTTTACAAACCATTAATGAGGATCTCTAGTTTTGGAAATTTAACCTTTTTATCACATACTAGTTTAGGTTATGGTAATGGAATTGGTAATCAAGATGGTGATCTTCCATGGTTCAAAAACTTTTTTGCTGGAGGATTGGGTACTGTACGTGGTTATAAATCAAATAGTTTAGGTCCTATTGGAACTTTGCCAAGTGGATCTGAAGGTAATGCACTTGGTGGCAATATTCTATTATCACAGAACTTTAATTTTCTTATTCCACAAAGTTTTAATGAAGATATGCGTTTTTCTGTGTTTTTTGATGCTGGTAATGTTTTCAATGATAAAGTTGAATTTAACCAATTACGCTATTCTGCAGGGGTTTCACTGCAGTGGCGCACATCTATTGCACCCCTTGTATTTAGCTTAGGTTTTCCTGTTCACTTGCGAGCTGATGATAAGAAAGATGTGTTCGCATTTTCAATATCAACGGGTGTTAACTAAAGACCCGGATATTTGTTGTGCTATTCAAGCTCTTTTACGCGATGACTGCCGTGTTTTTGCAGTTATGAGCTATAATATATACTTCTAATACAGGAGATCTGCTTATGAAAGGGCCTACAGTCCATCCAGAAAATCATTATGATAAGGTAGACGAGCGTCAGGTTGCACTTGCAGACAGAAAGCAGCAATTAGAGAATATTAAAGCTAGAGTAGTGGCTATATGCCTAGACAGTGATCCAGGTAATGCTGTTAAAGCAAAGTTGAATCTAGATGATACTACTAAAGCAAAGTTTGAGCAGTTAAAATTTGCGCTGGCAAAAGGGGATGTTAAGTTTGTTAAAGACATCGATTTTATGACGTTGGTTGAAGGCATAACAGATCAATATTCAAATACAAGCTCCCAAGATAGTGATACATTTACAGATTCAAAAACAATTCAAGAAACCACAACTTTTAAGCGTGAGATAATAGCGCCTAATAATGATAAAAACAATTTCGTGGAAATTTATAATTGGTATAAAGGTAATGGAAAAGTTGGAGTCGAAGAAGTTAAGGAAGAAGAGTCTAGTGCTGTTACTGATCCCCCAGGAGGCTTAGAAAAGTGGCAGGCATTATTTCTAGGTGAAAAGTTAGATGAGTTATGCCTTGGTAATGAAAATAAAATAAAAGAGCTTCATATTCCAGCAATGTTTCGTTATTTTGGTGCTACAAATTTACGAGCTGATGTTACTACTCTTAGTTATCAAGGCTCTGAAAATAATAAATATGATATTAAGGTAGTTAGTGCCCCGCATGGCTCTCATGTGCCTCTTAAGAGTTCTTTATCAAATGATGAAAAAATTGAGATTGCCAAAAAATCTATAGAGAGTTTATCTAAAAGCGCAATTTCTGATTATTTAAAAGACGAAAAGAATGAATATTTAGGTGATGTAGATTTAAAGCAAGATATTTATCTAACAACTTTTGTTAGTGACATAAATATTATGGATCGCGATACAAAAGTTATTGATATGACGCGTAAGGCAGCAACAGAGGCTAAAATTGATAAAATTACAGCCTATTATAACAACATAGCTATTCAAAGTGGTTTTGCTATGTTTGAAGATTATAATTTGAAAGAGAATAAAGATTTTACAGAGAATATAAATAAAAAAACTACAGATGTAATCGATAAATTGAAAGCAGCTAAAGAAAGAGGAGATGAAAAAAAAATAGGGAAAAGAATAGAGCTTCTTGAGAAGGTTAACACAGAGTATAATAAAGCAATAGATGCACGCCTTAGCCAGCATCAATATAGTAATATTGTCTTTAACTCTTTGGCTGCTATATCTATTTTATCTTTGGTGGCATTAGGGGTCTTTGCTCCAGCCCCACTTATTACTGTGTTAGCAATTTCTGGGACTTTTTTGTTCTCAGGTGCTGTTTTGAACACTTTATATAAAAGATATGATGGTAGTGGGGTGTTTTCGGCGCGTAATAACTTTTATTATGCATCTATTTTAGCAGCAGGAGTTATGGCTGCATTATTTGTAGGTACTACATTTATTACGCTACCATTTAGCCTGCCACTTTTAGGAGCTGTAGCTATTGCTGCTGCAGCTGTTGCACTTACAGCTATTGCTTTTGATTTTAGGGCTAATCGATTCCCTGCTAATGCAAATAATACATATGTTGCCGCGCTGCAAAGTATTAATGTAGGTCTTAATTTTGATATTTCTGATATTGGTTGTCAGGAGGGCAAAGATAGAACCGGCGCAGTTTTAATAATGAAAAATGCTATATTAAAATTTCAACAGGAACATAATGGTGATATGCCAAACATGCAAGACAGATCATATTTAACTAGTGTGGGTTTGGCTGTTGCAGTTGTCGCTGGCGCATCTTTGTTAGCTATGGTGGGTTTTTCTCTGCCTGTAACTGGCCCGGCTTTTATAGCAGTTGCTGCAGTTGGTGTGGTTTTCACAGCAGCTACTTTTTTGTTTAAACAGTTTTTCCCAATACCTAAAAGTTCTGACATAAAGGAAATGGCAAAAATAACATCAGATATTATTAAAACTGGTCATGATGCTAAAATGTCCGCTCGCAATACTGTTGGAGGTCGTGGGATTAAGCATGTTGATGCTTATCTACCAAAATCAATTGTATCTAATTTAAGTGATGACGCTAAAGTTGAGATGAAATCCTGGAAAGAAAATGTTAAGTGGTTCGGTCCTTCAGGGGTTGAAACAACTTTAAAAGCAGCTGCATTACAAGAAAAACCAGGTGATGCTCAAGTTCAAATGGTTAATGTAGGTGGTGAAAATGAAGCGAGTAAAGGCAATGGAGATAATCTCAGCCTAAAACAATAAACTTGTGTGTATAATTCCATCATGTTAACATTAAAAAGTTTATTTTTGTAAACTTTTTAATGTTATTAATTAATAGGAGATATTATGAATATTAAGAGCATGTTACTCAGCAGTGTTTTACTTTTTAATCTGCCTTTTGCTTTGGCGCAAACCACTACTAGTACTACAGAAAACCAAATTGCGGTAGTTGACATGCATGCTATTTTAGATAATTCACCAAAAATGGATGTTATGCGTAAAGGTTTAGAAGAACAATTTGCCAAAGAGCATGATAGTATAGCTGCAGCTCAAACTGAGCTTCAAACAAAAGCTAAAAAGATTGAAACTGATGCTACTGTTATGACTAAAACAGCACTTGCAAAAGCTAAAGAAAGCTTGCAAAAAGAGCAAAAAGCACTGCAAGAGCGCCAAATTAAATTTCAACAGTCAGTTTATACAGCGCAAGATAATGCTATGAAAACTATTCTTGATGAAGTTACTGCTGTAGTTACTACTTTGGCAAAGACAAATCATTATGATTTAGTTGTACCTAAAAATAGCACTATTTACGTTAAAGAAAGTTTTGATATTACTGAGCAAGTAAAATCTAAGCTAAGTAAGTAATATAATTTTGTAATTTAAATATCCCAGGTATACCCTGGGATATTTGTATGGGATAGATATGAAAACATTATCTTTAGTACAAATAGCTAAGCAATTTAAGCTGGAATTGATTGGCAGTGTCTCTGATATAAAAATAACAAATATCGCATCATTAGAAGATGCTGGTCCAAATGACTTGAGTTTTTTTGAGAACAAAAAATTATTACCTGAGCTTTGTGCAACAAACGCAGCGGCGGTTATAATAAATGCTGCCGATGCTGCACATTACCAAGGTGTTAAATTAATTAGTTCTAATCCGCGTTTTGTGCTAGCTAAAATTTCAGTTTATTTTGCATATGAGCCAAATTTAAAAGGCGTAGCTGCCAGTGCAGTTATTGGAGATGGTTGTGATATTGACCCAGATGTGGTTATTGGTGCTAATGCCGTTGTTGGCAATAATGTGGTTCTAGCTGCTGGTGTTTGTGTTGGAGCTGGCTGTGTTATTGACGATTATGTCAAAATTGGAGTGGGCACAGAGCTAAAACCAAATGTTACAATAATGCATCATGTTGAAGTTGGCTCTAACTGTATATTCCATAGCGGCAGCATAATTGGTAGCGATGGTTTAGGCTATGCGTTTGAGGCTGGGCAGTGGCAAAAAATAGAGCATTTAGGTGCGGTTGTGATAGGTGATAATGTAGATATTGGTGCAGCTACTAGTATTGACAGGGGTACTCTAGGAAATACCATAATCCAAAATGGCGCTAAATTAGATAACCAAATTCAGATAGGCCATAATGTTGAAATTGGCTCCTATACAATAATTGCAGGCGCAGCTGCGATTGCAGGTAGTGCCAAAATTGGTAGTTATTGTCAGATAGGGGGAGGGTCCTTAATTAATGGGCATATAAGTATTGCCGATAAAACTGTTGTAACAGGTGGAAGCTCTGTCCAAAATAGCATAGGTGAGCCTGGCATTTACTCATCATCACAAAATGCTTTGCCACATTTATTATGGAATAGAAATTTGGCATGCTATAAAAAATTATATAAACTAGCTAGAAGAGTAACTAAATTGGAGCGAGATTAATTAATATTATGGATATAAATGATATAAGTAAAATGTTGCCACACTCATACCCATTTTTAATGATAGATAGAGTGGATGACTTTGTAGTAGATAAGTATATAGAGGGGTATAAAAACATAACCTTTAATGAACCATATTTCACAGGGCACTTTCCAGAGAGACCTATTATGCCAGGGGTTATGATTGTAGAAGCATTAGCCCAGCTATCTGGAATTTTAGCTATGAAATCATTGCCTAATGCTGAAAACAATATTTTCTTTTTGGCTGGAGTATCTAATGCTAAGTTCAAGAAAATAGTTATCCCTGGTGATAAGCTGCTATTAAAATCAGAGGTGATAAAGCAGAAAAGTAAAATATGGAAATTTAGTTGCACAAGTTTTGTTGACGATGTTTTAGCTTGTAGTGCTGAAATTATGATAGCTAAGGAATAAATATGAGTATAAGTGATCTTACAATAATTGACCCATCTGCAAATATTGAAAGTGGGGTGGAAATAGGACCTTGGACTATAATTGGGCCAAATGTAAATATAGGAAAGGGTACTAAAATAGGGCCTCACGTAGTTATAAAAGAAAATACTACTTTGGGCGCCAATAATACAATTCATCAGTTTGCTTCAATAGGGGGTGATCCTCAAGTTAAGAATTACTCACATACACCATCATTTTTAGAGATAGGTGATGATAATACATTTCATGAGTATGTCACGATAAGTCGTGGTGATATTGCTGGAGGTTGCCTTACAAAGATAGGTAATAAAAATCTATTTATGGCATGCGCACATGTAGGCCATGATTGTATCATAAAAGATGAAACAATTTTCGTAAATAACGCAGCTGCAGCAGGTCACGTTGAAATTGAAGATTTTGTGGTGTTAGGTGCCTTTTGTGCTGTTCATCAATTTTGTAAGATTGGAATGCATAGTTTTTTGTCGCGAGGAGCTATGGTGACTCAGGATGTTGTGCCTTACACAATGGTAGTTGGCAATCCACCAAAAGTAACTGGTATTAATAAAGTTGGTTTGGCGCGCCGCGGATTTTCTAAAGATCAAATATCTAATATTTCACGTTGTTATAAAATTATTTTCAGAAACAACTTTACAGTTTCTCAAGCGGTCGCATCTATAGAGCAGGAAATAGGCAGTATAGATATTCGCATACAAGCTATTCTTGATAGTTTAGATTGCTCAGAGCGTGGTATAGTCCGGTAGGACTTTCACAGACACTGGTTAAAACTTTACCCATAGCACAAATAAGAGAATAACAAGTTCTACCATAGGATCTAATGTTTATTTAAGTAGCGCAGCGACGTCGCAATCCAACCACCTAGGTTGTTTTGATAATTCATGCTGTTATTAATTATTTAGAATGTTCAGAGTGTGGTATAGCCAAGTATTTATGGGCGGGTGTAATTTAAAACACCAAGTCATAAATAAGAGCATAACAAGTATTTACCATTGGGCCTAATATTTCCCCAAGTAGCCCAGATATTATTAGGCCTAGAATTATTAAAAAACCTACAGGTTCAAGCCTACTATAAAAAAAGCACATTCTTCTTGATATTATGCTGTAGATAATTTTGCTGCCATCTAATGGTGGTATTGGAATTAAATTGAACATGCCAAGAACAATGTTAATTATAATGCCTGCACGTCCAACTGCCTCTAATATTATATAATGCTCATATCCTATCTCTTTAAAATAGAAGCTAAGTTTTATCATAAAAGCCCAAAATATTGCCATTAGTATATTCGCTAAAGGCCCAGCTAATGATACTATAGCAACATCGCGCTTTTGATTTTTAAAACTATGCTCATTTATCGGTACAGGTTTTGCCCAGCCAAAAATAAATCCCCCTAAAAATAGCAGGGTTAGGGGTACTAATACAGTGCCAACAGGATCTATGTGTTTGAATGGGTTTAGCGATACTCTTCCAAGCATATATGCTGTTTTGTCACCTAATAGTTTTGCAACAAAACCATGTGCAGCTTCATGCATTGTAATTGCATATAGCACTGGTATTGTCCATGTTGCTAGATGCTTTATAAATTCTATATTTGCAGTTTCCATTTATGTTCCTATTTGACTGTTTCTTTCTTAATTTGAAATAGCTTTACAACTTTTTTAACACCTTTTATGTTTTTTGTAACGTTTACAGCTACATTTGCCTCTTCAGTTGTGACTATTCCTAATAAATATACCACGCTATTTTCTGTTAGTACTTTTACCTGGGTTGATTGCATGCCATTTTCAGCTAACATCGCTGTTTTTACCTTTGTTGTAAGCCAAGCATCATTTGACCTTGTTAATGCGCTTGTTGGCTTGCCTATAGTTATTTGATTGTAAACTTTTTTAACCTCGGGTATTGACTTCACTTCTTTTTCAGCCAGCTCTTTAGTTTCATTGTTTGGTACTTGCCCAACTAGGAGGACGATGTTATTTATTGAAATAACATTTATGTTGCTGTCTTTGAATTTTTCATTTTCATTTATTAATCCTAGGGCTTGATGAGATATGCCTTCATCTTGATAAATAGTCGATAGTGTGCGCTCATCATATGCGGTTGTAGCACCGCCTGCAATTAAAACAGGAGCGCAGGATGATATAACTAGAGTTGTTGTTAGTATCGCTAATATTATTCTCTTCATTCGCTTCCTTCCTTATTAGTTTGTGTGTGCTGCCAGTCAATCGCATCGCAAATACAGTGTATCACCAAAATGTGGGTCTCTTGTATTCTTGCTGTTGCATTCGACGGCACTCTAATCTCAATGTCTGTTTGGCCAAGAATATTGGTTACCTCTCCACCACAGTTGCCACTTAACGATACTACATTCATTTTTTTATGTTTTGCTGCTTGGACTGCTTTAATAATATTATTAGAATTGCCACTTGTACTTATTGCAAATAATATATCGCCTTCTTGCCCTAGAGCCTTTACTTGTTTTTCAAAGATGAGGTCATATGAGTAGTCGTTACTAACTGACGTTAGTATGGATGTGTCTGTAGTTAAGGATATAGCTGCTAAGGGCTCCCGCTCTATTTCAAATCTATTTACAAGCTCCGCTACAAAATGTTGGCTATCAGCCGCTGAGCCGCCATTTCCACAGCATAAAACCTTGTTGCCATTTTGTAGAGCTGTATATATTTTCAAACTAGCATTTGTTATTGGCTGTTTTAATGCAGATAAGGATGCTGATTTAACATTTATGCTGCTTTGGAAGTTATTTACTATTCTGTTTATAATTTTTGATTTATGTGTTTCATTCTCAATTGTTTGTGACATAAACTTATCCTCTTGTAATAAGTTTTATCATTATAACAACAAACTATAATAGATGGGTAGTGGTTTTGCAGTTTATTTATATGTTTTATCAGTTAATGTTTTTTATCCATTCTATATTGGGTTTTATTATATTCCCCGACATGCTGATTACATCAATTCTTAAGTTTTTTTGTATGATATTGTTCTCGCTACAAAAACACTGTAGCGTTCTTTCTATTTTGCTTATTTTTGTATGGTTTATGCTTTCTACTCCACTACCATAGTCTTGTCTTTTTCGGTATCTTACTTCTATAAAAACCAGGTGGCAATTGTCGTTCATTATCAGGTCTATTTCTCCTGTTTTTCTTTGGTATCGCCTGGTAATAGTTGTTAAACCTTGCCTTTTTAAAAAAAATTCTGCATGCATCTCGGCTATTATGCCAGAGGTATAACTTGATAGCTTTATTTCGGTGCTCCATTTTTAAATTTTAGCCAATCTAATTTTCGTTCTATATTATTTTCATTATTTATTGATAGACTTCCAGTTGCGCCACTAATGCTATGCTTTACTTTTTTCATTTTTGCTATATTCATAGTTAATTTATAAGCATCACTACCCATTGCGTATAATCTTTTTTGCACCTGAAAGTCTTCTCCCCATATTTTTTGCAGACTTTGCTTTAGGTTTTTATCTCGGTCAAAGTTCACAAGCCATTTAGAGTCCATGAATTCTATGTCATTAAGGTCTTTGTCTTTATATGAGTTGGAGCCGGTGTTGTATATGGTGGAAATTGCAAATACTGGAATATCTCCAGCAAAGTAGTATTTTAGTAGGGGTTTTATTTCTCTTGCGTCGTTGGGGTTTGCTGCAATAAATATCATGTCTATATCATTTCTTCTGGCTGGTATGAATTTAAATTTTTCCTTTATAATTTTTTCTAAATTTTGCGCTCTTGCTTCGCTTTTATCAATGCTGAATGAGCTTTTTAATGCGGATGCAAAACCACTGTTTTCATCAAGCTGCGTAAGTTTTGCAGCCCCGCCTAGTTGCTCCCAGCTGCTGTAGAATTTGTTTGCAATTTTTTGTTGCCAGGTGTTGTTAGTCGTAATTATTAATGCATTATGATAGCCTCTGTCATGTATGTTTTTTGCCATGTCACTTGCTTCATAACTTGGTGATAGATAAAAATTAAAAATGTTGTTTTGTGCCTGTTCAGATTTATTCAGGGCTATTATGGTGGTATCACTTTTTATTTCAGTAAGGCTGTTAACTTCATCTTTATCAATAGGCCCAATTACATAGTCTATTTTGTTTTTTGCTGTAATTTCACCAAGCTTTTCTTTAAACGAGGTGTCGTATGTATTTTTAATTATCAAGTTCGGTGTTTCACTTTGTGATTTATAATTTGAATAGTAAGTGGCAAGTATTCCTTGCAATATATTGTTTGATGTTTTGGCTAGAGGGCCATCAAATGGTAGTAATATGGCAATGCTGTTTGGCTTTTTCATGCTGCCTGTATCTATTATCTTGTTTGCAATATGCTCTGGGTATTGTTGTTGCCATTTTTGCAGTGATTGCTCTAGCTCGGTGATGCTTTGTTTTTGGTTTTTTATTATGCTAGTTAATTCTATATATGATTTTACATCATTACTATTTGTGTTTTTTAGCAGCTTTTCTGTGGAATTTAGATCAAAATTTAGAAGTGACTCTATTATTTTTGAATTTTTATCTTCATCACTTAGTATGTTTGTCTTTAGAGTTGTTGTTATGAATCTTTCAATGTCTCCTGTGTTTAAATATGCTTGACTTAAAATTAAATTTTTAATGTCAGTATGTTGTTGCAAGTTAAAGTTTGTGTTGGCAGAGCTTAGAATTGTTATAGCTTGCCTGTTTTTACTTTCTATAATACATATTTTTGCAGTTATTAACGTTACAGCATGTTGTTGTTCTTGGTTTAATTCGACTCTATTTAGCTCTTTTAATATTGTTTTTGCCTGTTTTATGTGTGCTTGGCTTGTTAAAGAATCTAACGCCAAAATTAGGCTGTCATTGCTTTCATTTGAGTCTTGGGTGTTTTTGGCGTTTTGGATTAGTTTATTTGTTTTAGTTGGGCTGTATGAGGATTGAATTGATGCCTTCACAAGCCCTTGTTCCTCAGTATTTTCCATGCTTGGCCCACATGATGATAATAGTATGGCTGTTATAAGGGTGGCTGCTATTTTTCGCATAAGTTTTCCTTGGCATGTTTTGTATTTACTAAGATAACTTAGCTTGATAAGTTAAACAACCTAGATATTAGTTATTTTTTGTTTTTAAGTGTAGAATTGTGTTTTTATTCTTTAGGTATTAAGTATGACAGCTACGTTATTTATTGTTGCAACTCCGATAGGAAATTTGCAGGACATGAGCCAAAGAGCCATATCCACCTTGCAAAATGTTAGCTTGGTTGCTTTAGAAGATACTCGGCAGGGTATGAAGCTGTGGTCTCGTTTTGGCATTGATACTAAAATGCAGATCCTTAACAAGGATAATGAGCACAAAGTTATTGACAAGATACTAGTGGTGCTTGGTGGGGGGCAGGATGTTGCTCTTATCAGTGATGCAGGGACCCCTCTTATTCATGATCCAGGATCTATGTTGGTAAGTAGGGTAGAGTCTGGAGGGTTTAAAGTTGCTCCGGTTCCAGGTGCTTGCGCATTAATTGCAGCTTTAAGTGTTGCTGGCTTTGATGTTAGTAGGTTCGTTTTTTGTGGTTTTTTGCCTACAAAAAAATCACTCCTAGCAACCGAGATCGATAGGCTCGAGTCTGAAGTTAAGCCTATGGTTTTTTACGAGGCCCCACATAGGATAGTAAAGACAATAACTAGCCTGGCAAAAGCTTTTGGGGAACAAAGAGAGGCTGTTTTAGCTAGGGAACTCACTAAAATTCATGAAGAGATTGTCAGGAAGTCATTAGGTGAAATGTTGGTAATGATGGCCTCTGGGGAGATAATGATAAAGGGTGAAATGGTTTTGATTGTGGCAGGGGTTGAGGTTGTTGCTGTTGAGCCTGACACAAGTTTTTCGCTGAATTTAAATGACCTTCTTGCAGAGTCATTGAAATATTTGTCTGTGAAAGATGCTGCTAAAATGGCTGCTTCGCTGTCTGACATGTCTCATACTAAGGTTTATCAGGCTTGTCTTAAATTGAAAAATAAGGATTGATGCTATTGTAATTTTTGAGTTTTTGTGTTATGTTTACTCAGTGCCAGCTGTGTAGTTGCTGTATTAATACAGAGGAAAGTCCGGGCTCCAAGAACTAAAGTGCCAGGTAACGCCTGGGGGGATGCAAGTCCTACGGAAAGTGCCGCAGAAAATAAACCGCTCTTTATTGAGTAAGGGTGAAAAGGTGCGGTAAGAGCGCACCGCGCTACTGGTAACAGTAGTGGCAGGGTAAACCCCACTTGGAGCAAGACCAAATAGGAATCAACGTAATTATTTACATGTGTTTGTTCTCACATTGATTCGGGTAGGTTGCTAGAAATATGCGGCGACGTATATTCAAGATAGATGACTACACTTGACAGAACCCGGCTTATAGGCTGGCATATTTTTTTTATTTAACATATAATTTTAATGAGTAAGTAGCAGGTGCATGGGGCATGATTGACAATACGTTAATTTTTTCAATATTTTTGATATACACGGGGGCAGCAATATTGTCGACTGTGGCATTGTTTTTCCGTCAGTCCATATTGGTTGCCTACATGGTAGTTGGTATTATTTTGGGGCCATGGTCACTTAAGTTGGTTAATGATTCTTATATTGTTCAGCAGATAGGTGATGTTGGAATAATCTTTTTGCTATTTTTGTTGGGTTTGCATTTGCACCCACAAAATTTGCTACAGATGCTTAGAAAAACTACGTTAGTGGCTATGATTAGCTCAATATTATTCATTGCTGTTGGTTATACTGTGGCTATTGTTTCAGGTTTTAGTCAGGTTGAGTCTGTGGTCATTGGTGCGGCTATGATGTTTTCAAGTACCATTATTGGATTGAAATTATTGCCTTCTAGTATTTTAAATCATCAGCATGTTGGTGAAGTTATGATCAGCGTGCTGTTGATGCAGGATTTAATTGCGATAGTAGTTTTATTGTTGCTCCATGGAGCAACCATGGATAGTTTTGGCTTGAGTGATTTTGGCATTATAGTAATATCATTACCAGCTTTACTAGTATTTTCCTATTACTTTGAAAAGTATATATTGATGAAGTTGTTTCAGCGTTTTGAGAAGGTTCGTGAGTATATGTTTTTGCTATCAATTGCATGGTGTTTAAGCATGGCGCAGTTAGGAGTTGTGTTTGGATTAACTTATGAGGTGGGAGCCTTTATAGCTGGGGTGTCTATTGCTACAAGTGCTATTTCCATTTATATTGCTGAATGTTTGAAGCCAATTCGTGATTTTTGTTTGGTGTTGTTTTTCTTTTCAGTTGGGGCTAATTTTAATTTAAATTATTTGCCAGTTGTTGCATTGCCTGCTTTGTCGTTAGCTGTTTTATTATTGATATTAAAGCCTATTATATTTAAGTATCTGCTCGCTTATGTTGGTGAGGTAGAGAATATTGCATGGGAAGTTGGCTTTAGGTTGGGGCAAATTAGCGAGTTTTCGTTATTAGTCGCATATATTGCTGCAAGCTCTTCACTTATAAGTGAGTCGGCGTCCTATTTGATACAGGCTGCGACCATGATTACTTTTTTAGCTTCTTCATATATTGTGGTGCACAAATACCAGACTCCTATGGAATCTAGTTAAAAACCTGAAAAAACAATGCTTTTAAAAAAAAAGCTATATAAAGCTTGAGCACAACCAATTAATTCATTACTATTTGGCTATTGGATAGACAGGGAGTAGTAATGTGTTGGGATTATTTTCTAATCAGGGTAGAGATCAAGCTGGCAATGACAGCATAAGGGACTTGGTTTTGTTATCCTTTCATATTAAAAATCCTGAAGATTGGTCGCGCTTTATAATCGATAACAAAGCTGCATTGAGTCAATGTGACTCAAAAGGTAATAATGTTTTTCATGTTGCTGCATTATTTGGTTCTCATGAGTTGTTTGTGCGCTTGATTAGTGAAGATGATTTGCGTCATTTACTTATGCATAAAAATTTAGATGATAAACTACCAGGTAGATACTGGTCTGATTCATTCAAGAAATCTCTATGTGGCTTGCCTAGTAATGAAGTTCTGTCAGTGTATATGGAAGCTTTTATTGATCATTCAAATCCTTATTTTGATTTCCGCGATGCTTCTTTTAGCTCTTGTTTTTTTAAATGTCTTTTATCTGCACAAGATACAGTTGCAGTACAAAAAGCACATAATCTTAGTATCCTAGACCACTGTGATTTTGATGATTGCACTATGTCAGATGAAGTTAGTAGTTATTTAGGTTCTTTGGGATTTCAACTTTAATTTATATTTTCACATTTTATAATTAATGTTGCCAATCGTGAAGGGCAGTTGATAGTGTCTTTGTCTCATGTATATTTTTACATTCAAAGCAGGAGGCATAGTTTTTTTGTTACGCTAGATATAGAGATATAAACGTCCTAAAAAGATTTCATTAAACCACAGCACATACTAATAATCAGGTTAAATTTCAGAATATGGACTATAATTACCTTATAAATAATAAGGATGATTATAATGTACGTATATATAAAAGATGAACAAGTATTTTTAATGATGAAAGTAATCGGTGGCAAGTCAATTGCAACTGATAATACTTGTAAGACTTATAAAGAGCTAAAGAATTTTTTTGATAACGCTCCAGGGGAGCTAGATAATGTTATTAGATTGTATGAGCTGTTAGGTGAAGATGATAGAGAAAAAGAAAATATTGCTAACGTACTAGCGCAACTAAAAGATTACCGTGATCTATTAACTAGGGTTAACATCAAGCAAAGCACAGCAGCTATGGCCGCTGATGATTATCAGGTTGTCATTCCAAAGGGGCTATATGAAATGGTGCTAGATTCTAGGACAAACCCAGATAACTTTTTAAAATCTACAAAACCTATATTTGCTGTTGCCCACAGGAGGATTGGTGATGGCGCAGAAGATAAAGATAGTATTTTGGGGGGTGAATTAAGAGCTGGTTTTACTGCAATAAATGCCGCTGATATAAAAACAACTGGGCCTACTGTTGAGGGTTATAAAAAGCATGTGGCAGCATTAGTTGAAGGTAAAAAATTAGTCTTACCCATGACAGAAAACAAAGATGCAACGCTAAGTAAGCTTGAAAAGGTTTGGCAGGATCTTGGTTATCCACAAGCATCTTGGGATGAGACGGCTAAAGGCACGATTGAGCAGAGAATGGAATATATGAAAACACATGCTCCTGATGATGATTATGATGCAGGTCATCTTGTAGAAGTTTTAGATAAAATTGCTGAGGTTATATTTCTAGGGGAGGCTAGCAATAACTTTAAAACCTTCGCTGCTAATATTTGTGGTAAAAATGATTATGACGATGACACAAAGACCGATACAAGGACCGATAAACTATCAGTTTTAACCCAGTTTTTTTTAGCTTCTGCCAATATATATCTTCATGAGAAATATGAATACAAAACAAACTTAGGTGAGTTTTTTGATAAACATGAAAGTTTTTCTGAGCAGCTAGCTGCAACAGTAAGTGATGCTTTGCTCTCTGATGGTGATGTTGATGTTGATGTTGAAGATGTAATTATAAAATTTTTAGAAACAAATAATTTAATTAGTGCAGTAGCAGATGAAGATATTACTGCTATAAAAAAAGAGTTTAGCACTAATTATTTGATAGTACGTGATTTTGATTATATGGATGAGTTTTTTGTTAAGCCAAAAAATAAAGATAGCAGTTGGTTTGAGTATGGAGGATCTATGTGTGTTGAATTTTCTGAGTTTGCTAAAGGTGTTAATCCTGACGAAAGTAGCGAGTTTATTAATGGTAAAATAGCAGAATTTAAGAGTGTGTCTAGGGAAGATGACAATAGCATTACGTATGCTGGGGACGCATCATTAGAGCTAATAAATAAATTAGAAGGCACAGGTTATCCAGCGCACAAACTTTTAGATATCATGCTTGAAAATAATATTACTGATCCTGAATTATTTGGCAAGGTCATTAGTAAAATCGACCGTAATAAAATAGATGCTGGCAAGCTTTGGTGTTTTGTTGTAAAAAACAACCAAATGCAATTACTTGAATTTTTAACTACAAATAATATTGCTTGTCCTATAGATGCAAAAATAGATGGCCT
>JABJPE010000014.1 GCA_018664045.1 Legionellales bacterium | reverse complement strand
TTTTATATTTTTTTTAATATTTCCTCATAATTTGGTGCGCTTGTTATATCATGTACAAGCTCATGGTATATAACGTTATGCTCTTTATCTAATAAAATTACTGCCCTTGCTAATAATCCAGCTAGTGGCCCTTCTGCTATTGTTAAACCGTATAGCTCGCCAAAATCTCTATTGCGAAAATCAGAAAGTAGCATGACATTTTCTAGCTTTTCCCCGGTTTGAACTCTTTTTAAAGCAAACGGTAGGTCCATTGAAACACACAAAACATTGACGCCAGATTTGCTACATTCTTTTTCAAATTTCTGCACTGAACTAAAGCACACTTGAGTATCTATACTAGGATAAACGTTAATTATTAGCGATTCATTTTTAAAGTCATTTAGCGCAGTAACTGTCATATCTGTTTTTGTTAAACTAAACTTTGGTGCTGGACTGCCAATCTCAGGAAGAGACCCGTACACATAAAAACTTTTTTCTTGAAACTGGATTTTGCTCATAATTATTCTCCTTTTTATTCTGCTTTTTAATTATAGCATGTTTTATCGCTTTTATTGGTTTTATTCGGTTGGAAGCTTTGCTACTTCCCATGCTCTAAAGCCACCGGCCATATTATAAACTTTATTATAGCCAAGTTTTGTTAGGGATTCTGCGGCAAATAATGATCTAAGCCCACCACCACAAGCGGCTATAATAACTTGATCAGGGTTTAAAATATGTTTTTCTATTTTGAATTCGAGAAAATCACGGCCAAGATATATGCAGTTTTTTATGTGCTTTTCATTATGTTCTTCTAATGTTCTAACATCAATAATAATTGCGTTTGCTTGCTGCATTGTATGTGCTTCTGTGACTGATATTTCTGGTATTATATCTTTTAGCTCAGTAATTCTTTGTTCACACTTAGTCATAATCGGTCTCCATTTGTAATAAAATCATTATACCTTTGCATTTATAATATGCTATAGCAAATAATTTATTTAGTTGTGGCAATAAGGTGCGCATCGCATTTTACATCGTGCTCATTAGGCTCTATGTTGCCGATGAGCTGAAAATCATAAATTAATGCAAGCAAGTAGGGCGGTAGATGGTCATTCTCTTTCTTGAAGGCAAAGTTTATATCGTAATAACCGCCACCATAACCAATTCTGTTATTGCTATAGTCCATAGCTACAGATGGCACTAGCACTAAGTCTAGTTCACTAGGGTTTAATGTTTCTTTGGGGTTGTATGGGGGTTCTAGTATGCCGTATTTATTTTTTGTGAAGTTGCTGTTCGTACTTACTTTAGTAAATGACAGTTGTTTATTTGGTAAAACACAAGGTGCATAAAATGATTTTGTAAGATTGCTTTGCATTATCATTCTGGGGTCTAGTTCTTTTTTATGGGGGATGTATAGAGCTATGTTTTTACTTTTTATGAAGGACTCATGCTCAATGATTTTAATTGCAATTTCATGTTTAGCTTTTATTACCTGTTCAGATGATAGCTTAGCTCTTATGGAGGAAATATGTTTGCGTATTTCTGTTTTTAACATCGTGATTAATTCACCTTAGAAAAGGTGAGGCGAAAAGATAAGTTAAGTTCTGAACCATTTAAGTTCAGGTGGGAATTCCCAGTGTTACTTCAGACTCTCCAAACTAGTGGGTTTGTACAACGGTAACAGGAAAGAAATTTTCCCCATTCGAATGAGTATAGATTCTAAAAAATATATCATACCTCACACCTCACATTTTTATTATAGCTTACTTTTTGTTTTTTGTCAGGTAAGATTCGAGGCTGCAGCTTATGTTGTTGATTATATTTGATATTTGTTCGTTGGCAATGTTTGATAGTTCTGTTTCATTTATGTTGGCGTTATTTTGTACTTCTAAAAATTCATGCGCAACGTTGAGTGCTGTTAAAATAGCTGCTTTTTCATTACTTGGTGTTTTTGACTTGGCTTCACCCATTTTCTTATGAACAATTTCTGCTGCAGATTTTAATTTTTCTATTTGATCATCAGGGCACTTTAAATCGTAGTTATTTCCTTGAATTGAAATTGTTATGCTTGTCGTGGCGCTCATTTTGTATCCTCTTTAAGCTTCTTTATAAGTAGTTTTATGTTTTTTGATGCCGTTTCTACTTTTTCTTCCATGATTCTTTTTTGTCTTATTGTTTCTTGTAATTTTTTGCGGAGAAAGTCGTTTTCTTGTTGATTTTTGTCATTTTCTGACACCAAACTCGCTATGTGAGACTCTATTTTGTGAAGTTTATAGCATATATCTGTTTCGTTCATAGCATATTAATCCTTTTAATACAAACTTAGATTGAATTAAAGATAATAGACCTGTTCTGCCTTGTGGTCAATCAAGAAATATTATTTTTTGTTGTTTTTAAGATGTGGCATTATGTTATAATGCTTTTGTTGTAATTTTAAGGATTTGGTTTGATGAATTGTTTCCAGAAGAGGCGTGAGGCTTTGGCTTCTTTGCTTAGTTCAGATGATACTGTGTTTATAATTTCTGCTGCCCCCTATAGTTTGCGTAATGGTGATGTAAATTATTCTTATAGGCAATGTAGTAATTTTTATTATTTTACTGGTTTTGATGAATCTAACGCTATTTTGCTTGTAAAAAAACAGAGGCGAAAAGTCTACGCTACAATTTTTTGTCAAAGCATAAACCCTTCTTATGATAAATGGCATGGTTCAGTTCTTGGTCCAAAGCTCGCCAAAGCAAAGTTAAAAATAGATAAATCATATTCTATTGATGATTTTGATAAGGTATTACCAAATTATCTTGATAAAAATGATAATATTTTTTGTGTTAATCCAGGTGAAAATAATTTAAAGGAGCGCCTATTAAAAGCTATACATAAAACAAATGTTTCAGATAAAATTCATGATGCAACTAATGCTATAAACGAGTTGCGTCTTTTTAAAGATGAAACTGAAGTAACAATGCTTAGAAATGCGGCTAAGGTAAGCTGCGATGCTCACTTGCATGCAATGAGGCATACTAAACCAAAGCTAAGAGAGAGTCATGTCGAGGGTATGCTTATTAGTAAGTTTATGCGGCACGGTTGCAGGCAAGTAGCTTATGAAAGCATAGTCGCTGGTGGTAAAAACGCTTGTACACTTCACTACACCAAAAATAGCAATCATCTGGTAGATGGAGAATTATTATTAGTTGATGCTGGTGCAGAGTTTGAAAATTATGCATCGGATATAACTCGAACTTATCCAATAAATGGTAAGTTTAGTAAAGAGCAGCGTGCTATTTATGAGGTTGTTTTAGATACTCAGTTAAAATTAATTGATGCAGCTAAAATTGGGGTAGAGTGGAAGCAATTACAGTACTTATCTGAAATAGAAATAACTAAAGGCCTTGTTCGACTTGGCATCTTAACTGGTAGTCCTAAAAAGCTGGTATCTTTTGGAGCACACAAACAATTTTATATGCATGGTTTTGGTCATTGGTTGGGTTTAGATGTGCATGATGTAGGGAGTTACAAAAATAAAGATGGCAGCTCTAGGATGCTTGAGCCAGGGATGGTATTTACAGTTGAGCCAGGAATTTACATAGATGCGAGTGCGAAAGTTGCTGCTAAATGGAAAAACATTGGTATTAGAATAGAGGATGATATTGTTATCACAAACCAAGGGACGGAAGTATTAACTGAGTCGCTACCAAAATCAGTGCTAGACATTGAAAATATTGTAGGTTCTGCTTATGCATAACTATGATATTGTAATAGTTGGTGGAGGCGCTGCTGGAATGCTTATGGCGTCATCACTTTGTGATTTAAATGCTAAAATATTATTAATAGATTCTGAGTTAGAAGCTAAAGATGTTGATGTAAATATAGCTTTAGTTTTAAACGAGGTTAGTTTAAGAATACTTACTTCTATGGGTTTAAACATAGCTATTAAAGATGGTTTTGACCTTAAGGGTTGCATTGTTTCTGCGCGTGGTCATTTTGGTCGAGTTAGAATGACATCTGATTCTTTAAACTACAAGCGTTTAGGTAGGGTTGTTGCACTTAAAAGTTTGTATGGTGACCTTAAAAATAAAATTAAAACACAGGCTAATCTTACTATAGAATATGGGGCTAGTGTTCAAGATGTTATACAAAACACGGACTCTACAAGTATCTTAAATTACATAATTGATGCTAATAATGCTTCTGTTAAGACTAAAATGGTTATAGGCTGCGATGGGATTAATTCTGTTTGTAGGTCTAAGTTCAAAATTAATACAATAAAAGAGAGCTTTGACTATAGCTGCCTTGTGTTGCATGTGAATTTGAGTGGTGCTGATACTCATTGCGCCTCACAAAGGTTTTTATCCCCTGGATCATTAGCTTTTATTCCAACTAGTGGTAGCACTGCTTGTTTGGTTTGGACGCTACCTACGAATGTAATAAAGGCGCGAAGCTCTATGCCAGCCACACAGTTATTAAATATTGCAAAGCATGAGCTTGGTAAGCAGGGCCGTATGTTAAAAGCAATTATTGATAATCCATTAGTATATCCTGTTTCTTTGCAGCGTGCTTGTTCGAGCTCTAAGCCTGGCTTGGTATTAATAGGTGCTGCAGCGACTAATTTATTTCCAATAACGGCACAAAATTTAAATCTAAGTTTAAGAGACATAGCTGCAGTTAGAGATAGCTTGCAAGGATCTGATGATTTTATTTGGGGGCAGGCAGAGTCTGATAGCTATGTTAGTAAGCGCAGGGATGATCATCTATTTAATTATAATCAGGTAAAGTATTTGTTAAACACATTTTCTAAAACTAGCCTTTTGCGAAATATACTGCGTTCTACTGCATTAACTGTGGCTGGCTCATCATCTTCGCTTACAAGTCTTATTA
Source organism: Legionellales bacterium (assembly GCA_018664045.1). Lineage (GTDB taxonomy): Bacteria > Pseudomonadota > Gammaproteobacteria > Comchoanobacterales > Comchoanobacteraceae > JABJPE01. The sequence goes on along the minus strand of JABJPE010000014.1, from coordinate 3,229 downwards.
CAAGGCGTGGAGTTGGAGAAAATACTGGCTTAGCAGACATTTTATTTTAGTCGGAGAAACAAATGAAAGAACATGATGTAATTATTGTTGGCACAGGGATGGCAGGGCTATGCCTAGCTAACTTGCTCGTCAAGCAAACTAAATTTAAGGTAGCATTAGTTGGGGCGCAAGTACCAGAGATCGATAGTAAATGTATCCGAGTATGTGCATTTAATAAAGCTAGCATTAATATTTTCAACTATCTTGGCTTAGAAAATATAGTTATGTCTAAAGGCAGCTGTTGTTACCAAAATGTTACAGTTCGCCAGGACCATATGAGTGGCGAATTAAATTTTAATGCAACAGAGCTGGGTTTTGCAAATTTAGGTGCTGTGATTGCAAATCAACAAGTAGAGTTAGCTCTTTGGAATAATATTAAGGAGAATGAGCGCATTAGCATTTACTGCCCGTCGCAGGCTCAGCATTGGTGTTATAAAAATAACAAGCATCATATAACATTAGAAGATGGCTCTAACATTAGCGCAACATTGTTGTTTGGTGCTGATGGTAAAAAATCATGGGTGCGAGATGCTGTTGGCATAGATGTGACAACATCGTCATATAACCAGGCGGCTATTGTCGCAACTATAGCTACAGAAAAACCTCATCAACATACAGCTTGGCAAAAGTTCTTAGCTACAGGGCCATTAGCATTGCTGCCGCTTACTGATTCTAATAAGGTCTCTATAGTTTGGTCAGCTAATACTGATTATGCGGAATATTTAATGAAGGCCTCTGATGAGGAGTTTGCTACATTATTGAGTAAGGCTGCTGATTTTTGTTTAGGGGATCTTAAGCTTGATTCAAAGAGGTTTTCTTTCCCATTAATATCTCAACATGCCAAGCAGTATGTTAAAAGATCTGTGGCAATACTCGGTGATGCAGCGCATGTAGCTCATCCTTTAGCTGGACAAGGTGTTAATGCCGGCTTACTTGATGCTGCTGTTTTGGCTGAAACTATATCCGCGGCTGCTAATCAAGATTCAGATTTTCAGAGAGCATTAATTAGCTATCAAAAACAGCGACGCGGCTTAAATACAGGCTTGATTTTTGCTATGAGCCAGTTGAAAAATATATTTTCTAACTCTAATTATTTATTAAGTAATAGCCGTGGTTTTGGTATGAATTTGATTAATAAATCTAGTTTTGCCAAAAAAGTTTTAGCAAAACATGCTTTAGGAATAACAAATAACTTACCGAAGGAAATAGAGCTGCATAATTTAGGAACCATGCCAGATTAGCATTGATAATACTGCAATAGGGGCGGGGTACTTTATTAAAAATAGCCAGATTTTTCTTGTTGTTTGTTTTTTGAAATTTAGGCCGCTTATAATTGCTTCAGGCCTGACTTTCCAGCCAGAAAATATAGCAAAGCCTAATATGCCTATAGGTAGCATGAAATCTGTTGTAACATCAGTAATTAGCGTAAAAAAGTTATTGTACCCTAAAATATGAACATCTTGCCAAACATTAAAAGAAAGCGCAGATAATATGCCTAGCAGCCAAGTAAATGTTCCAGTTATCATTCCAGCTTTCGCTCTAGTTAAGTTATGTTTTTCTACTAGCATTATTACAACTGGTTCAGCCATAGAAATAGATGATGTCCATGCCGCAAACAGAATAAGTGCAAAAAACAAACTGCCGAACAAGTGACCAAATTTCATTTTAGCAAACGCAATTGGTATAGTTTGAAATATTAAGCCAGGGCCACCTATTGGAGTCAGGCCATAACTAAATATCAGTGGAAAAATAGCCAAGCCAATTAAAACTGCAACTAATAGATTTACCAGCGCGATTATATATGAAGTTTCGCCAAGATTTGTTTCATCAGTTACATATGATCCATATACGAGCATGCATCCAGCCCCAATTGCTAGGGTAAAGCAAGTTTGGCCAAACGCTTTTATAATGGTGTCAAAGTTTATATCTTGGTATCTAAATTCAAATAGAAAGTTCCAGCCTTTTTCAAAGCCTGGAGTTGTGTAGCTGTAGCCAACAAGAATCAATAAAAATATAAACAGTAATGGCATTAGGATTTTATTGGCAGTTTCAATGCCGCGATTTACACCCCTAATTACCACAGCAATTGTCAGGAGCATAAAAAGTGCATGGTATGATATAATTTCGACTGGATTTGCAACAGTATTCTGCCAAAATAGATTGAGGCTGTCGTTATCTATATTAACAAACACACCCATGCAGCTAGCTATAAAGTATTTTATTGACCAGCCAGCAACAACGCTATAAAAAGATAACACGCAAATTAATGTTATTATATTAAGCCAACCTAAAGCTGCCCATACTTGGCTTGTATTGTTTTCTTTAGCTAGTTTACTGAGAGTGGCTATTGGGTTGGCGCGGCCAAGTCTACCAAGTAGCATTTCAGCTATTAGCAGTGGTATTCCTAAGCATGCAAGGCAGATTATATAGGTTATAACAAAAGCACTGCCGCCATTTGAGGCAACTTCATATGGGAATTTCCATATGTTTCCAAGACCAACTGCAGCGCCTGTTGCTGCTAAAATAAAAACAAATTTTGATGACCAGCGATTATGTTTTAATTCTTGTGTTGCCATGTTAGAATGCCTATTGTTTGTGAATAGATTTGAAATTTCACACTAAAGCAGATTTAGCTAGAATGCAAGCTAATCTAAAAAACTAATTGGATTTTATGATGGATAGTTTAATTGGCAATACGCCTTTATATAATACCTGTAATCTTAAACTTGGTAATTGTGATTTATGGTTAAAAATGGAAAACCTTAATTTTGGTGGTTCCATTAAAGATCGGATTGCAAAAGCAATGATCGATAGCGCCGAGAGGTCAGGGCAATTAAGGCCAGGAATGACTATTTTAGAGGCAACTGTTGGAAATACAGGGCTTGCATTAGCTCAAGAAGCATCGCATCGTGGCTATAAAATAACTATAGTTGTTCCTGATAAAATAAGTGACGAGAAAATATTTCATTTAAAAGCATCTGGCGCGCAACTTATTGTGACAAGGTCTGATGTAAGTACTGGTGATCAGCAGCATTATCAGAGTATTGCCAAAAAAATGGCACAAGAGGACAATAATTACTGTTATATAGACCAATTTAATAACACAGCCAACCCTCAAGTTCATGAAAAAACCACGGCGCCAGAAATTTGGCAGCAGTGTGAGCATGAGCTTGATGTTATTATTTTAGGT
>JABJPE010000013.1 GCA_018664045.1 Legionellales bacterium | reverse complement strand
TTCATTAAATTTAGCTCCGGCATTAAGCAACATTTTAATAGCTAAAACATTTTCTTCTTCTATAGCTTCGTTTAGAAGCAACATGCCATGTATCTTGGTATTTGCATCCCCTCCTTTATTTAACAGATATGCTAAGTTTTTTGTGTTCTTTTGATCTAAAAAATCAAAAAGGAAAGCTTTAATATTGACCCCATTTTTAATTAGGATATTTGTTATAGCATCCGATCTATGGGATAATGCTATTTTTAATAGGGGATTGCTCTGGGTTGTTTGAACCCCATGTTGGAGTAGTGCATCTAATGCTGCAGCTTGGTTGGAGTAAAGAGCTTGATGCATTGCACTTTTACAATGATCTGGGTTTATTCCTGGGACTTTTAACAGTTTTTCTATTGCATAAATATTCCCGAAAATGGCCGCTTGAATGACCGGTTGTACTCTGTAGCTTTCAGAATTAATATCAAGCCCTGTACTTAGTAATTTATCTATAGCGTCTTGATCATTTTCTCTGATTGCCAAAAGCAGTACTCTTTCTTTTTGTACTGTAGTTAACTGACTATAATCATCCTTGACTGATTCTAAGGATGATTTGTCTGTTTTAGCTGTGCTGTATTCTATTATGCTGAAGATCGTATTATTGTCCTTATCTATTTGCCCTCTTGTTAGTGTTGAGTAAACTTTTGATAGGCTGCGTCCTTCGTAGATTTCATCATGATTAATTACTTGCCATTTATTGCCAAAAAAGCTGTTTTTCGATAAGCATAATGTAACTATGTGGCCGAGAAATGAAATACTAAAAGTCGATTTTCCATATTTTGCTTTATTCGCTATATCGCGGAGCATATTAATGAATTCATTTTCATTTTGCAATAAGGTTCTAGTGGCTATTGCAGAAAAAGCATGCCAACTTTCATCAGCTAATAATTCTGTCACAGGTTCATGTATTTGTATTGTAGGAGTGGATTCTGGGAATATGTCATGTACTTTTGAAGCCCCGCTCATATAAAGCAGCACTTCTTCATAAAAGCCCTTAACCTTGAGTAGTTTGTTTTCTGTATTACTTAGCCCTTTTTTTATCTTTGTATAATCTTCAGTTGTTAAAATATCTTTTTTATGACGTATTTTATATTCCTTGGTTAAGGAAATGTATTTTTTTTCTGTTTTTTTAATGTCTAAATTTATATCCATCCTTCCATAATTAACAATAAAAGCATGCATAATTAACCATTCTTTATCATTGTTATTGAGGTTATGGCTTATGGCCGCCATAGATATACCAAAGCAGAGCCCCTTTTGATCTACTATATTATTATAATCTAGTCTTTTGCCATAAATTTGATTGGCTCTTGCTATTATACTCATAGATTACCCTAAGACATTTCTATGAAGTATAGTTGGTTTTCGCAGATTTTTCTGAGATTTTTATGCATAAAACATGGAGTTGGTTTTATATGTTGTAAAGAGTGGTAGTTTTCTGCTATTTTTTATAATTTATAAGCTTATATTTTTGCTTTTGGATTAGCTTGCTTTAGTGGCCCTATTATATGTTGAAAACCATAGTTTTGTGCTATTTTGAGTGGAGTATACCCAATACTGTTTTTGGCTGTGGTTGATGAGCCATATTTTAAAAGAACTTTAACTGATTCTGGTTTTTTAGCCTTAACGGCATTATGCAAGGGGCTGTTGCCATTTTTGTCTTGAGCGTCTAATAATTCTAATGCCCTGTTTTTTTGTGGCTTTGCTCTAAATATACTCATAGGAAACCATGATGATGCTATTACTTTTGGGGTTAGTATTTCTTCTATTAGCTCACTAGTGGGAGCATCTGCTCGTATATTTTCATATTCCATATTTTTTCTTACTAGCACTGCATAATGGAGCAAATTTGCATTATCATTATCTGTTAAATAAATATTAGCCCCTGCTTTTATTAGTAGTCTTGCATTCTCTATTTTGTTTTCCTTTAACGCTAAAAATAGTGCTGTTGCGCCACTATTATCTTGTATATCGATATCACATCGCCCACTGCTTATTAATATTTTGAGGTTTTCAATCTTATCTAACTGCGCAGCTAAAAATAATGCTGTTTCCCCTTTTTTATTTCGGGCGTTAGGATTTTTACATAGAGGAAATACTATTTGTAATATCTCTGTGCTTGATATGGCTGCATCATGCATGGTTGTATTTCCGCTAGATGTATTAGGCACATCAGGGTCGGCACCGTACTGTAGTAATGTCTCTACTATTTCTTTTACAGCCCAAGATAGGTAAGTTTGAACAATTGGAGTGTAAGATGATAGCATGCTTGTATCGCAACCAGAAGCTATCATTTTTTTCATGCTTACTAAATCATAATTAGATATGGCAACATATACAGGGGTTTTCCCTTTTTCATTTTTTGCGTTAATATTACCATTGTGCTCGATTAGAACATCAATAATATCGTATTGTTTGAATTTGCAAGCAATATGTAGGGCCGTCATCCCTTCTTCATCTTGTTGTTCAGTTAAGCCTTTATTTATTTCTAATAATTTTAATACGATATCCTTGCGCCCATATTGTACCGCAGCATGGATAAGACCATAACCTTTTTTCCACCAAAACTTTGAATATTTATCTTTTTCGGCGTTACCTACTTCAGTAGCTTGAATATTTATATCGCAATTTTTTTCTATTAGTTCTACTACAATATCTATATTGCCGTAATATACGGCCATAAACAATGCTGAGGGATAATGATCTACAAGCCTATTTATATCTGAATTTGTATGGGCTATAACTAGGGCTGCTTGTTCGGCGTTGCCGGTTTTTATAGCAGCTTCTAATAGCGTATTATTTCCTATAAATTTTGTTGTTTGGCACATCTCTTGTAGAGATGGTATTTCATCTTTCATAGTAAAGCTCACATTGATACAGGTCTATTTTAATGCGAGCTATGGCTTTATCAACCTTTATCGCGTTTTTTTTGCGTGGATAAAGAGCGGGTCGTGGTTTTTATTGTTTTATTTAGCACATGCATAAAGACATTGGTTAGCTAAATCTTTATTACCATAGCCAAAATTCAAGGCGACAAGCGCATACTCATCAATTATATGTGAATTAGCATTATGTTTTAAAAGAGTAATCGCCATCTCGTGCATTTCTAATAAACCCCTCTTGCTCATTTACCGCTTGCATAATTGGGTGAGCACAGCTGCGCGGCAATCGGTCTGTTGTGTCACCGACTCTAGCAATCAGCCCCCACCCCGTCATTGCGAGGAGCGCAGCGACGTCGCAATCCAGCCATCCCAGTTATTTCGATAATTACAGGGGCTAGGCGCATAATTGGGTGAGCACAGCTGCGCGGCAATCCCTATGTCGTGTCACCCAGGCCGAGCATTATTTAAAGATGGATTGCGACGTCGAAATCTGCCTACGCTAATGCTTCGGAAGGAGTTTACTCCTCGCAATGACGGAAGTGGCGCAGTTATCATTTAAATCGATAATTTTATTGAAGTTGAGGCTGTGGTACTGTTTTGAGCGTTAAAATCTATATCCCTTTCTAATTTTTCAAACAGTTTAATTCTATTCATGTTATACAAAATATGTATGTGTTGTTTTGCAAATATAGCTGATTGTGTCATGGCTTATGCACTCACTTTATTTATTCTGGCCATCACTTGTAAATTATATAATAAATGTGTTGTTTTGCAAATATGAGGCCTGATGTTTGATTTATTGAGTTCTAGAGGCGTAGATGCTATAATCTCGTGTAAGTTATTTAAATACAAATATTGAGGATATAAAAATGTTTAACCCTGATGATCGAGAAAAACAAATTGATAAATATATAAAAGAGCAAGCTGAGCGTGATAGTTCTAATGCTGCTTTAGCAAAAAGTAATTTTGACTCGAGAGTGGGTTTTGCTGATGCTGTAGATACTGAGATAAAGCCATGTATTCAAGAGTTGGCTATTGCAGATAGAAAAGGGACTACTTTTTACTTTGGTTCGAATTGGATTTCTTCTAATTCGCATGTTGTTGCTAGTTTAGAAGAGTTAGCAATAGCTTCTTTGGCTGGTGAAGGTCTTGCAGGGGACGTCTTTAGTGGCTTTTTTAGGCCCAAGGTCCTTGGTGATTACCCAGATATTATGGTGGCAAATATTAGCGATAATTCGGATAATAAAAGTATTCCAATACTTTGGTTCTCTCTCAGTGAATGTCATGCAGAAAGCTTAACTTTTTATATTGATATTTATGACCGTGAAAACCCAGTAAAGCTACTTAATAAAATCGAAGATGTAAAATCTGGATTATTGGCTTATAGACAAGTCGATGGTAATATTCCTGAGCCGGGAACTTCTGGCTCACCAATTGTAGAGGCTCGATTAGTAATTCCTGAAAAGGATAGCCCGCCCCAGTGGGTTTTTGCTTTGCAGGGAGTTCTCTTTGCTTATCAAAAAGAAACTATAAACGTTTATGCTGTAGAATTAGGCCAAGACTTAGATCAAATTAGGCAGATGTTATTTAAAAAACAAGAACAAGAGCGTGCGCAAGAATCAGGGGAAGCAGTAATAACTCTTGGAGATAACCCAGCATGCTTTTGGAGCGATGTTGCTAAAGCAAAAGAAATTTATGATAAAGAGCTGGTTTGTTATAATGAGGGAGTAGGGGCGAGCATTATTGATCTGCCAGATAATTTAGTGCCTTTAGCTGATAGCACTATTGTTCCTCTTAAATGCTCCTATCGCTTGATCGGGTCTGAGCGTGATATATCTCCTAGCAGAAAGAATTTAAGGCCAGGAAGTGGTGGATATATCAAAGAGCACAGCAAATATAATGACAAACTAAAAAAAATGATGCATCCGGCTATTACTTTAAGTGAACTACGTGCGGATCGTGATGAACTATATACTAAAATTGAAGCAATTAAGAGCGTAACGCTCCCCAGTTGTTCTGATAGCAGAGAGAGTAGTGATGTAGAAACAACAATAAATTTAAGGGTTGATCATATAGGTAGTATTGATAGTGGTTATTTCATATTTTCTTTACAAGATAATCTAGAAGATAGTAATAGTGTTGCAATAAAAAGTAATGGTAAATCTATTTCTTCTACTTTTGCAATGGCAAAAATATATACCAATATCCCAAAAATAGACTCTTCTTTATTGATTGCAATGCTTAGAAGGAGTGAGTCTATAAGTAAGTGTGTTAAATACTGGGATGTAAAGGGTGAAAGCCTGTCTTCAAAATATAAGAATGATAAAAATAGCGAATTTGAATATGATGGTGCAAAATCTGTTGCAGCTGTTACCTTGTATAATGACAGGAAGGGAAATAGAGGCCTCTATAATGCTGTTATAAGAGGTGATCTTGTCGCTATTGAATCGTTAAAAGATAAAGCTAATTTTAGTGTTGTAGATAAAGAGGGCAATAACCTTCTTCATTTGGCCATAAAGAACTGTCCGCCTACCGTGGTTCTGCCGGTTGTATGCAGTTTGTTGGGTTGCGGGGTTGATATTAATGCGAATAATGAAAAAGGTAAGGGTGTATCCTCCCTTATTTTAGCGATTAAAAAGGGTTATGCTGATGTTGCTACCGCTCTAATTGACTTTGGTGCAAATGTAGATGTAGTAGACAGAAATCAAAAAACTGCATTTGCGCTTGCTAGCACTTGTGCAGAACAAAGCAAGGGTTTTGATGTGGTTGTTAAGAAGATTGTTGCTAAAATTGAAGAGAGCATCAAAAACATCGAGAACCGCAATAGTGTTGGCCCCAAAAGATAATAATTTTTTGTTTATAATATATAATAAAATAGCTCAGATAAATATGTGGTAGATTTTAAAGGAAGGGTTTTGCACTACAGCTTGTGGGCTATTGATTACTCTTGTTCCAGACGGCTATTATGTGGGTTGCTGATTATTTATTGTGTGTTTTAATTTTACGCCAAGGCGTACTTAATAGCAATATCTGAAAAAAGCATATAAATATGTAAGTGAACTCTTAGCATCAATAGCAAGGCTTCGCGTAAAAGCTAGGCCTTGCTACAATGATGTTATATTATATTACGCAGATGTGCTAGTAGCTGGTCTTTTGCGTTGACTTGGCTTTTTAAAGTTACTATTCCCTCGATCTTTATTGCCTTCGCTACTGTTGCGCTGAGGTTTGCCATATGAGTTTCCTTCGCTATTGTTGCTGCGGCTAGGTCTGCCACCGTATGAGTTGCCTTCACTGCTGCTGCGACGTTGCTTGCCATATGAGTTTCCTTCGCTGTTGTTGCTGCGGCTAGGTCTACCACCGTATGAGTTTCCTTCGCTACTGCTGCTGCGACGTTGCTTGCCATATGAGTTGCCTTCGCTGTTGCTGCTGCGGCTAGGTCTGCCACCGTATGAGTTTCCTTCACTGCTGCTACTGCGACGTGGCTTGCCATATGAGTTTCCTTCGCTGTTGCTGCTGCGGCTAGGTCTACCACCGTATGAATTGCCTTCGCTGTTGCTGCTGCGGCTAGGTCTACCACCGTATGAATTGCCTTCGCTGTTGTTGCTGCGGCTAGGTCTACCACCGTATGAATTGCCTTCGCTGTTGTTGCTGCGGCTAGGTCTACCACCGTATGAATTGCCTTCGCTGCTGCTACTGCGACGTGGCTTGCCATATGAGTTTCCTTCGCTGTTGCTGCTGCGACTAGGTCTGCCGCCGTATGAGTTTCCTTCGCTGCTGCTGCTGCTGCGGTTAGGTCTACCACCGTATGAGTTTCCTTCGCTGTTGTTGCTTCGGCTAGGTCTACCACCGTATGAGTTTCCTTCGCTGTTGCTGCGACGAGGTTTGCTACCATATGATTTTTTTGAACTTGGTCTACCACCATTTGAGCCATGATGTCTTTGTGTTCTTTCTACTTTATAGCTTGGGTCTATAAGTTTTCTAATATCATTCCATAGATTCTTTTCAGAAGGTGAGATTAAGCAAAGAGCCTCGCCAGTATTGCCTGCTCTTGCTGTTCTACCAATTCTATGAATATAGTCTTCAGGGCATTGTGGCAGATTAAAGTTAATAACATGTTCTACGTGTGGTACATCAAGGCCGCGAGCAGCAACATCGGTTGCAACTAGAATACGGAATTTACTTTTTCTGAAGTTGTTTAGAACGCGACTACGCTTTCCTTGGCGCAAGTCACCGTGAATTGCATCAGCTTCAAATTCTTCATCTTGTAGTCTATACGCTATTCTTTCTGCAGCACGTTTGGTTTTTACAAATATAATTATAGACCCTTCACGCGTTGATAGTTCTTCTACAAGTTTATTATGTTTTTCATCTTCTTTAAGAAAAACTTGTTCTTGTTTTATTTTAGGTGCAGGCTGACTTGTGGTTCCAACTGTAATTCTTGTAGGGTTTTTGAGGTATTTATTTGCAGTAGCTTCAATGTTTTTTGGGACTGTTGCTGAGAACAATAAGGTTTGGCGCTCAGCAGGCATGTGTTTTACGATATTGTCTATTTGAATACTAAAGCCCATATCTAGCATACGATCGGTTTCATCTAAAACCAAGAAGTCTGCTCTATCTAGCTCTAGGGTTCTGCGATCAAGGTGGTCATTGATTCTGCCAGGAGTACCTACTATCAGGCGTGGGCGTTTACGTAGTCTTTGCAATTGCTTATGCATTGCATCGCCGCCGATAAGTAGAATGGTGCTTTGGTGTAAATCACTGCTTAATATTTCTTGGATAGATTTTATAACTTGGAGTGCAAGCTCTCTAGTTGGCGTTATAACTATTGCTTTGCTTTTTGGGTTCGTCATTAAATGATTAATAAGCGGTATTGCAAAAGCTAATGTTTTTCCCGTCCCTGTTTGAGCTGAGCCTAGGATATCTTGTCCTTCTAGCGCAACTGGGATCGCCTGTGTTTGAATTGGGGTTGGGGTGCTAAATTCTAGCTTAGTTAGTTTGTCTAATATTTCTGTAGGTATGGCAAGTTCATTAAAGTTTTTCATGTTTAATCCTGATCTATATGTTAAAAGGAAGACTTCCCTAACATAAACAATCATCTTTTTATAATAAAATTAATTGTAATACTGATTTTGTGTGGCAGTAGAGTCAAGAAATAATCTTTAAGGTGCTAAATCTAACACAGCAAATATCTTATATCAAGTTATTTTTTCAGTAAAAATAATTGTTTACAGAATTTGTTCGAGTAATATACAGGGGTTTTATGTGATGGTTTCGGATATTTTGTTATATCTTGCATTTTTTATGGCTTCTACTTTATTTTGGCCAAATGGGTCTATTTGCATATATTCAGCGGTGATAAGGGTGTCTAGAACCATGTTTGTCATTAAATAACTTAGATTATATTCATTAAGTTCAGGCAGTATAATCTCGCGTACTGGTTTGCCAGTTTGTTTTAAGTTTATGGTGACGTTGTCAGCATGGCTATGGTAAGCCTCGGTTAGAGCATCGCTTTTAGTATTAAAGTTTTGGCACCTAATCATAGTGAATGCTTTGCCCTTGGGGCTTGCTAAATAAAGTTGTAATTGGCTGTGTTGGTCTCTTGTGCCTGAGAATGCCACTGGAATACTGCCGAGG
>JABJPE010000012.1 GCA_018664045.1 Legionellales bacterium | reverse complement strand
GTTTATCAATCCAATATAATATTTGTGTATTTCTTTTATTCTGTTTAAAATGCAACTACTATTTTTTTATTTGAGGCAGTGGATTAGTTATGACCAAACCTGTATCTAGGTATCAGCCTGACATTAATATATTAGAGACTAAGGAATGGTTAGATTCCTTGGCTGCAGTTGTACACTTTGTTGATATAGAGCGAGCGGGTTTTTTAATCACAAGATTAATTGAAGCTTTGTATCGTACTGGTTATAAAGGTAATTTAGGTCTGACAACAAGTTACTGTAATACCTTGCCAGCAAGTGATGATAAAGCTTTATCAGATAGCGGCGAAGTAGCAGAGGAGTTATCTGCATATTTACGTTGGAATGCTGCTGCTATGGTGCTAAAAGCAGGTAAGTTTGCAGCTGAGCTTGGCGGCCACATATCAACATATGCATCAATATCAACTATGTATGAAGTTGGCTTCGATCATTTTTTTAAAGCGGACAACAATATTAAAAGTGGCGATTTAGCTTATTTTCAGGGGCATTCTATTCCTGGTATTTATGCGCGTGCTTTTTTAGAAGGACGTTTAGATGAAGAGCAGCTTAGTAACTTTCGTCAGGAAGTTGATGGCAGGGGACTATCTTCCTACCCGCACCCATGGTTAATGCCTGATTTTTGGCAGTTTCCTACAGTTTCTATGGGTATTGGTCCAATTAGTGCTATTTACCAAGCACGTTTTTTGCGTTATTTACATAACAGAAAACTTATCGATACCACCTGTCGCCATGTATGGGCTTTTTGTGGTGATGGTGAAATGGATGAGCCTGAGTCCTTAGGCGCACTGAGCATTGCTGCGCGTGAAAAATTAGATAACCTTGTGTTTGTAGTAAATTGCAATATGCAGCGTTTAGATGGACCTGTACGTGGTAATGGCAAAATTGTGCAAGAGTTAGAATCTATTTTTCGTGGCGCTGGTTGGAGGGTAATTAAATTACTCTGGAATAGTGCTTGGGATAAATTGTTTGCTTTAGATGCCGCGGGTCATTTAAAGCAAAAACTAGAGTTTATTTTAGATGGCGATATGCAGCGTTTTGGTTCTGCTAGTGTACAAGATAGGCGAGCTATGTTATTTGCTGGTTCAAGTGAGCTCGAGGCGCTGGGTGCAAGCATTTCTGATAAAGAAGTTGCCGCTTTAGGTTTTGGCGGGCACGATCGACAGAAAATATATGCAGCTTTTAGTGAGGCAGTTGCGACGCAGGATAGGCCGACAGTAGTGTTGGCGCATACAATTAAAGGCTACGGCTTGGGCAAGGCTACAGAAGGCATGAACATCGCACATAATCAAAAAAAATTATCAGTATCAGATTTAGAGCATATGCGTGATCGTTTTAGTATCCCTATAACTGATAAGCAGCTTGAAAATTTAGATTTTATTAAGCCTGCTGCAGATAGTAAAGTCGCTGGCTATCTTCAAACAAGGCGGCAAGAACTAGGTGGTTCTTTCCCTGCAAGAAGATTAAATGCTGATCAAAGTTTAACCACTCCAGACTTAAATGCTTTTGAGTCTATTTTAGGTGGTAGTGAAGGCCGCAGTATTTCAACTACTATGGCTTTTGTGAGAATATTATCGTTGCTACTTAGAGATAAAAACATCAAAGATAGAATAGTTCCCATAGTTCCTGATGAATCTAGAACTTTTGGTATGGAAGGTCTGTTTCGCCAAATAGGCATTTATTCAGCAACTGGTCAAGATTATGACCCGGTGGATAAAGGCCAAATAATGTATTACAAAGAGTCACAGCAAGGTCAATTGCTAGAAGAAGGTATTAATGAAGCTGGAGCTTTTTGTTCTTGGTTAGCTGCTGCAACATCATACAGCAATAATAATCTACCTATGATCCCTTTTTATATTTATTATTCTATGTTTGGCTTCCAGAGAATAGGGGACTTAGCATGGGCCGCAGGTGATGCTAGAGCAAGAGGGTTCTTGCTAGGCGCGACCGCAGGTCGTACAACTTTAGCTGGTGAGGGCTTGCAGCATACTGATGGCCATAGCCATGTATTCTCTAGCGT
>JABJPE010000011.1 GCA_018664045.1 Legionellales bacterium | reverse complement strand
TAGCATATCTGTTAAATAAAGGAGGGGATGCAAATACCAAGATACATGGCATGTTGCTTCTAAACGAAGCTATAGAAGAAGAAAATGTTTTAGCTATTAAAATGTTGCTTAATGCCGGAGCTAAATTTAATGAAGAAGATTATATTGGCGAAACTCCAATAATCAAATCAATAAAAGTTGGTAATTTGAATATTGTAAAATTACTAGTAATCAGTAGATACATGGACGAGCCAGATAAAATTTCACAAAAAAACAGTTTGAATATTAATAATATAATTAGAGAAACTGAAAAAAGATTAGAAAAATTAAAACTCGATAAAAATATTACTGGAATAACACAAACATCTGACATAATAAATGAACTAAAAACATTGAGAAAAGATCCTGAAGACACCATGGAAAAATGGCGCATAGAGTTAGAGCAAGAACAAGCTAAATTAAATGCATTTAATGACGAGCTAGATACGGATGACAGCAACATAGAAGAAGATAGAAATCCAATTATGGACAATATAATTCCCATTATCATAACAACTATACTTTTAGCCGGAGCTTTAATAGCAAGCATAGCTTTTCCCGCGCTGCCTACCTTACTTTACGCTTTAGCTCTTCTCTCAATTTATGCATTAATACATACAAGTTATAAAATAATATCAGAATTAAATAATGAAGAAATAAAAGTAGCAAAATATCTATATGAAACTACCGAGCATTCAAACTCAATAAACAGCCAAAATATACAACAAAAAGAAATGGAAAACACACCTAAAAACATACAAAATACACCACGCCCTCCTACCGGCATATAAATACAGCATATTTATAAAAAATATTCTTTTAATCGCCAAACAGGCTTACTAAAAAAACAATCTCAGTAAAAACAAGAAATATATACTATAATTTTAGTATATATTATTGGATATAAAAAAATGCATAATAAAAAATACACATCAATGTCTAGCCAACAAAAACTTGATTTAGAAACACAAAAGCTTTATCAATCACAAATAAATGACGCCATTAATAAAGAAGACTTAAATAGTCTACAAGAATTATTGAAAACAGGGGTTGCTCTTAGCGACATGAAAGCATTAAATGGCAAATTTATTAAGAAAATAGAACCAGTTGATAAAAACAATGCTGTCATTACCGCCATAAAAAAAGGAAACGTAACTATATTCAAATTGATTATATGCCAACATAATAGAAACATGGAAACACAAGATATTTTATGGCGTTCATACACGAGAAAAAAGTTTTTAACTTTTTACAATTATTTTACATCAAAAATAAATCTAGATAAAAATGCCAAATCTCATGCTATAGGAGATTTATTTCATATGCTAATTAATAAATCTGATGAAGAATTTAACAAAATATTAGAAACATGGAGCCATGAATTAAACCACCCCAAAGTCGACATGAAAAATACAAACAAGAAACAACTAAATCCCAATGATTATTTAGCAGAAAAAATAATCAAACAAAATATAAAAGTGACTATCAATACTGTTATATTGCTATTAGCAATAGCAATAACAGCTATAATAGCGCCACAAATTATAACATTAATTGCTGTTTTGGCTGGGGTAATAAGTTCTGCATTAGTATATAATGCCTATAAAATTAATAAAGAGATGAAAAATACAAGCCTAAAAGTATCATGGTTAGGTAATTTTTTTAAAAATGGCGAACTAGATGAAAATAAAACTAGGAAAGCCCACATAAAAGAGAGAGGCGCTGAATTAAATGAAAATATAGAAAATAAGACGACTAAAAAAATCTAAACACCTTTATTATTTGCAGTAGCCATTTCTAAGGCTTGAAAATATGGCACTGATGGACTAGTACCAAAAAACCTGTGATTTTGTGCGTGATGATTAGTCGCAGGGTCTGCAAGGTTCTTCTGCCTAAAACATTGTATTTGTTGTTCTAGTGTTTGTTCTTCAGTCATAAAAATCCCCTTAAAAATTACTATATCTATTATTTTACAACTTAAACCTTAACAAAACCTTAACAAAACCTTAAATAGAATATTTTTTTACAATATATATAAATAACATTAGAGTTAAGAATAATTGGTAACCTATTTTATTCGACCTGTTATTCAGTAAATTAATACAAAACTTCCAAAGCCTCTTAAACGCACAAACTGTGCAAAAAAAGCCCCTATACGCAATATATTTGCGCGACATATAAAAACAAACTATAAATAATAAGATCTAGGAGGCCTTATATTATGGCAATGACAATAACTGAAGCAAAAGAAATGGAATAAATGGCAAGGCTACTGCTGCAGAAGTTGAAAAAGCATTTATAAAAGTAGTAAATAATAATAAAACATAACAAGCGGGGATGATATTAGTAAAATCACTAAAGCTGCCCTCCTCCTTACACATTCAGACAAAATAAAAGATGAAAATGCTGAAGAACTAACAAAAAAATTGACAAACATAATGAGCTATGTTGGGGGAAAGAACTTACAGATAGCAAAAAAATGTGTAAATGAAAACCTATCTCAACAAAACACAGCGCCTACACAAACTGAAACAGGCCCTGAGACAGAGGGCAATTATAAAAAACTTAATAAATTATTTAATATTATAGAGCTTGGAGATAAACTTGGATTAACAAGTATAAGCGCAACTGAATATTTAGATGGGACCATGAGTGGTCAAGATATTCACACTATTGATCTAGAGGTTGAAATAAAGGCGCAAGTTATAGAAGTACAAAAAGAAATAAATAAAGCATTGGAAAACAAGTTAGGGGGGCTACCACCATCCAATTTTAACCAGTCACTACAAGCTCAATTAAAGCGACTAGATGCTAAACTAGATACTGGGAAAATGGCTAAAACTCAGGAGTATAATGACTTATATGATAGCACCCAAGAACTATAAAATATAGGTAAAAAGTTTGATGAGATTATAATAAATCCTAAGATTAACGATGCTGGAAAAGATTTCGCTAAGGAACTTAAAGAAGGTTGGAAGGATGGAAAGCTTGAAACAACACTAAAAGAATTAGGTAAACTAGATGAGGATTTAAAAACTAAATACCCTAGTGGGCAGAACTTAAAAACTAAAGCTCCTAGTGCGAGACTTGAATTTATACGCGATTCTAGCGGACCTAACAAAGAAAATAAAGGCCCTAGTAATAGGGGCCCAAATTAATATGGTTAAACATTAATAACGAAAAAAGTTTATATATGCGCCCTCAAAAATGGGCGTAATACTCAAACATAAGTACTATAAATGAGAAAAACCCGACCAAAAACATGCCGACACTACCAACAAAAATATGCGGCTGTGAAGCATTCCTATAGCGACACACCATAGCCATACCTAATGGT
>JABJPE010000010.1 GCA_018664045.1 Legionellales bacterium | reverse complement strand
GGATTGCGACGTCGCTGCGCTCCTCGCAATGACGGGCTGGGGGAATCGATTGCTAGGCGCGGCGTTATGACGAGGGATGGTTGGATTGAGACGTCGCTTCGCTCCTCGCGATGGCGGGCGTCGGACGCTAGGCTTGTCGAGATAACTTGGGTGGCTGGATTGCGACGTCGCTGCGCTCCTCACAATGACGGGCTGGGGGAATCGATTGCTAGGCGCGGCGTTATGACGAGGGATGGTTGGATTGAGACGTCGAAGCGCTCCTCGCAATGACGGTCGGAGGAAGAAACCTCTCTTACGAACCTTCCCAATGACGGCGGGGAGCAATAAATTAACTTGTAGCAGCCTGAACTTCAATAAAATTATTGGTCTAAATGATAACTGCCCCACTTCCGTCATTGCGAGGAGCGGGTACCTTCCGAAGCGTAGCGTAGGTAGGTTGCGACGTCGCAATCCATTTTAAATAGTTATTAACAAGATTAGTGTGTTTTGAGTAAAATAGTAGAATTATTGCCGCTATTGAAAGAAATGGCCACAGAGAGCCAAAGTTGACAACTTAATTTCCCCCTATGCTATAATAGTTATGTACTGTCTAATTTAAGGATACATATTGAGTGATATTAATATAAAACTTTGGGGAATAAAAAGTTCACCTTTCGTGCGCAAGGTCATGGTAGTGCTTTATGAAAAAAATATAGATTTTCAGCAAATTGAAGTCATGCCTAGCTCTTTTGCAAAAGTTACAAGGCTACCTATCCAAGATAGATTTCAGGAAATAAGCCCTTGTGGGCGCATTCCAGCTATTGAAGTTAATAATTTTTATATTGCCGACTCTGCCGTTATAAACCAATATTTAGAGCATAAATTTGTGCATACTAATAAACTCTACCCAAAAGATCCTGACAACTATGCCAAAGCCCTATGGCTAGAGAGATTCTCCGATAACGACCTCGCTAAAATAGCAACGCGTAGAATATTCTATGAAGCTTATGCCAAACCACTTGCATTTGGAAAAGTTAGCGACCAAGACTTACTCAAAAAGGCTACAGACAGTCAACTACCACCACTACTTGAATATTTAGAAACACAAATTAAAGATAAACAATATTTTATTGCAAATAACTTTTCAATCGCAGATATAGCTATAACCACCCAGTTATTAGCATTAGAAATGGCAAATTTTGAACTTAACCGGGAACTATACCCGGCACTATGCAATTATTATAAAAACATAAAAACTAGGCCCAGTATTGCAAAAATTAGTTCCGCGCTCACTTAAAAGCGGCAATTAAATCAGCCTCTAAATCCTGTGGATCTTCAATCCCAATAGAAAGCCGCACTATGCTATGATCTATACCCAATTTTTCTTTGTGAGAGCTATCCAAGCTCGCATGAGTCATGGTCAGAGGCTGCTCTATTAAGCTTTCCACGCCACCTAAACTCTCAGCTAAAGTAAATAATCTGCAATTTTGCATAAATTTAACTATATCCTCTTGCTCACCGTGCATGGCAAAACTTACCACCCCACCAAAACCAGCTAACATTTGAGACTTAGCTACAGCATGCTGTGGGTGACTAGTTAAGCCTGGATAAAAAACCTGTTTTACTTTTGGATGCTTTTGCAAGAATCCAGCTATATATTCGGCATTACTACAATGTTTTTCCATTCTAACAGCCAATGTTTTTATCCCTCTTAACACTAAAAAACTATCAAATGGACTTAAAACTGCACCAGTGCATTTTTGAATAAAAGCCAATTTTTCATGCAAAGATTCATTTGCAGCAACTACAACGCCACCCAATACATCGGAGTGCCCGTTTAAATATTTCGTTACTGAATGGACAACTATATCAGCGCCACATAGCAATGGTTTTTGAATATAAGGTGTCGCAAAAGTATTATCAACTACTGATAAAATATTATGATCTTTAGCTATGCTAGTAATTGCTTTAATATCTGTAACACGCATCATGGGATTACTAGGGGTTTCTAACCAAAACATTTTAGTATTTGGTTTAATTGCAGAAATTACTGCATCTGGATTCCCCATGTCCACATAAGTAAATTCGAGCCCAGAGCTATAACGCTTTAACTTTTCAAACAAACGCCAAGTACCACCATAAATATCTTCATTAACGATCACATGATCATGTGGCTGTAGCAATTCTAAAACTGATGTAATAGCCGCCATACCCGACGCAAAAGCTAATGCCCCTACTCCAAGCTCAAGCTCAGCCATCATTTTTTCTAAAGCTTCCCTAGTAGGGTTTTTAATTCTTGAATATTCATAACCAGAATTAGAGCCAGGTGCTTTTTGCGCAAATGTAGACGTTGCAAAAATAGGTGGGATTACAGCGCCTGTTGCAGCCTCATTTTCTTGACCTGCGTGAATGACTTTACTTGCAAAATTTAACTGCTTAGACATAATCAAACTCCTTATTGATTGCCGATACATCATAGTTATTTTCAACTAGCCAAGCATCATTGTAAAATTTAGATAGGTATTTATTGCCCGTATCATATACAAAACTAACTACTTTTTGAGGAGAGCTTAATCGCTGAGCATATTTAATACTAGCTGCGATCACAACTCCTGTTGATGAGCCTGCGAGTATACCTTCTTTTCTAAGCAGTGCTCTTGCAGCGGCAAAAGCTTCTGCATCAGATATTGAAATCACATCATCGACATAAGATAAATCGCAAGTAGCAGGCACGTAATCATGCCCTATCCCTTCAATTTTCCAAGGCCCAGACTGCGTATTAACACCCTTTACTGCACCTGCCAAAACAGAGCCAACTGGGTCTGCTAGGATTATTTTAACATGTGGCGCTACCTTTTTAAAATACCTGCCAATCCCAGTTAAATGACCACCAGTTCCAGCACCTAAAATAATAACATCAAGCTCATGCTCACACTGCTGCCAAATTTCTGGCGCCGTGGTTTTTTCATGAACTTGAGGGTTGGCTGTGTTATTAAATTGGTCTATATAACAGTAATTATTGTCCTCTTGTGCCATTTTTTT
>JABJPE010000009.1 GCA_018664045.1 Legionellales bacterium | reverse complement strand
GAATATGTGAAGTTTATTTTGGCGACTACCAACCCTGAAAAATTACCAGATACCATATTATCACGCTGCTTACAATTTAATCTATCTGCTATATCTCCGAACACAATAACAGCACACCTAGCAAATGTACTTAAAAGCGAAAATATAGAATTTGAACAAGACGCATTAGAATTAATTGCAGAGAATGCTAATGGCAGTATGCGTGACGCTCTAAGCATAACAGAGCCAGTAATAACCTTTGCTAACGGTAAATTAACTAAAGAGGTAACAGCAAAAGTATTAGGAATTATCCCACAAGATGAAATCAGTAAACTACTCCTAGCCATTACAACAAGCGATGCTGATTCGACAATGCAAATCATAAAAAAAATAACTAAGCAAACAACTGACATAAAAGAAATAATAAACCAAATGCTAAAAACTCTCCATAGCATATCAATTGCACAAGTTGTACCTAAAACAGCTGAATCTTTAGGAAAAGAGCTGCAGCAAATAATACAAACAACTAGCCCAACTCAAATACAATTATATTATCAAATAGCACTTAAAGGAGTGCAAGACCTCGCATACTGCCCTTCCGAGATCCAGTGCTTCGAAATGATTTGCATCAGACAACTAGCTTTTAAACTTGAAAACGAAGGAAAACCAATAAAGTTTAATATTAAAACAAATAGCACTCCTATAGAAAATACAACAACAAAAGCAGCCACTACAAACCAAGTTAAACCTGCTATTGCAACTATAGAAAAAACAAAAACAAGTGCACATACAAACACAACAACCACACCCGAAATAAATACACATTCGCGTGCAGACGCCGAAAAACCAGAGCAAATAACAACAAGCTCATGGGCACAAATTATTACAAAAATAAATGTTACAGGTATGACTTTAGCACTGCTAAAAAACACAGCTTTTCACAGTTTTAATGATAGCCTTATAAAATTAGAGCTAAGTAAAAACCAATCAGCCCTGTTTAATGACTCACATAAAAAAAGAATAGAAGCTGCTCTGACAAATTACTTTCAACAAACTATAAAACTAGAAGTATCAATAATAGACTCAGCCCAAAACACCCCTATAAAACAAGAGATAAAAGTAAAAGAGGATAAAAAACAACAAGCAAAAAGTGACATGCTAAATGATGCAAATGTACAAACAATTATGACAAAATTTGACGCCAAATTAAATGACGTAACTATCGACTAAAAAATAATAGCTAAAACATTTTGTAACTAGTATAATTTGGTGTGAAATTTGCAATAAACTATTATCACAAACAAATCTAATTTTAAAGGAGCAAACAATGGCCGATAAACCATCAATGAGCGAAATAATGAAAGCAGTTGCTAGTATGCAGTCTAGCATGCAAACAACTCAAGAAACTCTAGAAAATGAAAGACTTACAGGAACAGCAGGTTTGACTTCAGATCAAGCAGATATAAAAATAACAATTAATGGTCGTTTTAAATGTATAAGCTGCAATGTTTCTGATCAGTTCCAAGAACAAGATAACCCGATAATGGAGCAACTTATAATTAATGCGCTAAATGATGCCGTAGATCAAGTAGGCGCCATTACCCGCAAGCAAATTGAATCGCTTAGCCAAGGCCTAAAAGATAACCAAGAGTAACCATGTCACACAGCCCCCTAATTACTAAACTGGTAAAATCACTCCAGGCATTACCTGGAGTAGGACCTAAATCAGCACAAAGAATGGCATATGAATTACTCCAAAGAAAGCGAGCTGAAGGCATAGATTTATCAGACATATTAAAACAAACCATGGAACAAGTAGGCAACTGCAAATTATGCCGCAACCTCAGTGAACTAGATACCTGTAATATTTGCAATGACCCAAAACGTAGTAATAACACCCTGTGCATCGTTGAAACTCCTGCTGATGTAATTGCAATTGAACAAACATCAAGCTACTTTGGATTTTACTTTGTACTAATGGGGCATCTATCGCCATTAGATGGCATAGGACCAAATGACATAGGCATACCACAACTAATAACAAGGGTCGCTGAGCTAGAGTGTAAAGAGATAATATTAGCGACAAATAGCACTCCTGAAGGCGAAGCTACTGCTTTTTATATAAAAGAACAAATGACACCTCTTGGTGTGCTATGCTCACGCATCGCGCATGGAATACCTGTTGGCGGTGAACTCGAATACTTAGACAGCACAACTGTATCAAAAGCCCTATTCGCCCGTACCAACATAGCAGCCGATGAAAAAACATAACTTAGAATTTTAGTGAAAATATAGCTTAAAAATAAATCTATTTCTGTTACAATAAAAGTGTTTAGTTTAAGCGATAAATGTCTCGCCTAAATGACCTAGCTAAGGTGATTAAATTATGACAAAAAATCTAGATTTAATAATAAATGATGGAGCAATGGCATCGCCAGACCCAGATAATTTATTCACAAACCAGAATATAAA
Source organism: Legionellales bacterium (assembly GCA_018664045.1). Taxonomy (GTDB): domain Bacteria; phylum Pseudomonadota; class Gammaproteobacteria; order Comchoanobacterales; family Comchoanobacteraceae; genus JABJPE01. The sequence goes on along the minus strand of JABJPE010000009.1, from coordinate 9,769 downwards.
GTCTGCACTTACACCAAACAATATCGGCACAAATAAAATATTAAAAGCCGCATCACCATTAATAAATTATGTAACCCACCTATGCAATACCGATAATAAATATCGCAAAAATGCTGTTAATGACTTTTTAGTCAATGAAATTCTGTGCTTTACAAAAGATTTAGAAGAAAGTTACAGGCATGAAATAATTTTAGCTGCCCGTCACATAGTATGCTCATGGTGTAATGAAGCTATAACAAACAGTTCTTGGGGCAAAAAGAAAAAATGGGAAGCACCTACAACAATAAACGACTCCCACCCAGAAACATGGCGCGGTGAAAATTTCTTCGTAATAGTTAAACGCTGTGCAACTAATCCAAAAGAACATCAAGACTTACTGCAGCTTTGTTATTGCTGCATGACCTTAGGTTATGAAGGTATATACAGAAAAGATAATAAAGGCCACGTGGCATGCTACACAATTATTGATAAACTATGGGATTTAATCTCAACTGAGATAAAAAACTCTAACCACTTAACAAAAGTAAAAACTACTGCAACTAATACAAATCAACCAAAAATAGTATGGGGTAGCCTACTTATAATCTCATTGATAAGCATAATTACTATATTTACACTAGAGTTTAAATTACTGCAAATAACAAAACCTATGATAAGTTATTTAGAGCAAAGTATAAAACTTGAAGGCGCAACTGATAAACACAACGTGGAATAGATAATGCAAAATAAAAATTCTAATGCTAAATATATAATTTATGCGCTACCAATACTTACAGCAATAACAACACTCTCACTAATTAAAGAGATTGAAATATCTATTATATTAACTCTAATTACAACTATTTTTGCAACGCTAATAGTGCTACAAGCTAAACATGCTAGCTATAACTATAATTATGACTATGCCGCCAATATAAAAGCAGCACTGCTATTGTATAATAATACGAGGACCCTTATGCCTTGGCATAAAAAACAAGTAACACTAGTAATAGGACCTGAAAAATCTGGGAAAAGCCTGCTATTAAAAGAAAATGGGACAGAAAAACTTAACTGTGATGAGATCCATGATGTAGGATTAGGCAGCTGGTGGCAGCATACTAAAAGCGGGCTAGTACTTGAGGTAGATACGAATGAGGAATTCTTGCCCAAAGACAACAAGGAAGTTTTCTGGAAAAACATAATAGAATCAATGCACTCTTCACTACTGTTTGCTACCAACTTAAAAAACGTCATTATTACAATACCTGCAACATTATTACATCATAATAACTCGACTACCTTCAATAAATCACTGGAGAACATCCAACAGTTATTACAAATAATAAGTGCCCATGCCCCACAGGCAAAAGTAAATATAGTGATGACCCACTGTGATAAAATACTAGGGTTTCAATCTTTTTTCTATGACCTCGGCCAAGATGAAAGAGAGCAGCTTTTAGCTATTTTCAAAAATAGTAACAATTGCAAAATGACGCTAAAAAGCATAGTAAAAACAACACTCCCTGAAATTATTTTATCTATTAGCCAACACGCACTAAAACGCCTAAGACAAGAACACGACCCGCTGAAGAAATTTGAAATAAAAGATTTTCCACTACAGCTAGAAGGCTTAATTGACCCTATCAACACTCTAATTAAACAATTGGAAATAATTTTACCAAAGCAAATATATGGAATTTATTTCTGCTGCAACAGCTTATCAAACACATCTTTTGACTATATCCATAAAAAAACTCCACCAAAAGTAGCAAATACTCAAGTATCTATATTAGGCGCAAATGACAATATCAAAGGATACTTTAATAGCAATATAATATCTCAAATAAACTGCTTAAAAATCAAAATGAAATACAGTAAAAAAGACCTCGTAATAATAGGTGTTATGAGCTTGTTTTGCCTAACAAGTATTTATGTTTGCCTCAATATGTACGCAAGCTATATATCAACAGGGAGTATCACAGAGCAAGTGCAAAAAATGATAACCAATAAAAACAATGACAATGAATCGTCAGAACTAGATAAGCTGTATATGGCATGGGAGTATGTAAATAAAACAGGGTCCAAAGAAGCAGGAAATAGCCAAGCAGAGGAATTAAAACAACATTTAAGCAAACACTACAAGTCATATGTAAAAACTGAAATACAAGGCCTCATAAACACCAATGTAAATAACAATATTAATGAAGAAATAAATCATAATCAGAATTTTTACCAAAGCATGATTAATATAAAAAGCTTAAACGGTAATGACATAACAACTAATGAGCAACAATACATAAAAAACTTATTATCTAATAATAAAAAACATAAACATCTTATCCAACACATTGAAAGCTATGCTAATGATAATAAAATAGACATTCGTATGGATCCGAAAATAATGCTAGAAATCAACACTAAAATGAAAGGGATAACTTTAGCAGAAAAAGCCATGATGATGATTCCAAAAACCACAACTAAAGCTATAAGTATAGGCTTCCCAGATGAAACTCTACTAAATCCAGAGAGTATAAACTATACAATCGCAAGATCCATACCTAATAGTTGCAAGCTACTGCAGCAAGCGCACGAATTAGGCAGTATAAGTTATAATAACTGTATTAGTATCACCCACCAGCACTATAAAAAACAATATAGAAATTATTGGCATAATAAATTTAACATGCAACATCTGGCAACTAACGAAACTAGCTTAATAGATATAAATAATTATATAAGATATATTCAAGATAATCACTCTCAGTTAAGCGTGCAAATTACAACTACTAATAGAGCATTAGCAGCAATCAATGATAATGTGAGAATCTCAGAAAATAATAGTTGGAAACAGTTAATTGAAAATAATGAATTTAATTCACTATTAAACGACATTGCAGAATTAACTAATAATATATCTAAAAGTAGTAGTGAAATGGCAGCTTATGAAGAAATAAGTCTGCAAGAAATAAACCCTGCAGAATCAGTCATAAGTAAAATTAATGAATTTTCACAAACGCTCTCAATTAGGCAGCAAAACTGGTTATTAAATATAGGAAGTTCTTTAAATGTAATTACTACAGACATTGCGTATAAATATCTAAATAATATCTGGCAAAACACCGTTATGGCTATCTTTGAAAAAAAACTAGCAGGCAAATTCCCCCTTAACAAAGATAGTAAAAATGAAATTGATTTTTCAGATTTTGAACAGTTTTTTGGGCCAAATGGAATTTTAGCAACCTACCTCAACTTAATAGAGCCCATACACAATAATAAAGCGCTAGTTTCTCATCTAACTAGTACTAATTTAAAAGCATTTACCACAACAGATAAAATCATCAATAGCTGGTTTGATAAATATAAAAAACCAAGACTATATATGACTTTTATACCAGTGGAACTAGAAAAAAATGCAAACAAGTTCACACTAGAAATTGGCAATAAAAAGTTAGAACTAAGTAAAAACAATGACAAAACAAATGAGTTTATTTGGCCTGAACATGGCGATAATATCACTACAATTGAATTTGAAAATACACTAGGGCAAAGCAGCATTAAAAATAAAAATAGCCCATGGTCACTAATTCAATTGTTTAATGAATCTGACATTGAAGTAAATAATAATGAAAAAGACTTTTTAATTACTTTTAAATTGGATTCATTTCGGGCAAAATACCATATGATGCTGAAAAACAGCTTTGACATAAAGTCATATGGCGGAATAGCAGGATTTGATTTAAGCAAACAATTATAGTTAATTAAGGGAAAACATGAATTCATTTACAAGATCAACTTTAGATTTTCTTATTGTGTTTTTTGTAACACTTTGCGTGCTCGGCATATTTATTTCAGATGTTTTTATATTTCGCTCGAAAGCAGCTTCATATACAGATGAAAGCCTAGTAAATGTTATTAAAATTGCCACCAAGGATGGCACTAAAATATCCGCCATGTATTTTGAAAATCCAAAAGCAGAATATACTGTGCTAGTTAGTCATGGCAACTCAGAAGATATAAAAACATCCAGTAAGTTTGCAAAAGAATTGGTAGATCATGGTTTTTCAGCTATGGTATATGATTATTATGGCTATGGCACCAGCGAAGGCAAACCAAGCGAGTACAATAGTTATTTAGCTGTAACTTCAGCTTATGATTACCTTTTAAAACAAAAAAATGTACAAAGCAGAAAAATAATATCATATGGGCACTCACTAGGATCAGCATTAGCATCATATCTAGCAGAAACACAACCTGTAGGCGGTCTTGTTATAGAAGGAGCATTTACAACTGCTTTCCGCGTATTAACTATAGTACCATTAGTACCCTTCGATAAATTTAGAACTATAAGTAGAATTGAAAATATAGATATGCCAAAACTAATTATCCATGGAAAAAAAGACAATGTTATCCAATTCTGGCATGGTGAAGAACTATACCAAAAAGCAAAAGCACCCAAGGATTTCTTATGGATAGATAATGCGGGTCACGTTGATGTTCGTAAATTAGAATCAAAAAAATACTGGAAAAAATGGGACGACCTTGTAAACACAATGGGATCGTTTAACTATAAAAAATAAATTTATTTAGAATCTATATGCTCTAGAATAATATCAACCATTAATAAAGAGTCTAAATCTGCAGGCTTAGAAGAGCGGTAAACTAAATATTGGAGTAACTCAGGATCTTGGCAGGTAAGCAGCTTTGAAAAAAGTTTTTTTTGATCTACTCCCATGCGACTTCTATATTCATGCCAGAAATCCTGTAGCACAAAATCAAGCTCTAGAACACCACGCCTAGTTTGCCAATATATTTTATTGTCGTTAACTTTATTTTTCATTCTTATTCTCATAAATAAAATCTATACGCCGCTTAGATACTCTAGTTAATAATTCATAAGGTATAGTGCCAGCGCTATTTGCTATATCACTGATAGATATATCATTACCCCAAAGTTGAACAAAGTCACCTATAGTTATATTGGCTAAATTTGGCAAATAAACTGCGAGGGTGTCCATACTAACTCTACCAACTATATTACAAATATGTCCCTTAATCAAAACGCTAGTATTTTCATTTATAGTCAAAGGATATCCATCTGCATAGCCAAAGGCAACTATTGCTATCTTGCATTTATTTTTTGCTCTCCAGGCTTCTTTATAGCCAACATATTCTCCAGCTTCACAGTCATTAATTGCAATGACTTTAGACTCAACCGTCATAACTGGCTTAAATCCTAAAAATTTTTCTGAGCTATAGGCTAAAGGAGATATACCATACAATAAAATACCGGGTCGAACTATATCATAATAGCTCTGCGGAACATTCAAAATAGCTGCTGAGTTAGCAGCAGAACGCCTTAAATGAACTCCTTTAGTTATCTGGTCAAACCTATCAATTTGCCGCATGGCAGAGCTAGGGGTAGAATCGTCAGCACATGCAAAGTGAGTCATAAGAATAATATCAGCATCATTTACATTCTTACACTTTTTTAAACGCAATAATAATGAATTAAAATTATGTTCAGATATGCCCATTCTATTCATACCAGTATTAATCTTTAACCATATATTTAATTTACAAGGTAAGGATATCGATTCTAATAGCTCGACATGTGACTCAGAAAAAACAACTATTTCTCCTTGGTGTTTTGCTATAAGATTTAAACTATCTTCTGAATAATAACTAGAACCAACTAAAACTCTAATATCTGAAAATAATGTCCTAATTTCAAGTAACTCATTTAACGAGGCAACAGCAAACATAGATACACCTTTATCTATAAGAGTCGCCACAACCTTAAGTAAACCATGCCCATAAGCATCGGCTTTCACATAAGCGATAACATCCTTTTTATTAACTATTTTTTTTATTGAAGCGTAGTTGCCAGCAAGGGCTGAAAGATCAATCTTAACACGCCTATCAGAAGACATGCCGTTATTTTCTAGTGAGTTATTAAAACATTTCTTTTGCATGATTTTCAAATCGGGTATATTGACCTAAAAAGGTAAGTTTTATTTTTCCTATTTCACCATTTCGCTGTTTACCAATTATTATTTCAGCAACACCTTTATCTTCTGTATCGGGGTTATAGACTTCATCACGATATATAAATCCTATAAGATCAGCATCTTGTTCTATAGCACCAGACTCTCTAAGATCTGACATTATTGGTCTTTTATCTTGGCGCTGTTCTAGCCCTCTATTTAGCTGAGAGCCAGCAATAACTGGTGCCTTTGCTTCTTTTGCGATCATTTTTAATGAACGAGAAATTTCTGATATTTCTAAGGTTCTATTATCTTTTATCGTAGGAACTTGCATAAGCTGTAAATAATCAACAACTATCATTCCTATCTCACCTTCTTTCCTTATAATTCTTCTAACCTTCGAGCGCATTTCAGCAGGACTAAGCGCTGGAGTTTCATCTATATAGATAGGTGCATCGGCAAGCATACTTACAGCTGAAGTTAGGCGTGGCCAATCTTCATCACTAAGCTTTCCTGTTCTTATTTTATTTTGATTAATCCTACCTAACGATGATAACATTCTCATAACCAATGATTCACTTGACATTTCAAGGCTAAAAACAACAACTGGTTTTTTTGCACTAATGGCAGCATTCTCAGCCATATTCATAACTAAGGTGGTTTTACCCATCGATGGCCTACCAGCTATAATTACCAAATCTCCTGGATGCAGACCGGCTGTCATTTTATCTAGATCATCAAAACCAGTTGGAATTCCTGTTATTGCATCACCCTGATGAAATAGTTTATCTATTTTATCGGTGGCACCAACTAAAACATCAGCAATTTTACTCATGCCATTACCAGAATCACGCTGATCACTTATATTGAAAATCTTTTGCTCAACCTCATTAAGTAAATCTCTACTATCTTTACCCTCTGTATTATAAGCAAGTGAAGTTATATCTGTAGATGCTGATAGTATTTTTCTTAAAATAGAACGCTCTTTTACTATTAAAGCATATGCCTTAATATTTGCAGCACTTGGAGTACTATTTACTATTTCATATATATAGGTCTCACCACCAGCTGCTTCAAGCCGAGTTAAGGAAGTTAGGTGATCGGTTATAGTTAAGATATCACAGGGTTTATCCTTGTTATATAGTTCTGATATTGCCTTATAAATTTCTCGATGTGATGGTAAATAAAAGTCATCTTCTATAACGATAACCGCCACGTCATCAAACGAATTGTTATCTAGCAACAATGATCCTAAAAGAGAGCGCTCTGCTTCTAATGAATGTGGAGGCACCTTAACACTAGCCACCTCCCTATCACGAACATTCTTATCAAATACTGGAGCTGATGTAGAGTTCATTAAATTCAGCCTTTATAGCGCTTTATTCAGACGCAAGATTAACGACCTGAAGCTTTAATGCAACAACAACATCACGATGACATTGGATAGTTACATCATACTCACCTAGTTCTCTTACAGCTCCGCCTAACAGCTGAACTTGACGCCTTTCTATTTCTGGTTGGCTTTCGTTAATTAATTTTAAAACGTCAACAACACCTATAGATCCAAACATAGAAGTGCCTTCACTAACTTTTACTGCAACTTTAAGAGTCAAAGTCTCTAATTTTTTTGCAAGCGCTTGTGCTACTTTTAGTTCTTCATCTGCAGCCTTTTCTAGTTCAGCTCTAATCTTTTCAAAATAGGCTAAATTTTTTGTTGTGGTTGATACTGCCCCACCTGTAGGAATTAAGTAATTACGTGCGTAGCCACCCTTTACAGATACTTTATCACCAACATTACCTAACTTTGATACTTTTGTTAATATTACTTCCACTTTCTTCTCCTCGTAAAATAAAATTTTATTTATAAACTAAACCAAAATAACTTCTTAAACTAAAAATATAGTCTGCAAGACCCAGTACAATTATTAATAATGGCACAAAAGGAAATGCAATTAAATTCATCATATAAAACGTTATAAGAAAAAACAGCCTATTTTTCTTTCTGACATTTTTTTCACATAATATGTGGATTATTGCTGCTCCTACACAAAAACATGGAATCATAGACACTATGAATGCATCCAATGCCCAGGCAAAATCAAAGATATAAGCAACTGCTAATATAAGCATAAAAAACACAGTTAAAGTCGATATTTTTACCTGTAGGAAATCTGCCCTAGCTTTCTTTTTCTTGCTATAAAGACAAGCCTGCCAATACCTAGCCACAGCCAAATTAAATAATGTGGCGCTATACAGTATTATAGCTTGCATGCCAGTTGCATATTTTGCATACAGTGCTAAATCAATCTCTGATTGCTCAACTTCTGCATTAGCAAAAAAACTATTAAGCCGCTCTAACCACCATGCATCTATGTCTGGATACAGAATATAAATCAAGATGATTAAACAGGGTCCTAATATACCTACTGCCTGCAACACTACAGACCAAGATGACGTTGACCGTAAAAGATAACTTAAAAAGCTTAATATACTTAGGAAAGAAAAAATCTGCCAAAAAATTTGCCAAGAAAGCTCATTGTCTAACACAAAAAAAGCAATAACACTTGGTATTATAGCTGCAAAAAATACTGCTATAAAATTTGATGTGGTTTTTTCTAAAGCATAAAAGCTCAGTAGTATGCCTGCGACCCACATGACCGGCAGCCCAAACATAGCTAAACTTGATGCGCAAATAGCTGCAAGACCTGCATTATTTATATTTGCAACAAACTTAGCTATTTTTTTAGGAGCTGTACTGCCTGCCATAATAATTCCTTTACTTAATGTGTTTATTCGTGACGATCACAATAAGGTAGTAATGCTAAATATCTTGCTACTTTTATTGAATTAGTAACCCTTCTTTGATCTCTAGCACTGACGTTAGAAACTCTACTAGGAACTATCCGGCCCGTTTCCATAATATAATTTTTTAACTGCTCAACTGCTTTATAATTTATAAACTTTATATTATATGCATTGTCAGATTTTTTTGAGCTTTCATCACCCATTTCTGAAGTTGTAGTTATAGCTTTTTTACAAACTGTAACTAATGATCTGATTACTGCATCTGAAAATTTAAAATTTTCAGTCAATTTAGTTATTGTTGCAGGTGTGCACTCAACATTCATTAAAATATAATGTGCTTTATGTATTTTATCGATTGGATATGCTAACTGGCGTCTGCCCCAATTTTCTAAACGATGAACCTTACCTTTTTCTTCACGAATTAAGTTACGGTTAAGTTCAATTATATTGTCAATTTGCTCACCCTGGTCAGGATGCACTAAGTATACGATTTCGTAATGTCTCATACTATTTTCCTCATGGTTGATTAGTCAGTCTTAAAAGCCACTCTTAAAAGACAAGGAATAAAACACATACTCTACAGAAAAAAACTCGTAAAATCAATCTTTATTACAGGATATGCGTCTGCATTACTACCGTATAAGAAAATATTGGTATTTGTTAATAAAAACCGTCTATTAGCGCATTACCAGCATTGCCAATTTTTTTTCAGCCCCCTACTAAAGCGGATCCATTATACTGTGAAAAATATTTTGATATTTGTTCATCATCATATGATTCTTCTACTGCAGGTGCTAAATCTTCAATTATTTTAAGTATGCCACAGGTAGTATAATTACCTGTTGTGTTAACCTTATCATTTATACCATTTAAACTTTTAAAATGCTTTTCTTCTCCTCCCATGTCAGGGTGAAATACTAAAGATGCTTGCCTATAAAAAACATTCCAACCATTCTCAGAACTTATATTAAGGCCTGTTAATATATCGTAAAAAAGTTGGT
>JABJPE010000086.1 GCA_018664045.1 Legionellales bacterium | reverse complement strand
GCGACGTGGCAATCCATTAGATGTCATGATGTTTATAACCTATAGTCTAGCTCACACCGGGTTATTACTTTATCGCTAGTGGTCCTGCTCCCATACCTCGTCATTGCGAGGAGCGCAGCGACGTCGCAATCCATTAGATGTCATGATGTTTATAACCTATAGTCTAGCTCACACCGGGTTATTACTTTATCGCTAGTGGTCCTGCTCCCATACCTCGTCATTGCGAGGAGCGCAGCGACGTCGCAATCCATCTTTGGTTGGGGCCTCTTAACAAGTTTATCTAATCGCTGCGCAATGCACATGATCCTTTAGTATTGCCAAATTATGAAGGTTAAAATTGTTTATAATTAGTTTGCTTAAGTGCTTCATAAAGCCCAATTGCAACAGCATTTGATAGGTTTATAGATCTTGAACTTGCATGCATTGGAATAGTAACTGTAGTGGTTGTATCATTCCAAAGAAGTTGGTCTGGAAGGCCCCTTGTTTCTGGACCAAATAATAAATAATCATTTTCACTATATTTAATACTGTCAAAATTAGTATTAGATTTAGTTGAATATGCTATTTTAGTTATGTTTTGATTGGAGTGACAAAAATGGTCCCAGCTTTCATGGATTTTCACTTGAGTTAGATCATGATAGTCAAGTCCTGCACGTCTCAGTCTTTTGGTATCTAAATCAAATGCAGTTGGCTCAATTATGTGGAGGATACTATTGGTGTTGGCACATAACCTAATTATGTTTCCAGTGTTTGGCGGAATTTCCGGCTGATACAGTACGATATTAATCATTTGTATTTAAATATTCTTCATTATTCTTATAATATATTGATTCGTCTATTAGTTTTTTTCTTTTTTGTAAGTATGCATTTCTTACAAATATGTATGGGTCAAATGCTTCTTCCACAGCTTTGTCATAAGGAAGTATGCTGGCTCTTTTATTTGTGCTATCTAGGACAAGTAAAGATGTTTTTAAATAAGTTGGTTTTATATAAGGCCAAGCAGATAAGGCTATGTTGTCAACTGGTATAGAGATTGCGTCATACATTGTGCTAGAGCCAAATATTGGCAATACTATGTATGGTGAGTCAACAAAGCCCCACTTGGCTAATGTTATGCCAAAGTATTGATTGTGTTTTGGAAAGTCATTAATTGTTGCAACATCAAATAAACCTGCAATACCAAAGGTACTGTTTAATAAAAATCTCCAGCTATCAGATGCAGCCAAGAGCATTTCTCCTTGAAGTATATCGTTCGATATAGTAGTAATGTTATATAAGTTATCGAAAAAATTTGTGATTCTTTTTTCAAATATATCCGGCATCACTTCTTCATATGCTTTTGCAATAGGTCGGGTGACATCTTTATCTATTTCTTGGTTAATTACAAACATTTTTTTATTGTATTCTTTGTAGGGATCTATGTCTGCATCACTGCCCTTATTAATATTTCCACAGCTCTGTAGTAACATTAACAGCCCAGTTATAGTTAGTTTGGTTGGCAGCCTGCTTTTCATTATATTTTCTTCCCTGTGTGTTTTTATTGTCCTGGTTCTTGACTGAATATTTATTATGACAGTATAAAATATTCGATTCAATATAAAAGTTATTTATCTGCCTGATTTGTGTTATAAAACCCCTTTATGTTAGAAAGAAGTTTTATAGATTGATTATTAAAATCTGCAACAATCCCCGTTGCAGTTATATTTCCCGTAGAGCTTTCAATTGTGACTAAAATATTATTTGACGCAGTTTTATTCGTTGTATTGACCTCTATTTCATCTGTGATTATTTTCCCGTCAAATTTTTCGTTTTTTAGATAAGCCTTTATGCCAGATTTTAGTTGGATTAAGTTCTTGCTTTTTTTCCAGACACCCTCGTTAGCATCTACAGACCAGTTGCCTAATTTAGATTTGGTTTTTGCTTTAATGTCCAAAAGATCATAGCCATATTTTTTTTGATTTAGTTTGGCTATTTCCACTTTTTTTACTGGAGTTCCTAGTTCGTTGTACTGATAGGCTGACAACGAGTTTGCGGACTTGTGAATATTCGATATATGTGGTTTTCTTGGGGAAACTATATATTTTACTATAACGTAGCAAAGGGATAAAATTGCGACAAGTATTGTGAATTTTATAAAGCCTTTAAATAATGATTTATTTTCCATATTACTCGCTACTGTTGAATATATTACACCACTATACTATTTTTGCTTGAATTAGGTCATGCAAGTGAACAATGCCTATGGGTGAGTTACAATTGTCTAATACAAAAAGAACACTTATTTTGTTTTTTTCTAGTAATGACATTGCAGTAGCTGCTAATGATTCTTTGTTGATATATTTATAATCTGTAGTCATAACTCTAGTTATTTTTTGTTTTAAATCTTGTTGTTTTTCTAACGTTCTTCGTAGATCTCCATCTGTAAAAATTCCTAATATCTTTTTTGAGTTTTCATCAATTATTCCAGCCATACCAAAACCTTTACTGCTCATTTCTATTAGTGTTTGTTCAATGTTGCAGTTAGATCCTACTATAGGCATTTTAGTTCCTTCATGCATTATATCGCCTACTTTTAGCAATAGTCTTCTGCCTAGTTTTCCACCTGGGTGTGAAAATGCAAAGTCTTGTTTAGAGAATCCTCTTGCTGATAAGATAGCTATTGCCAAAGCATCACCAAGCACTAAAGTTTTTGTGGTGCTAGAGGTGGGAGCTAATCCAAGTGGGCAAGCTTCAGATTTAATGTTTATACTCAGAAAAACATCAGATTGCTTGCTTAAAGTAGAGTTTTTATTGCCGCTTATAGATATGGTGGTAATGCCAAGCCTCTTAATCATAGGCAGTAAGGTAATTATTTCATCAGCTTCACCTGAATAAGAAATCATAATAATTTTATCTTCAGGAGTTATAACTCCAAAATCACCATGACAAGCTTCTGCAGGGTGAACAAAATATGCAGGACTACCTGTGCTAGATAGGGTTGCAGCAATTTTTCTGCCAATATGTCCTGATTTTCCTATCCCTGTTACTATAATTTTACCAGTGCAATTTAATAATTCATGGCATGCTATGTTAAACTGTTCATCTAAACTTTTTTCTAGTTGATGTAGTTCTTCCAATTCTTGGTGAATCAGTTTTATTCCGGCAATACGGAAATCTTCTATTACTTTCATAACCTTGGGGCCCATAGGTGATAGTTGAAAACTCATGTATTATAGTTGTATTTATTAAATTTTCCCAGTTTTTCTTGTTATTCTTTTTTTTTTTAGTCACAATTAAGATGTTTTTTCATGGTAGAACGTATGCAAAAAAATAAAAAGGACTCAGAAAGTGTGCCGTTGTTAGAAGTAAAAAATGTTACTTTTAAACGTGATGGACGCTATATACTGAAAAATGTTAGCTTTAGTCTGCATAAAGGAAATATAGTAGCCGTAATGGGGCCTAGTGGTACTGGTAAAACAACATTACTTAGTCTTATTAATGCTCTAATTAAGCCTGATTCCGGTAAAATTCTTTTTAAAGGCATAGATATGCATGAGCTAAGCTTAAAAGATTTATATAAAGTTAGGTCTGAAATAGGCCATATGTTTCAAAATGGTGCTCTTTTTAGTCATTTATCTGTATTTGATAATGTCGCATTCCCTTTGCGTGAAAATACCAATTTAACTGATGATATGATAAGAGACCTAGTTACTTTAAAGCTAGAAGCTGTAGGGCTTAGAGGTGTTGCCACTAAAATGCCAGAGCAGTTGTCAGGTGGTATGGCAAGGAGAGTTGCATTAGCAAGATCTACAGCTTTAGATCCAGAGTTAATGCTGTATGATGAGCCTTTTACTGGTCAAGATCCTATCTCTAGCGGGGTATTAACTACGTCTATAATGAAGATGAGAGATATTTTAAATTTAACTTCTATTATTGTGACCCATGACTTGCAGGCTGTTACTAAGGTTGCTGATGTTGTTCATATAATAGGTAGTGGTGAAATATTAGCATCAGGTTCTGTTGCGGAGATACTATCTAGTACTGACCCTGCTGTTGTGCAGTTTGTGTCTGGTGCGGCAGATGGCGTCATTCCATTTCATTACCCTACAGATAAGACACTAACTCAGGATTTGATCTATGCTTAAATGTATCCAAAACCTGGGTCATTCTGCTTTAATGTTAGCAGAGAATACTGGGGTTTCTTTTAAATTTTTATGTAAAATTATATTCAAGTTTCCGCGCAAATTAAATCATTGGTATGCAGTTATTGAACAAATTTATTTTTTAGGAGTTCTATCTTTAGTTATCATTCTAATTTCAGGTGCTTTTATAGGTATGGTCGTAGCCTTGCAAGGCTATCACACTTTAAGTGAGTTTGGGGCGCAGTCTGAGCTTAGTAAGCTAATTGCTCTTAGTGTTTTTCGCGAGCTTGGCCCTGTAGTTACAGCTTTATTATTTGCAGGTAGAGCGGGCTCTGCTTTAACGGCAGAAGTTGGTTTGATGAAGGTGGGAGACCAGCTTACAAGCATGGAGGTTATGGCTGTTGACCCAATCTCATATGTGGCTTTTCCTCGTTTTGTTGCGGGTATTATCACAATGCCATTACTTGCGATTTTATTTTGTGCAACTGCTATTTATGCTGGGTATTTAGTTAGTGTTTTTTGGCTGGGAATTGATAGTGGTACATTTTTATCTGTTATGAAGTCAGGCGTGGATTTTAATGTTGATGTTATGCAGGGTATTAAAAAGAGTTTTATTTTTGGTGTTGTTGCATCTTTCATTGCCATATATCAAGGTTTTCATACTGATAATACAGCCAGTGGTTTAGGTCGTGCAGCTACAAAAACAGTTGTTTTTTCGTCCATAGCTATTTTAGGTTTAGATTTTATATTAACAGCTTTTATGTTAGGAGGTTAGGTTAGTGGTAGGGCATAGATTATTAGATTTAGTTGTTGGTTTTTTTGTTCTGATAGCAATGTTTGCATTGTTTTTTTTGGCTTTTGAAGCAAGTAGTATTCATGATGGTAGTTCATCAAATAGATACCTAGTTAGCGCTGATTTTGATGACACTGGTAGCTTGATGATTAAAGCTCCTGTTAGGGTTGCCGGGGTTAAGATAGGTGAGGTTGTCGCAGTTAATTTAGATAGACAGACATTCAAAGCAAAGGTTTCTTTTGCTATAGATAAAGTTAATGACAACCTTCCTAAAGACAGTTCTGTTAGTATTATGACAGAAGGACTACTTGGGTCTAAATATATCTCACTTTCTCCTGGATTTGCTGATCAGTCGCTTAAAAATGGTGATGTAATTGAAGTCACTCACTCTGCTATTATACTTGAAGACTTGATAGGTAAGTTTCTATTTAAAAGCTAAATTATAGGATGTAAATATGTTGAAAAAAATTGTATTGTTGTCTTTGGTTTTTTTTATGTCAGTAGTTTCTGCAAATGAGCCTACTGTTATGCTGAAGAAGGTATCATCTGATTTGGTTGAACAATTAAATCTAAATAAAGATGACTTGGATAGTAATCATGCATTAGTCGTTAGCATTATTAAAAAAGTGCTATTGCCTAATGTTGATAAAGTATACATGTCCAAATCTGTTGTTGGCCCTTATTACTGGCGTTCGGCTAGTGCTGAGCAGAGAACAGAATTTATAAGCGAATTTGAGACAATGGTAACAAATAATTATGCTAGATTGTTCTCTTCATATTCGGATCAAAAATCAACTTTTATTCCTTTTCGTGGAGATATTTCCAAGAAAACTAAAATTGAAATTAAAAGTATAGTTGCTGCAAGTAGTAAAGTTGATTTTAAGGTTTACTATAAGTTGCTTAAGGATTCTGAAGGTAATTGGATGATCTATGATTTTTCTATTGATGGAATTAGCATGGTAGAGAGCTACAAGTCTCAGTTTGAACCTGTTTTATCTGGATCAGGCATGGCAGGTCTTATATCTGACATGAGGCGTCACAACCATAAGGAATAGTATTGCATAATTATATTTTAAAGCTAGATCAAAATGGCAGGTTTGTTTTGTCAGGAGATATTAATTTATCTACAGCAAGCGCCATTAAGAGTGATGGAATTTCCCAATTTAAAAATTACAATAGTATTGAATTGGAGCTGCGAAATGTGGACAATTTTGATAGTTCTTTAATAACAATTTTATTGGCATGGCAGCGCCACCTAATTCGTAAAAATATTGTTTTTGCTATTTCCATTTCGCAGCAGAGTATTTCTATGCTGCTAAACTCATATAAAGTTCAAGATTTATTTTCTTATTTTGATTGAATTATACCTACCTTTAGGTTAGCTTTATAATCCTTACATTTACTAGTTTTTTTAGTATGGTTAAATTTAATTATTTGTGAAATAAATGTGAATAAATTAGTTATAGGCGGGGCTGCAGTTTTAGAGGGCAGCATTAATATTTCTGGAGCAAAGAATTCGGCATTACCTATTTTGCTTGCTACAGTACTGTCTTCAGAAAAAATAACATTAAGAAATGTCCCAATATTAAAAGATACTACAACTGTATTAGAGCTACTTAATAAATTAGGTGCGGATATTACAATTAGTGAGGATTCTTCTTTAGAAATTGACGCTTCCAAAATAAAAAGCGTTCGTGCCGATTATGATTTAGTAAAAACTATGCGTGCTTCTATACTTGTTCTTGGGCCTCTTTTAGCTAAATATGGTAGTGCTTATGTGTCGTTGCCTGGTGGTTGCGCAATAGGTTCTAGACCTGTTGATTTGCATTTATTTGGTATGGAAAAGCTTGGCGCAGATATAACTTTGAATGAAGGTTATGTTGATGCATCAGTCAGTGGCAGGTTGACTGGCGGTAATGTTAATTTAGATGTCGTTAGCGTAGGAGCTACAGAAAACATAATGATGGCTGCTACTTTAGCTGAAGGCACAACAGTTATAGATGGTGCTGCGACTGAGCCAGAAGTTTCAGATTTGGCTAATTTTTTAGTTGCAATGGGGGCAAAAATATCTGGCATAGGTAGCTCAAGGCTAGTTGTAGAAGGTGTTAAGTCTTTGCATGGTTGTGACTACAGCGTTATTCCTGATAGAATTGAAGCGGGAACCTATTTGATTGCAGCAGCTATGACTCGTGGTAAGGTTACGGTTAAGAATGTTAATCCTGGGCATCTTGATATTGTACTTGATATGCTAAGTGATGTTGGAGCAGCTATAAATTGCACTAGTGACACAATAACTCTTGATATGCAGGGGCGGCGCCCACTAGCAAAATCTATATCAACTGGCCCATATCCTTATTTTCCTACTGATCTACAGGCGCAATGGGTGGCTTTAAGCACTGTATCTTCGGGGAGTTGCTTAATAGAGGAAAATATTTTCGAAAATCGATTTATGCATGTGCATGAGATGAAAAGAATGGGTGCTGATATTAGGTTGCAGGGGAATAGCGTAGAGGTTTTTGGGCGGGAGTCTTTAAGTGGTGCTAAAGTAATGGCAACTGATTTAAGGGCGTCTGCAAGTTTAGTATTGGCGGCTTTGGTGGCTAATGGTGAAACTACTATAGATAGAATTTATCATATTGATAGGGGCTACACATATCTTGAAGAAAAATTTATGTCCTTGGGTGCTGTGATTAAGCGTATTTGATTGACTGTTTTTAAATTTATAGAGGTCTAAATGTGGCTTATTTAAAAGATATATTGGCATATGCTAACTCGGAGTTAGACATAAATAATTATAAAGATTATTGCCCGAATGGCTTGCAGGTGTCTGGATCTGAAAACATTAATTGTTTAGTATCTGGGGTTAGCTTGAATATGGAGTTGATAGATGCGGCTATAAGCTGCAATGCTGATGCTATACTTGTTCATCATGGCGCTTTTTGGCATAAAGAGCCTCAAATATTAACAGGTGTGAAGCGCAATAGAATCACCAAACTTTTAAAACATAACATAAGTTTACTTGCCTATCATTTGCCCCTTGATGCCCATAATATTTATGGAAATAATGTGCTTATGGCAAAGGCTATGGGGTGGAGTGTTAAATCTGATTTTGATCTTTTTGGAACTCCTGGTTTAGGTATGTTGGGAGAGGTTGTTGATAATTTGGATATTGAGATCTTGCAGAAAAAATTGCAGCAGGTTTTGGGTCAGGTGCCAATTTATGCTCCAGCTAATACCAATATTCCAATTAAAAAGATTGCCTGGTGTACTGGCGCTGCTGAAGATGGTATTGAGAGTGCGCATGATCATGGCGCAGATGTATATATAAGTGGTGAAATTTCTGAGCGCACTTATCATTTGGCACGTGAATTGAATATTCATTATCTTGCAGTTGGTCACCATGCCTCTGAGCGCTTTGGGGTTAATGCTTTTGGTGGTCATTTAGGTGATAAATTTAATATTGAGCATAAGTTCATCGATATTCACAATCCTGTGTAACGAAATGATGTTTTTATGTGTTTTCACGCAATTTAAGGTTGGTAAATGTTGAAATTATCTAATGATCAATATATTGCAGAAGGAAAAACTAAAGTTTGTTATCAACACCCTTTAGACTCGAGTAAGGTTATTAAAATTAATAAGCCTGGTAGCTCCTATTGGCAGCATAAGCATTGGGTAACTAGGTTTAATCTAGAGATTAGGGTTTTAAAAAAAGTTAGCTGCATTGATGATGTCAAACATTATTTTCCAAG
>JABJPE010000085.1 GCA_018664045.1 Legionellales bacterium | reverse complement strand
TGGCTGGATTGCGACGTCGCTGCGCTCCTCGCAATGACGGGGTGTGGCACAGGATTACTACCCGTACTGTAAAAGCTATATTATACTAGCAACAGACTTTTCGCGATGAATAGAAAATAATTCTGTTTTGTGCTCACGTAAAATAGTCCAGTCAACTAGCAACACCGAGTATGGTGAAAACAATTGCTGCATAGCAACCAGCTTTAACTCTAAAGCCTTTGAATTAGCAGTGTCATGTGGCCTATAACCTGCGCTAACGGCAATATGATCTAAACATGGAGCGCCAATGATACTAAAATCTATGCATGTATCAAGTGACAAACCAGCACGAAATAAAATATCAGCATCCATGGTAAAAGACCTATACGAACTATTGTCACTATTAGCATGCACAGAAGCGACCAAACAATTATGAAAATGCTCGCTTAAACACATATACCTGCTCATATGCTCAGCAAAGGATACAAAATAATCCTTAACACCATCTCCATACTGATTCTTAGTCTTTACTACTGTTTGTTGGTATAAAGAGTAATCTGCATCCTTAAATAAAAGTTCATTTTCTCTAGCAATATTTAAACAATATCTATCAAATTTAGCACCTGTCACATTCAAAGCCGCATGATAAACCTTAGCCAAATCATCAGCATTATACTTATCACCCAAAATACTGGCATGATTAATGCCTGGCAAAATTTTAAATGCAACTTTAGACTTAGGCTTAGTAATGGCAAAAACAGGCCGACCTTTTTCATAGTTTATTGTCAGTAACTGCGGCATCAAATTCGCACAAGCAATTGGCACTACCCCATCTGAACCAGGGATATTAGCAGCAGATGCTATGCCACCATAGCCTGTATCCCCAATAAAAACCGTAGTTAATATATCATCTTTATGAAAGCTTGTATTCTCACCAAAACAATCTAGCATCGCCAAGCGCCACGCATAAGGACTAGCCAACTCTAAATCAAGTAATAAATTTTCACCAACTTCAAAAGGACGACTATGGCCTAAACCTTTTAAAATACGCCCATAAAAAGCGCGCCCCTTATGCGCTAAGTGACTACCAAAATTAGGTGGCGCTAACATAATAACATTACTAATTGGGCTCCCGCCTTGTGGGTAGTAACGCTGTAGCCAAGCTCGCAGCACCAGCGCACCTGTACTATGCGTAATAACCGACACATCCTTACCAACACATGGCAGCTTGTTTTTCTGCCAAGAATATTGCATAGCTTCAACTAAATCAGTAAATGTCACAGAATCATCAAGACTAATAAAATCAGCTAAACGTATCTCATGCTTCTCATGACTGGCACCAGAAAAAATCTTCTTAACTATGTAATCAAATGCATGGCTGTTTTCATTCCAACCATGTATAAATACTACCCTTTTAATTACAGCTCCCCTGTAATAAACATATCAAACAAACCTGAAAGACCTAGCTTCCAAAATCACAACCCAAGTAACTAACACCAATATAAAAACATACATAGCTACCAATGACTTTTAAGAGAAAAACCCGCCTTTGCTACCGCGTCTTTGTCCAATAACTTTGACATAAAACCATAGAGATATCGCATTGGCTTTTTACTATATTCTGAACTAACTTTTACCTTATTGTTTACTGAAGTAGCTTTTTTAGTTTGCTTTAAACAAGGGATTTTGCCTAATTTAATATGCGCCCCATCACATTTTACCGTAACCCCCGTGTGACATATTTCATCAGAACCAAGCTGCTTTAGATTAATTACTTCGCCTTCGTTTAATTGCAAAGTATTTCTAACTCCGCCATTACCAAAAAAATCATCCTCTCTACCAACTAAAGTAAACATCGCACCCTTGTGTAGACTTGGGACAAAAGAAACTATGCAAGATTTATTTAATTTTGGTGCAACTAGAATCACATTATCAGGAAAGAGAAATTGCTCTTGGGTGGGGTAGCTTATCGAATATTTACGAGACCGTGGCGTAATTGTTACAGAACTTGCTCTATATGCTTGTTTGCTCACAAACACACTTTTACCTTGTTTGTATTTTTTATTATCCACCTCATACATGTAATTGTGTTTTTCGTTCATTATCGGCAACTTAACTAAATAGCCAGCACCAAATCTTTCTCTAGAGAAATCAATAGAGCCTGGTGTGATTAAAATATTAGAATCGATATTGTACTCAAGTGAATTTGCATAAAAGCTATTATTATTTTCAGTAAAGGAAACATTAGCGTTCATATTTGCATATTTGTTTTTATAACCAACATCAGTATACGAATAGCTTGCATCATTACTATTTGTAGCGACACTAAACCTTTGGCTTACATAATAATTGTCTTTTCTCAAATTTGCATTTACCCCAAGGTCTAACTCACCAGTATCATTATAAGTTGTAGAAATAGATGATTTAATAGAGCCTTGATCAAGTGATAACTGAAATGAAAGCACTGTAGTTGTATTAGAACCACTAAAATTATTGGATAAACTAACACGAACAGGTAAATCATGCAGTTTAAACTGGCTGCTGACAATAGAGCTCACACTGTAATCATTATCGTCACTGACTGAGGCATTTAAATTAAGCTGCCAGTTATCATATTTATATGAATATGACCCACCTAAATTGTGCTGACGCCCCTGTTGATATTCATTATCTTGGTAGCCATTTCTAATATAAGCCTGATATCGAGATGGACCATTGTTGTAATTTATATTGCCAGAAAAATACCAATCTAAATACTGACTTAAATAAGTTGAAACGCCATAATTATAGTGTGATCTTGAAAGAGCAGTGTACTCCGCACCGATAAAATTGATTTTCTCACCATGAATATAAGACAGGTCTACCTCACCATCGGCATATTTATAACCATTTTTAATTCGAATATAAGGTAGGCGCTCTGAAGCAGGTGTATTAAAATATTCTGACTCATAACCTACAAATAATTCAAAACCAGAATATAACCAGTTATACTTGCCTGATCTACCATAAAACATCTGTGTTTCTGTAGTTGTTACACCAGAGACTAAGTCTCTTTTTTTAATCTCTATAGAATAAGCCCCAGCCGGAAAGTTACTGGTGTTAATAATGCTCTCACCCTGTGGTAATACCCCAGAAAAAAGCTGGCGTCCCCTATATGATATAGTAACGTTATATGGGATAGCAAGATTAATTGCAAGTGGCGCACTATATGCACTATAGAATTTATCATTTATCATGCTTGGATTAGAAATAGCTGAAACACCCCAAATATTACCAGATGGCGCCATAATATTTGCATGTGTTGACTCTTGATAACCCACCTTATATAGGTAATTATTGTCATAGCGCTCCAGATATAGATCATTAAAATCACCCTGAATCTGACCATTAACATCATATTTTAAATTTAAATTTGCAACAGATAAGCCACCGGCAGCCTGCCATGAATATTGACCTGCACTATATTTATCATAGTTTATATTAAATCTACTCGATAACGATGGCGAATAATTTAATTTATATTCTTTGTTACGCGCATGATCATAGTTTTTTTCTGCACTCTTAAGATAGCTGTTTGGGATGAAAACATACACTTGTGTATTTATGTATGAATAATAAACTGAAACCTTATCATCTGAACGCGCCAAATGCTTATGCTTTAATCTACTATTCGCTATAAAATCTTCGCTTAACTGCTTTTTAATTAAAGTCTTAGCGGCTGCCAAAGCCTTATCTTCAATATATTGAAAAATCATTTTTTGTGCTTCTTTTGACAAAAGAAATTTATCGCTTTTATCATAAAACTCCACATCTGCAATCCCAATAAGTTTATGCCCTATATTAATTTCAGCTTCGCCATCATAATCATTATCTATATGTTCAAATCCAGGAGGAATAAAACCAGTTGTAGAATCGAGCAAGCTGGGCTCTGCAGCATAAACTGCGTTTAGCAGTACTGCAAAAAAAATAAAAAGATTACGAAACATCCCTATAATCATAAATTGCTCTGTTAAAATACTCGAGAAACAGCGTTCACGAACTTAACATTGCCCTCCCTTAATATATATTGGGCAATGATGCGTGGATACGTATGTTTTTGTACATATACTCACTTTTTTTAAAAAACAATCCAATTGCCAGAATAATATTGCTTAGTATTTATGCCCTAACCTCATATTTATAGCTTTGTCATGGAACGCGCAACTAAGCCTCTAGTTTTCAGGTTTAGTAATTATTAAGATTAATAACCTGGCTCAATATATTCATCTAAGTCTTGCTGCGCACTTACAACACCATCACCACTAGTAAATAATAGCTGATATGTTTGTTTAAATATATCATAGTAAGATATTTTTAAATCAGCTGCAGCAGGTGCGTTAATTGCAACTTTTGTGTTACCTGCAACTGTTTTAGGAAATTGCTTCTCTAAGCTTTTCTCATTTTTATCCAGACATGTTTTGCCACCACATTTCGCTTTAACACGCAAAAATAATGGCGCGCTGCCTGAATTTTCTATTGTTATACCTCCAGCTGTATTAGTTATAAGTGGCGGTAGTGATTTTGTGTTTGCCGGCAGCACCACAACTTTCATTGTTTGAGCCACTCGATATTTCATTGTTAGAGAAGACTTGCCATATTTTGATGTGCTAGATTTTACCGCCTCCGCGGCATGATCATGCCCACCAATTAAAAATGTTGTAGTTTTTTCTGGAAACCCCTCTTCCCAAAAGGCGATAACCCCCCTTTTTTGGCCAGGATCGAGAATAAACCTTTCATTAGAAAACTTAATTCTCTTAGCTAAGTCAGTATCGAGCTCCTTGTATTGTGAACAGTCCTTATTCATGCATTTTTTTTCATTAGCTTGCATTTCAATATAAGCTCTATGGGAGTCGCTATTTGAAATTTTTAAATTTACTTGCTTTACTTGTTCTGACAAAATTAAAAGCGGAGGAGTAGTTGCGATCATCGCATTAGCAATATGACACATCAAAAGTAGATAGCATAATTTTAATTTCATTTTTAAAGCCTTCCTTGTCTAAAACGATTCAACATACATCTGAATTATATCGGATATTTTTGTTTGTACAAGTAATTTAAATATATTATTTTATAATAATTATTTGTATGAGTATGCCTAAGTAAAAATGATATTAAGTAAGCCAGCCACACATTCTTTTATATATTTTAGGGACAGACAAAAACAAGCTTATGATTATTTTAAATAAAGAACCTTAATTAAAAAAGCAGAGAATACTTTCGGTTGTATGCCCTACTTTTTTAATGGAAATGATTATAATTACACACCGTCCAGGTCAGTTGTTATTGTAAATGTATATTGAGAATCGAAATTACTAGTATATTGCGGATCAACCATAGTCTCAGCTACAGATATGGCATTAGCTACGGTAGCACTACAAGTAGTTATACCAAAAGATGTTGCCACAAGCGGATTTGCAACTACAATTATATTTTGCGCTACGCCAGCAGCAAGATTATGAGTAGAATTCTGGGTTATAACTCCAGAAGCTGGAATAACCCCACTTGCCCCAGCTGACATATTAGCACATTGCCATACTAAATCCATAAATTCACCATCTGTTGCCGCTCCTAGGTTAGCTGCCTGATCAGACAATAAACCACCATGTTCTGACATTAGTGCAACAGCATAACCAAACTGGCTATTGTCACTAAAGTTCAAGGTGAATATTTCAGATACAAATGTACCACCAGGATTTCCAATTGTACCACCTGTAATAGATAACTGGCCGCCAGCAGAAACAGCAATCTCACTTATATTTGCTACTGATGTTGTGGGTGTATCATCCCCAGTAGTTGCTGCATAAACTGCTACTAATGGGAGAGATGCTAGCACCGCCACCAAAATTTTAACTCTTAAAGTTTTCATGTTAATCTCCAATTTTCTTCAATCTTTAAGGACCCCCTTATTAAAAGAAGATGCCGCTAGTACTAGTATAGTATGAAACCTAAAAAAGGGAGATAAAATGCGCTATAGTGCTAGTTTAGCGCTAAATGTACGCGTATATGCTGTTTTTTTAGCATAAACAAAGGCGTTTGTACTATTTTTTGTATTACAATTAAAATTTGAAACTGATGATGCCAAAACCAAATAAAACAATCAATTAAAAATAATATTAATCAAATTAAAACAAATATATTATAAAAAATCACGAAATTAGTAAACGCACAGGCTTCCTTTTTAAAGTACTTAATATATAATATTAAATACCCATTCAATATATTAATACATAACTATTGCTATATTTATGCCAACATATTGCAATAGGAATGCGGCAACATCAACATTAAATACAAAAGGCAATAATAAAACCATGAATAATATGATTAAAACACCAATTACAACACAAAAAATACAAGAGAATCTAATAAAACTCACAACTACTGACTTTATAAATAATATTGAAGTTTTTAACAGTATAAACTCTACCTCCCAGTACTTGATTGAAAAGAAAAAACAGCAACTACAACAAATGCAAGTTGCTATAGCTGAGAGGCAAACCCATGGTAATGGCACGCATGGCAAGCGGTGGTCATCTCCTCCTAACACAGGAATTTGGCTATCCTTTACCTGGAGCTTGCCAATTAATACACAATGGAGCTTAGCTAGCATCGCAATTGGCTATGCCACGCTGCAAACACTACAACAGTTTTGTGATAGCGATCAACTAAAGTTAAAATGGCCTAATGATATAGTTTATAATAAGCAAAAGCTCGCAGGTATTCTTATAGACAGTCATACTGATGATAAATATGCACACCTAGTCATAGGCATTGGCATTAATATATATCCATATAAACATAACATTGATTCTCAGCATGCGGCTCTCGCAGAGCTAAGCGATCAAAACCTATGCCGCAATAAAATTATAGCTCAGATACTTTTTAACTGTTATAACGCCATAATACAGCTGCAACTGGACCAAACTGCAACAATAATATCGAATTGGCAAGCGCATGATGCGCTACAAGATTGCTGCGTTACACTAAAAACTGGGCAAAAAATTACTTCAGGCAAATATTTAGGCATAAATAACAATGGCGAGATGAGAATTTTAATAAACAATATTTTAACAGAAATTAGACAAGCTAGCATCATATCATATTAAAATACATCATTATCTAGTCAATAATCCTGCAATCCTTACATTAAATTAAGCATAAAAAGAAAAGTCATAAAAGACAAAATAAAAGCAATATTTTTATGCAAAATTTACACAAAAATAACTAAATAGTTGATAAGTCATAATATTAAAATGTGGCAAAATTAATATAATTAAAGTATATTATTTATAGCAGCAATGTTCTAGTGAGGTTCATGGATGAGCTGCTTCTATTCATGTATTTGGGTAGAACATTAGTCATTGCTGCTATTTAACTAAATCATAAGAAACCTATGTCTATTGAAAAGTTTTTCAAATTAAAAAAATTAAACTCAAATATTAAAACCGAAGTTACATCAGGAATATTATCTTATTTAACAGTTGCTTATATAGCAATAATCAATCCTTTGATATTATCAAAGGCAGGAATCCCCGCAAATGATGTATTTATTGCAACATGCATTACAATTGCAGTTTCGTGTTTATATATTGGGATTAGAACTAACCTACCAATAATAATTGGCCCAACTAGTGCAACAAATACCTACTTCCTCGAAGGCATTACTAACAGCTTTGGCATACCATGGCCGCAGGGACTAACCATTAGCTTTATCTCAGGAATATTAATTTTTGTTTTATCAAAATATAAAATAAGAAAAATAATAAATGAAGCGATACCTGACAACTTAACCAGCGCTATCATTTACGGTATCGGTTTATTTCTATGCATAATATCACTGAAATTTAGTGGCATTTTTAGTGCCAACTCGGAAATAGCAAACCTGGTAATAGACCAGCTAAATTTCTTAATATTTTTCACTACAGTTATAACAAGCCTCATATGCAAATATTACAAAATCCCAGCGCATACCGTATTAGGCATAATTACAGCAACAATTATTGCTGTTTTTATAAACAATACTCATGTTGCCACAGTTATAAGTATGCCTAGCCCAATTCAAGCTAGTTTTTTTGCCCTAACAACGGAAAACATTTTAAACTATAAAAATATGGCGGCACTATTTGCAGTAACTATTATAGTTTTATCAGATAGCAACTCTAGCATTTCCCTTCTCATGAAATCTCTACATAAAAATATTAATAATAATTGCAGCAAACCGATAGAATCTATTGCTGTAGCAACTGTCATAGGGGGAGTTCTTGGCACATCAAACTCAGGTATATATCTAGAAAGCATTAGTGGCATTAACAATGGTGGCAAAACTGGCCTCACAACCTGCGTTACCGGACTACTATTTGCATTAACCTTATTCCTAAGCCCTTTACTACAAATAATACCAAGTGCCGCCACCAGCGCAGTACTGTTTATAATATCGCTAAGCATACTTAAAAACTGGAGTTTTTTCAAGTCATTAAGCTTAATAGAAAAAATATCTGCATGTCTTATAATTGTCACAATACCCATACGCTTTTCCATTGCCGATGGCATCGGCATAGGCGTTATATCATACACGCTGCTAAAGATACTAAGCGGAAAAATAAAAAAAATAAAACCTACTTTATATGTAATGAATATAATATTTATAAGTTTTTTTATTATAAAGTCTTCAATATAAAGTATGATAACTTGCAAAACACAAAAAAAGATATTAAATTATAAGACCGCCAAACTATACTGGCTAAATTTAAGGCTTAAGGGGTAATCGCATGAAGTATATTGCAGCAGCATCAATATTTGCCATAGCTATTATTATAGGGTGCATACCACTAATATTTACTAGGTCTAACAAATTAAAATCTCTCTTGGATTATTGCAATGCGCTAACTACCGGGTTATTTTTAGGCGTAGGGCTAACCCACCTATTGCCAGAAGCTGTTGAGCATTTCATAGAAAATAGCTCCGACCAAATAACCTCAATTTTTGTAGTTTGTGCTGCAACTGCAATCATATTGCATGCAATTGAACATACCGGCAAAAAAATAGCTAAAAACAGAAGTAACCACGCACATTGGATTTCATACTTTCTTATAATTGTTCTATCAATTCACTCCGTGCTTGAAGGATTTGTTCTTGGCTTTGAACTTAACCCTAAATATGAAATGACCATGTTTATAGCAATCATGGCACACAAGGGTGCAGCTTCTTTTTCACTAATCACCAATATGTTAACTAACTACATAAGCCGCTATAGAACCATAGTATGCTTAATCCTATTTTCTATAACCACTCCCGCGGGGATACTCTTGGGAAAAAATATGTTAGATATAAACCTAGCAAATACCAACAATCTTATTCAACCTTATTTTGATTCAATGGCAGCAGGAACATTTATCTATATAGCAATTTCAAATAACCCTTATAGCGTAGAAAAACATAGGACCATAAACATAAGCTTAGCTATCTTTGGTTTTTTAATGATGGCGTTTTTAAGTAGCTTTATATAAGTAAAGGTATAACTTTAGTGGCTGTGCTTACCTATTTAAACTGATAATTTTAACTTGCAGATAAATTATGAACTCCAAAATATACTATGCATTACTAATGTCTACTATAATTAGCAGCTGCACTAATTACCAAGCCGAATCATTCTCTAGCAACAGCATTGATGTATATGCTGCAGAGAGCAATATTACAAACGAAATAAGCGTAGCTAGTTTTAGCGCAAATAACCCAGGGCAAAATAGTATTTTTTGCCGAGGAATTAGTAAGTCTGTATACTTACCTAACAAAGTAAGCTTTGTTAAATATATAGAAGAAGCGCTAACTGAAACTTTAATAAATGCAAAACGCTACTCCAAAAACTCTAAAGATCAACTTAGAGGGAAAATAGAACTAGTAGATTTTAATACAACAGCTGGGCGCTGGCACATAAAAGGCATTTTTAATATTAACAATAGCCTGCCAGTGACAATAGATGGGAAGTATGACTTTCCGAGCGCATGGGACAATGATGCCGCATGCCAAAATGCAGCTAGCGCATTAAATCAAGCAGTTAGCCACTTCATCCACGATATTATAAGCAACCCGGATCTGAACAAAGCAATACAAGATACTGCTTAAACTAAACTGGCCATAACAGATGGATCAGCTGCAATAATTGCATCCCAGTTATGAACAACTGTAAGCATTATAGCCCCTGTAACCATACAAGATAGACCCACAGCTCTAATAGAATTATCACTGTAATTTATAAATTTCAATAACATATTGCGCCAAGTTTGAGGTGAGGACGCCGGCAACAATCCTTCCAAAACCAATAATATCGCTATTAAAGCGAACAACTCATCTAATCCCCATTCCATTACTTAACTCCGCATTGTTTAAGACTAAACTTTAACAAATAATAAATATAAGGTAAAGCTAATCATGCTAAAGTGACTTACTAGCGATACACCTTTTACCGAAAAAAGGCTGGCATAAAAGATAAACCCCTAAAACAAACATAGGAACAGATAACAGCTGCCCCATTGTTAGCCAATTAGCATATATAAAACCTAAATGACCATCAGGCTGCCGTACAAATTCTAATAAAAATCTAATTAAACTATAACAAATTAAAAAAGTTCCACTTATGCATCCTGCAGTACGTTTTTTAGCTGATACAAATATAAGCAATAAAAATAACAGCAGGCCTTCGGTTAACATTTCATATAACTGTGATGGATGGCGTGGCAAATAATCTACAGACGGAAATATAACAGCCCAAGGAACATCAGTAACTCGACCCCATAGTTCACCATTAATAAAGTTAGCCGCACGCCCAAAAAATAAACCAATAGGTATAAGTGGCGCTATAAAATCTGTAATGCTGAAAAAATTAAACTGGTGTCGCCTAGCGAAAAAAAACACTTGGATCAGAACACCTATTAAACCACCATGGAAAGACATGCCTCCTTCCCAGATATAAAAAACTTTAAGAGGATTTTGCACAATAATAGCAAAACCATAAAACAACATGTAACCAAGCCTACCACCGACAATAACACCAAGCATAATAGCAAAAACTAAATCAGAAAATAATTCTTTAGTCATACCTTCACATTTAGCTAAACGCCGACAGCCTAAAAACCAAGCGCCAACAAAGCCCATCATATAAGCTAATCCATACCAGCGAATGGCTAAAGGCCCTGCTATATGCAAAACTTCAGGATTAAAATTAGGGTGTACAAACATTAAACAACCTCAAATAAATTATACTTTAATTCTACAGGAGCAAAAAGCTTGAATCAACCAATTTAATTCTTCAAAAATAAACTGATAAAACAATCATGTAACCAACTCATAGCATGAATTAATTGAAGCTTGGAATATCATGTGGCAATATAATGCGACTGAAGTTACATTTTTTATGGAGTTTGAAATGGCTACCAAGTATACAGTTATCAAGCAAAAAGACAGCGAAAACGGTTTCCAAGCATTTACACTAGGCCTTGTTTACTTTGGTATACTAGGCGCAGCTCATGCTGCAGCATGGTACTTTTTAGCACTTAAAACCACATTACTTATGACATCTGCTCTGCCGCTTATAACTGCAGTATCTGTTGTAAGCTTATTATACTTCTCAGTTCGTTTTTTAAATGATCCAAGTCACTTTAAACACCGTACAAAAGAAATTTTTGAAACTGCCCAACAACATATAACTAACCACAAAGATGAAATGAAAAGTTATTTAACTTATTTTATAGTTTTTAGCGTATTAACGGCAATGTCATCACTCATACTAAAGGAACTTCTTCAAGATATATCTGGTCAGCTCATTCCTTTAACATTTTTGTTTAAACCTATAATTTTTACAGCTGCCACACTAAGCGCCCTATTCATAATTTATTTAGCAATAGAACCAATGCTAACTGAAAATAAAACCAGCGAGAAATCACATTTTATATTTATGCTTGGAAGTGCTGTAACAGAAATATTAAAATATACATCCTTCGCTTCTGCTCTTGGATATTGCTTTGCCAGGTTCTACGAAAGCTACATACCAACCTTTACATTTTTTGCATTATCAACGACTATGAGCTTAGTGGCATCTTTTGCAATTGCTGGTTTTTTTGTAGGAACAATAGCTTACCTTTGCTCAGACAAGGATGAAAAAGCAGCATCTTTTTCGCATTTAGCAAAAAATTTATTTGACACTAATGGTAATAACAGCCTAAGAAGGGTCTATAAAGCAGGTGGAATAATTGTATATAACGTGCTCTGGGCTGCTGCAGCGGCTGCAATCACGTTTTCTGCCCTACATCTAATTCCTTTAGGAATATATCCACAAATATCAGCAGCTGTGTTTTTAGCTTCACTACAACAGGTAATCTATATTTCAACAGCTGTGCAAGCAGTCTTCTCTCTATTTGAATCCGCCTTTACCATGCATGACCATGGTAAAGTAAACTGTTTTTACGGTAATGTTGACATAGATGAATTTGCTAATAAAAAGGAAGCCGCAGAAGCACTTACTGCTGGTGATGAAGGGGAAGCCAACACCCAAACCATAAACTCTATGTAGAAATTTATAATCTTAAATAACTGGATCTTATCTGGTCAAATTAGCAACAGCATCGCGCTCAGATCTAAGTTCTGTTAAAGTTGTAGCTAACATTTCTTTGCCATATTGGTCATGTTCTAAGTCAGTAACCACCTCAATAGCCCCATTGTTAAACCGGCATGGGAATGAAAATACTAGGCCTGCGTCAACCCCATATTGACCAGTAGAGGTAACTGCCAAAGAAAAAATTTCGTCCTGCCACAATCCTGAGCAAGCTGCAACCGTATCGACAACTGCATTTGCAGCAGAAGCTGCTGATGATAAGCCTCGTGCTTTTATTATATGTGCGCCGCGCTGCTGCACATTTTGTAAAAACTCACCAGTTAACCAATCATTATCAGCAATTACTTTGCTAGCGTCATCACCAGCTATAGTTGCATTGGCTACATCAGGGAATTGTGTTGCTGAATGGTTACCCCATATATAACAACCTGAAATTTGATCAATGCCAACACCTGCTTTAGCAGCTAATTGGCCAACAGCACGATGTTGATCTAGCAATGTCATTGCATAAAAATTATTTGGATTAACCCTAGTTACAACACTTTTTGCAATTAAGGCATTAGTATTACATGGATTTCCAACTACTAAAACTTTCACATCTGCTGCGGCTACTGCGTCTATTGCGCGCCCCTGCCCGGTGAAGATGCCACCATTTATTTTGAGTAAGTCTGAGCGTTCCATACCTTTCTTTCTTGGCACAGCGCCAATCAATAAGGCCCAATCAGCATCTTTAAAACCAACATGAAGGTCTGATGTACAAATTACTTCTTCTAACAGCTTAAAACCACAGTCCGCAAGCTCCATTGCAACCCCTTGCAATGCCTGCAGCTGACTTTCTAATTCTATTAACTGCAATCTAACTTTTACATTTGGGCCAAACATGGCGCCTGATGCTATTCTGAATAACAACGCATAACCTATGTGCCCTGCTGCGCCAGTAATTGAAACATTTATACATTGTTTAGTCATATTAGCATCCTCTTATCAAATACAAAATTAGTTTTATTTAAGCATAAGATGTATAAAAAAACCATAAATATTTCATGTTTAAAACTTATAATGATCATACGTAATAATGAAAAACATGATCAAGTAAATGGCTCACGTTACTTGCAACTTTACAAAAAACACCGCACAATAACCACTACAGCAGATATAGTTAGGATAGCTAATGACAAGCAAAGCTCAAGAAACTCAAAATAACATTAAAAAATTATCTGCGGTAGTAGAGAGAATTACTTTTCATAATGCAGTAAATGGCTACGCAGTTTTAAAAGTTAAAGTTAAAAACAACAGAGAGCTCGACACAGTTGTAGGCACAATAATGCAAGTGGCTCTAGGTGAAGAAATAGATTGTGAAGGCACCTGGGTAAAAGACAAATCATATGGAATGCAGTTTCACGCTGATACCATAGTAGTAAAGCCACCTACAACTTTAGCTGGAATAGAAAAATATCTAAGTTCTGGCATGGTAAAAGGTATTGGCCCCGGGTTTGCAAAAACGTTAATAAAAACCTTTGGAGAAGAGGTTTTAGATGTTATAGAAAATGAACCTAACCGCCTACTTGGACTAGATGGGATTGGCCCCAAAAGGCAAAGTAAAATTATAGCAGCTTGGCAAGAGCAGAAAGTAATCCGCAATATAATGATATTCTTACAGTCACATGGCATAGGAAGTAACAGAGCGTGCCGCATCTATAAAACCTATGGCAATAACGCAGTTGATATTATCAGGAAGAACCCCTATCAGCTTGCACAGGACATCCAAGGCATAGGTTTTAAAATAGCCGACCAACTTGCACTATCGATTGGCCTTGCACCAGACTCGGTAATTAGAGCGAGAGCGGGCCTATGCTTTTGCTTAAAACAACTTGCCGACCAGGGAAACACAGCTAGCAAAACAAATGATTTAACAGCAAAAACAGCATCTCTACTTGGCACGCCAACGACAATTGTAGAGCAAGCTCTAGCAGCTGAAATTGAAGCAAAAACCATCAAAACAATCAATAAAAATTCAGATCAAATGTGTGCAATTGATTATCTATATCAAGCCGAACAAAAAGTAGCTAAAAATATAAAAAGAATAAATAGTCACCAACTGCATAACAACACTCTGCTGACAGAAACATTACTACAATCTGTAGAGGCAGAAAACAATATAAAACTAGCTGAATCTCAAATAGAAGCAGTTGCAACGGCATTAGCAAATACAGTTAGTATTATTACCGGTGGTCCTGGGGTAGGTAAAACCACGCTAGTTAACATTGTTTTATCAGTTTTAAAAAGAAACGTTGCAAACATTCTACTTGCAGCTCCAACTGGCAGAGCAGCTAAACGACTTAATCAAACAACAAACATCGAAGCCAAAACCATTCACAGACTACTAGGGTTTAGCCCAAAAAAAGGTGGGTTTGTACATGATGCAGACAATCCACTCCTAGCTGATCTTCTCGTTGTCGATGAGTGCTCTATGATAGATGTGGTTTTAATGTCAAGCCTAGTAGAAGCCATTCCAAATGGCTGTAAAGTAATTTTAGTTGGTGACATAGACCAGCTGCCTTCTGTAGGCCCAGGATCTGTTTTATCAGATTGTATTGAATCAAAAAAAATAGCTACTATCCGTCTGACTGAAATATTTCGCCAAGCAAAAACATCAAAAATAATTACTAATGCACATCTAATAAACGAAGGTAAAATGCCACTTTATAAAGATGCCGATAGCAACAGTGATTTTTTCTTTATTAATAATGACAACCCTGATGTAACTGCAGAAAAACTTATAAATATTGTTACAACAAGAATTCCAGCTCGCTTTAAACTTGACCCTCGAACAGACGTCCAAGTTCTGGCACCAACAAACAGAGGCAGCCTTGGAGTTAATATGCTCAATAAAAGCCTGCAACAAGCTCTTAATCCAAACCCAATTACTAGCATTGACCATTTTAGCAATAAACTAGCAACAGGTGATAAAGTTATTCAGCTAACGAACAATTACGACAAAGAGGTATTTAATGGAGATATAGGCTTTGTGCAAGGTATAGAGCTAACTGAACATGAAATGCGCATCGACTTTAATGGTAGAATAGTAAAATATGATTTTAATGAACTTGATGAAATAGCACTAGCATGGGCCACAACAATTCATAAAAGCCAAGGGTCAGAATACCCAGCTGTAGTAATACCCATAGCAACCCAGCATTATACCCTCTTACAACGAAACCTTATCTACACAGCCATAACTAGAGGAAAACAGTTGGTTGTGGTGTTAGGTCAAACTAAAGCGCTATCTATGGCAATTAATAATGAATCTGCTAAAAGCAGAGTTACATTTCTTCAGCATATGCTAGAGGAAAATACAAACTAGTAATTATAAATAATGCGCTATAATCAATAAAAGGAGTGAAAATATGATTCCAAAATTCCCAAACATCCAGATAAATCAAGAAATATACTTAAGAGAAATTTCAGAAAAAGATGCGGCAAGATACTTCAAATACATTAACCATGAGAAAGTAAAACAATTCGTTCCGGTAAACTGCCTGCCACAAAATGAAGCAAAAGCGCTGTCTGACTTATTGTTTTTAATAAATTTATACAAACAAAGACGCGGCATATATTGGGCTATTGCAACTAAACAAGATGATCAATTAATTGGCACTTGTGGTTATGAAACGTGGCATAAAAATCATGCACGTCTTGAATTGGTTTATGATCTTGATCCTAATTATTGGGGCAAAAATATAATGCACTTAGCTCTGGAGAAAATAATAAATTTTTCATTCTCTAACATGCCCATAAACAGAATAGAAGCTGTAACTACACCTGATAATGACAAATCAAAAAACGTTCTAAAAAGATTAGGCTTCACAGAAGAAGGAATTTTGCGACAATACCGCTACTATAAATATAATTTTACAGATGTGTGCATGTTTTCAATACTACGAGAAGAACATAAATTATGTACAGACATCGTAACTAACAAAGACGTGGTAAAATATCTCCATGGCAACTAAAGATTTTATAACAAATAAAATTCCATTAGGGTTGTATATTCATATACCTTGGTGCGTAAAAAAATGCCCGTACTGTGATTTTAATTCGCATACTTTAAAAACAGAACTGCCACCTGCAAAAGAATATATTGCTGCACTAGAACAAAATATGCTCTCATATAAAAATCTTGTCAAAAACAGATCAATAAGCACTATTTTTTTTGGCGGGGGTACTCCGAGTATATTTAGTGGGGCTAATATTGAAGCAATACTAAATTTAGTTACAAAACATTTCTCCTTAACTGACGATGTTGAAATAACATTAGAAGCAAACCCTGGGACTGTTGAACAACAAAAGTTTAGTGACTTTAAAACTGCTGGCGTCAACAGAATATCAATTGGAGTACAAAGTTTTTCACCGCAAATGTTAAAAAAACTTGGTAGAATTCACAGTGACATGGAAGCACAAAATGCCATAAAATCCGCACAACAAGCAGGATTTGACAATATAAATATAGATATTATGTATGGATTACCAGGCCAAATTAGTGCAGAAAGTAACAATGATTTAGAAATAGCTCTTAGCTTCCAAACCCCGCATTTATCTTGGTACCAATTAACCATAGAGCCAAATACTGCCTTCTACCATAAAAAACCAATTACACCAAAAGATGACAAGCTATTTAAAATAGAAGATGAAGGCAAAAACATTCTCTACAAACATGGCATGCAGCAATATGAAATATCTGCATGGAGTAATGGTAAGTTAGCACAATGCAAGCACAATTATAATATATGGCAATATGGCGATTACCTCGGCATTGGCGCGGGAGCCTGCGGAAAAATAACCCAAAACAGCAATATCATAAGAACCATGCAGACTAAACATCCAAAAATGTTTATAGATGCAAAAAACAGCATTAATGACAAAATAGTAGCGCCAGACGATATAATATTTGAGTTTATGCTTAACCACTTGCGCCTAAATCAAGTACTAGAGTTTTCTTTATTTGAAGAGCGAACCAATCTGCCTAGAGAATTACTCTTTAGTAAACTAGATAAATTACCGCAACATTCTGCAAAATATAACTCTGATTGTTTAGAGCTAACCCCAAAAGGTTATAGCTTTTATAATGATATGGCTGCTGTTTTTTTACCCTAAGGAGCTGTCTCTGGTTCTGGAAGCGGTGAACTAAACCAACGATCAACAACACAAGCTACAGCACAATCACCAGCAACATTAATTGCAGTTCTTGTCATATCTAACAATCTATCTACACCAATGATCATTGCAATACCTTCAACAGGAAGCCCTACCTGAGCTAGCACCATTGCCAACGTGATTAAACCGACCCCAGGAACACCGGCTGTACCTATAGAGGCAAGTGTCGCCATCAAAACTATAGTTATGTATCCTGACAAAGCTATATCTAAACCATAGGCATTTGCTATAAAAACTGTAGCAACTCCTTGCATAATTGCTGTGCCATCCATATTAATAGTTGCCCCCAGCGGAATCACAAAAGATACAACCGATTTATTTAACTTTAATTTTTCCTTAGCTGCCTGCATTACAACTGGTATTGAAGCACTACTACTAGAGACGCTAAAAGCAAATAACATAGATGATGCCATGTTTTTCAAAAACCAATATGGCGAACGGTGCGCCAATAAAATAAGAACCGCACTATATACTACAAATAACTGCACCATAAGCGCAGCAATCACGGTAAAAAAATAACCCAAAAGACCAGACATTACTGCAAAACCAGATTTAGCCACCAGTGCTGTCATAAGACAAAAAACACCTATCGGTGCTAAGTTCATAATCATTAAAACCAGGTTGATAATAACCTCATTTAAGTCTTGAAAATTCTTTGCAACACGCTGCCCTTCCCTTCCAGAAAACAAGATGGCAACGCCAAAAATCAAAGCGAATACAATAACCTGAAGCATCTCACCATTTGCTAAAGCTTGAAATGGATTTGCTGGAAATAAGTTTAAAATAACTTGTGATAGCTGCGGCGCAACTGGAATAGTGAAATCTTTTACTGCAGCCAAACCAACACCAGCACCAATACCAAGACTGCTTGCTATAAATAATGCTAGTGATATTGCAGCAACTGTTGTTAATAAATATAAGATAAAACTTAATGCGGCTATACCACCTAGCCTTTTTGCATTGACCATAGTTGCAACACCACATACCAACGAGACAAACACTATTGGAACAACAAGCATTTTAAGTAATATTATAAAAATTTTCCCACCAACAACACATACTTCATCTACAAAAAACCATCGGAGAAATTCGCTAGGAGGGAGAGTAGAAATAACAAACCCTAACACCACAGCTAAAAACATAGATGCAACAATAGTAGCTGTAAAACCTGACTTAAGACTGTTATTCATATTAATTCCCTATAAAAACATAACTAAAACAGGTTAACATAGATTGGGGTTATATCAAGTATAATTTTTTCTTTAAAAGCACTAATAAAAAAGCTATATTTTAACAAGCATTTAATTATGAGGTTAAATTTGCATAAAGATAAAAATAGTTATATATACATTGTTGGCGATGGTAATATTGGTAATTTTTTAGCTGTGATGCTAAGACAAAATAAATTTGTGCAAATCATAAGTAAAAAACATCAAGGACAAAAAAAACTAATATTACAAACTCCAGATAGTAATATAACAGCATCTGTAACATACCAAAGCAAAGACAATATTAAGTGCAAACCAGATGTTCTAATAATAGCCACAAAAGCCTATGACCTTCGTAACAGCATAAACGATATGCGCCAGCATATAAAACCAAACACAATAATAATACTAGTGCAAAATGGCCTTGGAGCTCATACAGTGATAAAAGACTTAATCACTAACAACCCCATCATTGCCGCGCCTTTAAGCTACGGAGTTAAAACCATAGCTCTACAAACATTATTCAGCAGCTTACAAGGAATAATTCAACTAGGACAACTATCAGGTAAAACCTTAACCCTGGAGCAACAACAACAAATAAAAAACATGTTCCAAAAAACAGAGATAAACTGGCAATGGCAACATAATATTGAACAAAAAATAAAACAAAAATTCGCGATAAACTGTATAATAAACCCACTAACAGTAATTTATAACTGTCAAAATGGCAGTCTAAAAAACATAGCAGGCTGTAAATATATAATTGAGAAGCTAGCGAATGAAATTAGCAATACTGTTTCAGATATAGGCTGGAGTAGCGAAGAATTAATAACAGAAACAAATAATGTAATAACATTAACAGCAACCAATAAATCCTCAATGCTAACTGATTATAGAAATAACAAGGCCACTGAGCTTGAATTTATCAATAAAAAACTAAGCAAAATAGCAAAAAAAAATAACATTGAAATTCCAGTAAATTCTGCTATTCTTTGTATGCTATCAACCTTAATACAAAGGCAAAATAATGGTTAAAACAACGGTAACAACCCTAGCTAAATGTAAAACACAAAAAACAAAAATAGCAGCACTAACAGCATATGATGCCGCAATGACAAAACTACTAAATAATGCTGGGATAGACCTAATTTTAGTCGGAGACTCTTTAGGAATGGTAATTCAAGGTCATGAAACCACTATACCCGTGACTATGGATGATATGCTATACCACACCAGATGTGCTGCAAAGGCCAACACCTCCGCTTTACTAGTTGCTGACATGCCTTTTGGTAGCTACTTATCCACCGAACAAGCATTGTATAATGCAACAAAACTAATGCAAGCGGGTGCTGCCATGGTTAAATTAGAAGGTGGCAGTGACTTAGCAGATATAATAGCTAAGCTAACTAAAGCTGGAATTCCTGTATGTGCTCACTTAGGGCTTATGCCACAAAGTGTTAACCAGCTCGGTGGCTACTACGTCCAAGGAAAAAATAAAGAACAAGCACAGAAAATATTAGATGATGCTAAGTCAGTAACTAAAGCAGGAGCAAAACTAGTTGTTTTAGAGTGCATACCAGAGAGCCTGGCTACAACAATTACAACGACAATAAAAGCAGCAACAATCGGCATAGGTTCTGGCAAAGGCACAGATGGTCAGATACTAGTAACACATGACATGCTAGGATTATCTTCAAATACGTACAAATTTTGTAAATCATATGCAAGCTTAGAACCACTAAATGCAATTACAAATTATATTCATGATGTAAAAGAAGGCGTATTCCCTGAAAAAGAATATGTATTAGCATTATGAAAATATTTAATAAAGTAAGTGGGATTAAGGATTATTTAGTAAATACAAATAAAAAAATAAACTTTGTACCAACTATGGGCAATCTGCATCAAGGCCACCTAAACCTAGTTACCGAAGCCTTAGAACCAACAAAAATAACTGTAGTTAGTATCTTTGTAAATGATTTGCAATTTGGCCCAAATGAAGATTTAGCAACATACCCCAGAACCCTTGAAAATGACCTGAGCTTACTTGAAGCTCTTGGAGTGGATGTGGTGTTTTGCCCAAATTCGCAAGAGATGTTTCCCAATGGCGCTGACACTCATACATATATAAAAACACCTAAAATATCAGAGCTCCACTGTGGTAACTCTAGGCCAATATTTTTCCAAGGAATATGTACAGTAGTTACAAAATTATTTAATATTATTAAACCACACACAGCTTTTTTTGGTGAAAAAGATTGGCAGCAATATATAATAATAAAAAAATTATGCGAAGATTTGCATATAAATGTAAATATAAAGGCTGTACCAATAACCCGAGAAGCAAATGGATTGGCTATGAGCTCAAGAAATAATTACCTAAATTATGAACAAAAAGAAATGGCGGCATTACTTAGAAAAAATTTAGTTTTATTAAAGAACTCTTACCTGCAAGGCAAATACAAAGAACAACTATCAC
This sequence comes from Legionellales bacterium, assembly GCA_018664045.1. Lineage (GTDB taxonomy): Bacteria > Pseudomonadota > Gammaproteobacteria > Comchoanobacterales > Comchoanobacteraceae > JABJPE01. The sequence goes on along the minus strand of JABJPE010000085.1, from coordinate 5,288 downwards.
AGTCAAAAGAAAATCTAAAAAAACATGGTTTTTCAATAGACTACATAAGCATGATTGATGAAAACACTTTGCTTACAGCAGCAAAAAAATGCGAAAACACAAGGATATTAGCTGCAGTGTATTTTGATAAAATACGTTTAATCGACAATATAGCCATATAACAACTACCATAGATCTCTTACACGCAACGCAGCCAAATGCTTGCATATATTTTTTTTCTTTTTTGTTATCATATAGTTGCACGCATAAAAAAGGAATGTTGCATGATAGGTGAAAAAATTGATTTTGCGCAGTTATCAGAAAGCCAGCAAAATGAAATTATAAAAGTGATAAAAACTGATTTTAAAGCAGCAAAAAACTTGTACATGTCTTATGTAGATAATTATAAAAAACCTTTAAACACTTATAAAACAAACAATTAGACATTAAAACAAATTTAGCAATAAATATGCTTGATTATACTTTTTACGCTGCATATAATCAACCTAATAGGGAAAACTGATTTCAAGGAGGACTACATGTCGTACAATACAGAGCAATGTGATAAAGCAATAATTGCTAAAGATCGCGCAAAAAGACTAAAAAGCCTACGAGAAATGACAGGCCTGTCTAGAAATGACTTCCATAAAAGATATGGGATACCAAGAGGTACCTTGCAAAACTGGGAATCAGCACGTTTTGGTGGGCTTACCTTAAAAGGAGCACGCAACATAGTAATTGCCTTTAATGCAGAAGGAATAAGTTGTGAGGTGGACTGGTTGCTACATGGTACTGGATCTGGACCTCAATTTACTGATCATACCCCTAGCCAGAGAAATACAGAGCTGAAAAAACATGTGGATGTTAATGAGCACATATTTGAAGCTGAAACCAATATTATTACTAAAGAAATACTATTATTTCGCCAACACCATCCAAACTCAATTGATATAGTTGTTTCAGATGACACCATGCAACCAAACTGGAAACCTGGTGACTACATTGCTGGAATCAAAAGATTTCAAGAAGATATAAATGACACTGTAGGTAAGTACTGCATTGTTCAAACCCAAGAATATGGTAACTTATTACGAAAAGTGATGCATGGTGATGATCCAGAGTTATTTAATTTGACTATCATAAATTACAAAACAAAAGTAAAAAAACCAGTGCTGTATAACGTGCCAATTATTTCATCAGCTCCAGTCATCTGGACAAGAAAAATAGATATACTGAGCTACTAGCAAACTCTGTATATTAAATTAGAAATTGCATGCCCTTTGTTTATGCCTTTTTTTGCATATGCTGTTTCTGTTGGGTTGGGCCATGACATGGAATCTTCAGTAAAAGCATGCTCTTCAACGCTTACGAAGCGTTTGTCACCTACAAACAAATCCTTTATATAGTCAGCATAAGGGTCCCAATCTGTTATAACTTGAAAAACGCCACCTGATTTTAGCACCCTTGCAATAGAATTTAAAAAAGATGGTGAAATTATTCTACGCTTGTGATGACGCTTTTTAGGCCAAGGGTCTGGATATAACAGCTGAACCTTTACAAAGTAATTATCAGGAACCATATTATTGAGAACTTCGACAGCATCATGTTGTATTATTTTAATATTTTCACATGCGTTTTTAGCTATGCCAGCCAAAGCACTCCCGACTCCAGGCGGGTAAACCTCTAAACCAAGATAATTAAAATCATCATTTGAAACCGCCTGATCAATTAAATTTGTAGCCATCCCGAACCCTATGTCGCAAACTATATCCTGCTTCTTTGGGAAAACTTCAGCTATGTGCTCACTTTTGTAAGAAATACAATATTTTTCACTATGATCTTGCAGGGCATTATTTTGATTTTTTGTTAGTTTACCAGTCCTTATCACATAGCTTTTAATTTCTTTGCGCACTACCACTTAATCACCACCCACTTATAGATAAATAAATTATTTTTCAATTGCGTTTACAAACAAAACATATCACAATAAGAAAGTGCAGTCGAGGTTTTAGGTTGGAATATGGTTATAAACAATAAAAAATATATAATTAGCGTATCACTAATAACAATAATTCTTTTTACAGCTGCCTTTGCGATAATAAACTTTGAACAAAAGAATATTGAAATTAGTAATAACCTAATTAAAACGATAAATACTAAGAGTTCTTATGAAATTAAAACCTCATCAAAACCTAAATTATCAATATTCCCTTGGGTTGGCGTTGAAATACCAAATGTAACATTGCAAAACAAACATAACGACACCCATTTAAATATAACTAACATTGCAATTAAAATAGATCCAATACAGCTATTAATAAATAAAATAAGGATAAGCGCAATTGGTTTGACTGGTCTAACAGTTAATAGCGAAGTATTTAAGGAGCTAACTGAAAACTTTAGAAAAATTAAATTTGAAAATTTTTATCCAACAAATACAATAAACTTAGAAATTAGAAATGCAGAAATAGGCTATGTAGACGCTAAAGACAAAAAATATGGCTTAACTAATCTAAATGCAAGAGTAATTGGCTATCGAGTGGGATCTCCGTTTACTATCAATGCCGAAGGACAACTAAGCCAAAATGATATAACAAGTAAAATACAGTTAAAATCATTAGTTACTGTATCACCTGAAAATATAAAGCTTAGAAACAGCCATTTAAAAGCAACGACAACGACACCCAACGGTCACTTAAGATTAATAATGGATAGCAATACAACATATGAATACGCCACCAACTCTCTGCATGCAGCTGATATAATTGGATTTTTAAATAACTCTGAATTTATGGGAACAATAAGCACTAATTTTGATAAAAAAACAACTGAAGGCAGTATTAATGTTTTAACTTTTAGTTTAAAAAACTTTATACACGCTATTGATAAAAGCATACAATTAAATGACCGAATTGAGCCATACAATACTAAAGCTCAAATAAACATTAAAAATGACATCATCAAAATTAACACTAAAATAGATGAAAGCAAAATCCAATCTACTCTATTTATTGGCAAGGAACAAAATAAACTAGTATCGAGTGCAAATAAAATAAGCATAAAAAGAGATGACTTAAAACTTTTATATTTTTTACTAGAACTAGATGCAAACCATGACTTTATAACTGAAACTGAAATAAAAGAACTAACCTATGAAAACTTAATATCAAAAAAATGCACATTAACATCAACTAAAAACAATACAAACTCAACAATCGAAATAAATGTAAAAGATTTTTACAATGGCACGCTAAATACTAAATTTGCACATGATCTTAAAAACAATAGATTATCCACAAAAGTAAAAAGTGCGCAAATAACGCCGATACTTCAAGATATAGGGATTGCCAATGAACCAATAAGCGGGACGTTAGACATTACAAGCGAAATAAGCGGCAATGGAGCATCACTAGAGCATTTTTACAGCTCTATGCATGGCCCAGTAATTGCAAAATTAAAAAATGGGCACCTTAGCCGTGATATCAATCCAACAACATTATTAATGAATAACCTAACCAGTAACGATATTAAAATATCTAGGCCCGCCATATTTAATAAAATAAAATCTGAATGCTATTATAACAACGAAGTATTAAACTGCTCTCTACTAAAAATCAAAACCCCTACTAGCACAATGACAGGAATGACAAAATTCAATTTCAACAACCATAATTTGCAAGCATATTTAAATTTAAATGAGCTTGAAAAAACAAAAGTTACACCTCTTACAATAAAATATTCAGGTAACATAAATAATATTAAAACAGCAATTGATTTTGAAATACCCCATAGCAGCACAAGCAGCATTTTACAAACATATAAGTAGCAAACATTATCTTTAGTTGTATAAACAGTTAATGGCAAAGGCAATAAAGTTTACTTAAAAAAATACATAAATAATATTAATAGGCACCACCTTGGCATATATTATTTTTTGGTAATGGAAGGCGTTATGTTTAGATATAAAAGAAAAGTAAAACCCAGTAAAAAAATACTTGTTTTTGCAGCTGGCTGGCTAGGTGATAATATTATGTTAGGTAGCCTAATTCTTGAATTAAAGAAACAAGGCGTTAAAAATATAACTATTCTAAATCCGCACAAGCACTTTACCGGGTTATTTGAAAGAATCGCTGGGGTTGACGATGTCATATATACCTCTTTCCCCAAGAAAAAACTAGCACTACTAGCTAGAATACTCTGCTCTATTGATTTAAAAAAACACAAATTTGATGAAATAATATATGCACCGAACACCATCAAATCAGCGATAATTGGTTTTCTTGCGAACATAAAAGTGCGAACTGGATGGCGCGGTGAAAAACGCTATATTTTAATAAACAATCTCCATCAGAACAAAAAAAAGTGCGCCCATATGGTACAAACATATGTGCAGCTTGCGCATGATAAGATGAGTGATGCAATTCCCTTGCAGGACTGCCCACAGCCTAGACTCAAATATCAAAAAACCAATTTGATTGAAGCTGCGACCAAACTCGATCTATACAGACCTAATCCTAACAAAAAAAATATCATGTTATGCCCAGGAGCTGCAGGTGGAGCCACAAAAATGTGGCCGCTTAAATATTTCATAACGCTTGCTAAATATTTATTAGAAAAGAATTATAATGTCCATATTCTAGGAGGGCCTGCAGAGCAACAAATTGGCCTTGAAATAGAGCAGAGCCTTAATCACATATGCACAAATTGGACAGGTAGAACATCACTGCCAGAAGTTATAGATATTATGCAGCACGCTGATTGTGTTGTCGCAAATGACTCAGGTCTAATGCACATGGCTGCAGCAATAAAGGTGCCAGTAATTGCTATCTATGGCGCTACTATACCAGGCTTTGCGCCACCACTATCTGATAAGGCTATCTCTGTATGGAAACCTATAGGTTGCAGGCCATGCCACAGCAAAACATGCAAATTAAAGCATTTAGAATGCCTGAATAAAATATTGCCACAAGAAATTTTAAGCGCTGTAATTGAAATAACTTAACTTCCCCGGCGGTCATTGCGGCGATAAATAAATGGACTTGCAGCACAGCTAGAACAACAGATGGATTGCGACGTCGCTGCGCTCCTCGCAATGACGGGGATGGGGCAGGATTACTAGGATTAGCGCAATAACTGGGATGGCTGGATTGCGACGTCGCTAGGCTCCTCGCAATGACGGGGCTGAGGAGCAATGACGGGGTGGGAGCAATAAATGAACTTGTAGCAGCCTGAACTTCAATAAAATTGTCGATCTAAATGATAACTGCCCCACTTCCGTCATTGCGAGGAGCGGGTACCTTCCGAAGCGT